>JBEKYO010000110.1:0-18168 GCA_049510875.1 Steroidobacteraceae bacterium
ACGCTTGGTTGCTCAGCGTCGATCCGGTAGCCAAGGCAACCGCGTTGACGATCTGATTGGAGGTGACGACGAAGGGTCCGGTGTACGGCGTGGCACTGGTGGTCGCCGCCGTTCCGTTGGTCGTGTAAAAGATGGCGGCATTCGGCGTGGCATCCGTGATCGTGACGGTAATCGGGGCCACGAGTGGTTGGATGAAGCCCGGGGAAATCATGGGCGTACTCGTTTGAGTGCTGCTCAATAATCCATAGACGTCAAGTTGATTTACCGCTCCGACGTACACCATGCCGTTGGCAATCGTCGGCACGGTGAAATGCACTGCCGGCCCGGCAGTATCGCGCGTGGCATTGGTGGCGCTGGAGTACAGGGTGGAGGCCACGTTGCTCGCGTCGTGAGCCTCCAAAATCGCGGCACCGCCCGTCGCATAGGCGTCGGCGTCGATGGTCCAGACGATTCCCTGCGTGTTGCCGTTGGCCGAAATCGACGGCGAGGCGCCGCGAAATGCCGATTGTTCAACGGATTCCGTAGGCGGCGTCGAGAGCAAACCGTTGACCAGCGGAAACGACTTCAGATAATCGTAGGTTCCCCAATAATAAATATTGCCGTTCCAATACGCAGGGGAACTCCAAACGCCCGTGTTGCCCACGGCGCGCGGTATTGATTGCACCACCTGGTTCGTGGTCAGGTTATAGCCGCCCAAAGCGTCGCGATCGACCAGCAGCAGCGTGCCGTTCTTGCCGGCTTGGACCAGCAAATTCGGGTAAGGCCCCGTGGACTGGGTAGGCAGAATCATCAGACCACCGGATCCTTGGTCGCCGTCTTTTGCGTACTCGATGGCTTGAGTGTAGGGCGTGAAATCATCCGTGACCGTCGGAATGCCGTTGGTCAAATCGAGATTCGCGATGCTGTCTCCGTAGTCCATGTTGTTGGCATAGGGCGACGTGGCGGTGAAATCCCCATTACCCGTAGCGATGAACATTCTGCCGAACGGATAATTCACGGAGTCCAGCTGATCGGCCGCCAGCCCGTTGCCGGACATCCATACGCCGCCGCCATTGCCGTTGGGAGTCGTGCAGAAAACCCCTGTCTGGGCGAGGCTGCCGGCGTCATAGCCGACTACCCAACCGTGCCAGGTGGATTCCTCGCCTTCCGGATATGAACCGAAACTGAGGTAAACGATCCCGTCCAACAAAAGCAGTCCGGCGCGCTGGTTGTGATTGGGCGTCGTCAGAGGCACGACGCCGCCGACGGCGTCAGCGGCCGTGCCCATGACGCTCGGCGCGATCGTCAACGGGCCGCCAAATTTCTCCGCGCCGCTGGTCACGTCGAGCGCATGCAACCGAAAAACCGGTGCACTGCCCTCATAATCCGTGCTCACCACATAGAGCGTACCTCCGACGGGATCGATGACCGGTGTACTCGTCGTGCCCAACGTTGAATAGCTTTTTGCCCCAGGGGATGCTCCATGCGCCGTGTCGAGCAGAGAGATGCTCCATAACGGAGCCGCGTTGGCGCCCGTGTTCGAGTACGCGTCCAAGGCGTAAACGAAGCCACTCAAGGTGGCGACGTACACCACGTTATGAACCACTCCGTTGATCGTGACGCCGGACAGGTACAGGGGCTGCGCGTAGATCAGACCAGACACCGGCTGCGCAAAAAGAAACCCGAACTGGGTCGAATTCACATTGGCGGTAGTGAGAATGGTTTCGTTCAGATTCTGACCGGTACGGCCAATGTCATTGTGCTGCGTGGTGACGTTGACTTGCGCGCCGGTCATGGGAGCTGCCCACAGGCCGACCGCCAACGCCGCCGCGACATTATTAGCGCGATGCGCTTGGCCGCGACGACATCGATGTGCACCGTCTTCGGCGCGCGTGCCCGACACGCGTATGACATCCATGCTCATCCCACGCTCCCTGGTACGCTTTGAAAATTATTGGCGATATCCGGGCCGATGAATTTATCCGAAATTCAATGAACTTTGGCAAGCCCCGACGAACATTTAATCGAAACGCTACGGGTTCATGGCAGGGCGCCTCTCCTGCGCGCCCTCACGATCAGTGGAACAGGTCCTAAACCGACGCCGATACTTCAGCCGACGCTGATACTTCCACGATCGACATTTACATAATGTGCGCCACTTGACCCACCGCCGGCAAACTCATGGCCGCAGCCGTTCGCGCAGCGCCTTGGTGAGTGATCAGTCGCCAAGCGGCGCAATCGAGCTAGGGCCCGAGCTTCTCATAGAGGCGAAACAGCCGGCGGTAGCTCTCGTAGCGGCGCGCGGCGAGCGAGCCGGCCTGCACGGCCGCGCGCACGGCGCAGCCCGGTTCTTCCATGTGCCGGCAATCGTTGAATCGGCACCCGGCGGCGCGCGCATGCACCTCGACAAAGCCTCGTTCCGCGGCGCGCGCGATGCTTGCCGGCGGTGCGAAGTCGCGCACTCCCGGCGCATCGACGATCGCGGTGTGTGGATCCAATCGATAGCGGCGCGCCGTCGTGGTGGTGTGGCGGCCCTCCGCATCGCGGGTCAACTCCGCCGTTAGCGCGGCGGCATGCGGCGCGAGCGCATTGATGATGGAGGACTTGCCGGCGCCCGATTGACCGACGAGCAGCGTCACGCCCGGCTCGAGAGCGGCGCGCAGCCGCTGGATTCCGGCGCCCGACAGCGATGCCGTTTCGATGCAGGCAAGTCCCAGGCCGCGGTAGGTCTCGATCTCGGCGCGCAAGGCATCCAGCCCCAAGTCCTGTTTGTTCAGCACCAGCAGCGTTTCGACGTCCTTGAGTCGTGCGCCCGCCCAATACCGGTCGACCACGAACCAGTCGGCAGCCGGCTCGGGCGCCACGACAATGGCCAGCCGGTCGATGTTCGCCGCCACGGGTTCGGCGCCGCCGCGCAAATCGATGCGCTCGATGAGATTGCGGCGCGGCTCGATCGACTCCACCGAGGCACCGTCGTGGGCGGGTTGGTAGGCCCAGGTGATGCGATCACCGCAGACGATGCGCTGTTTGCGCCCCTTCAGCGAGCAGCGCAGCGGCGCATCGCCGGGCGAGGCGTCGTCCACCTCGACCAGCACGCCCCGGCCGTAGCTGGCCAGCACCACGCCGCTGCCCGTGTCCCTCACGCCGGCCGCTCTGTTACCATGCCGCTTTCTCACCCCTCGAAGCCACGATGAAATCTCCCGAAAATCTTGTGTGGATCGACCTCGAAATGACCGCGAGATTGCCACGATCGTAACCGACAAGCACCTGACCGTGCTCGCCGAAGGCCCGGTGCTGGCGATTCGTCAGAGCGAGGCAACGATGGCGGCGATGGACGAGTGGAACCGACGGCAACACGGCAGCTCGGGCCTATCCGCACGGGTCCTGGCCAGCAACGTCGATGCCGCCGCCGCGGAACAGGCGACGCTCAAGTTTCTCGGGGCCTGGGCCGAGGCCGGGCGCTCGCCAATGTGCGGCAACAGCATCTGCCAGGACCGGCGCTTCCTGGCACGCCTCATGCCGAAGCTCGAGGGGTTTTTTCACTACCGGAATCTCGATGTGAGTACGCTCAAGGAATTGGCACAACGCTGGGCGCCGCATGTCGCACAAGCCTTTCAAAAGTCATCGACACACTTGGCGCTGGATGACGTGCGCGAATCGATTCGCGAACTGCAGTTCTATCGCGAGCGGCTGCTCCGAATCTAGTCGGGCTTACTTTTTAGGCGCTTCGCGCCGGATCTACGGGGTCGATGCGACTCCGTCCTCGAGGTGCCCGCTGGGCGAGCATGGCGCAATTCAGGCTTTCGCGAGGCCCGCGAGGAACATCCAGGTCTCGACCACGGTGTCCGGGTTCAACGACAGGCTGTCGATGCCCTGTTCGACCAGCCAGAGCGCGAGTTCCGGATGGTCCGAGGGTCCCTGCCCGCAGATCCCGACATACTTGCCTTGGGCCTTGCAGGCCTTGATCGCCATCGCCATCAAGGCTTTGACGGCATCATCGCGTTCGTCGAAGAGCTTCGCGATCACCGCCGAATCGCGGTCGAGTCCCAACGCCAACTGCGTCATGTCGTTCGATCCGATCGAAAAACCGTCGAAGTACTCGAGATAGCGGTCGGCGAGCAGGGCGTTCGTGGGCAGCTCGCACATCATGATGTGCTTCAGCCCGTTGTCGCCGCGTCTGAGACCGTTGTCGGCGAGCAGACCCGTCACCGTCTTCGCCTCCAGCAAGGTGCGCACGAAGGGCACCATGATCTGCACGTTCGTCAGTCCCATCTCGTTGCGCACGCGCTTCAACGCGCGGCATTCGAGCTCGAAGCAGGGTCTGAAAACCTTGTCGATGTAGCGCGAGGCGCCGCGGAATCCGAGCATCGGATTCTCCTCGTGCGGTTCGTAGGCCTTGCCGCCGATCAGGTTCGCGTATTCGTTCGATTTGAAATCCGAAAGACGCACGATGACCGGCTCCGGCGCGAATGCCGCCGCAATCTGCGAGATGCCTTCGGCCAGCTTGTCCACGTAGAAGCTGACGGGATCGGCGTAGCCCGCGATCTGTTTGGTGATGGTGTCCTTCAGTTCGGCGCTTTGCTTGTCGAATTCGAGCAGCGCCCGCGGGTGCACTCCGATCATGCGATTGATGATGAATTCCAGGCGTGCGAGGCCGACCCCGCGGTGCGGAATCCCCGCAAAGTCGAATGCCCGGTCGGGATTGCCGACGTTCATGGTGATCTTGACCGGGATGGCGGGCAGGGAATCCAACTCGATGTTGCGCTGATCGAATTCCAGCATGCCCTCATAGACGTGGCCGATGTCCCCCTCGGCGCAGGAGACCGTCACGGCTTGGTTCTCCTTGATGGTCGACGTTGCGGTGCCGCAGCCGACCACCGCCGGGATGCCGAGTTCGCGGGCGATAATCGCGGCGTGACAGGTGCGCCCGCCGCGGTTGGTGACGATGGCCGAGGCGCGCTTCATTACGGGCTCCCAGTCCGGGTCCGTCATGTCGGCCACCAGCACGTCGCCGGCGCGCACGCGCGACATCTCCTTGGCGTCCTTGATGATGCGCGCCGCGCCCGCGCCGATGCGCTGCCCGATGCTGCGGCCGCTGACCAGCAGCGTCGAGCGCGACTTCAGCGTGAACCGCTGGATGGTGCGCCCGGCGCGGCTCTGCACCGTTTCCGGTCGAGCCTGCAAAATGTAGATCTTGCCGCTCGCGCCATCCTTGCCCCATTCAATGTCCATCGGGGTGCCGTAGTGATCCTCGATGATCAACGCCTGTTTGGCGAGCTGCACGATATCGGCCTCCTCGAGGGAGAACCGATTGCGGTCGTCGGGGGCGACCTCGACGGTGCGCACGCGCTCGGGCGAGCCCGCGTCGGCATACACCATCTTGATCGCCTTGCCGCCCAGGTTCTTGCGCAGCACGGAACGCATCCCGGCGCGCAATGCGGGCTTATAGACATAGAACTCGTCCGGATTGACCGCTCCTTGCACGACGGTCTCGCCGAGCCCGTAGGCCGCGGTGATGAACACGACGTCGCGAAAGCCCGAGTCCGTGTCGAGCGTGAACATCACGCCGGCCGCGCCCAGATCGCTGCGCACCATGTGTTGGATGCCGACCGACAGCGCCACCGCGTTGTGGTCGAAATTGCTGTGCACGCGGTACGCAATGGCGCGGTCGTTGAACAGCGATGCGTACACCTCGTGCATGCAGGAGAGGAGGTGCTTCTCGCCGCGCACATTGAGAAAGGTTTCCTGCTGGCCGGCAAAGGATGCCTCCGGCAGGTCTTCGGCGGTCGCCGAGGAGCGCACCGCCACGGCGAACTCGCTGCCGTGGCCCATCTTGCGATAGGCCTCGAGGACCTCCGCCTCGAGCCGCGCGGGGAACGGGGTCTCGAGCATCCAGCCGCGGATCTGTTTGCCGACCACCGCCAGCCGGTCCACGTCATCGACGTCGAGGGTGCCGAGCGCCGCGCGGATGCGCTCGCTCAATCCGCCCTGGGCGAGGAAGTCGCGATAGGCGTGCGAGGTCGTCGCGAACCCGCCCGGCACCGACACGCCGAGGTTTGCCAGTCCCGCTATCATTTCGCCAATGGACGCGTTCTTGCCGCCGACCAGTTCAACGTCCTTGTTCCTCAAACTTTCGAATGGAATGATGTAGGGATTCATGACTGATTACTTGTCCGGCAAGAGGTTAAGTGAAACACTTCCGCGGAAAAGACGGCGACGGCAAATGGAGTAATCGTGATAAGACGAACTGTGTTTTTCGTTTCAGACCAAACGGGCATCACCGCGGAAACTATGGGCCACAGCCTTATGACGCAGTTTGACGGCATCGAATTTCGCCAAGTGACTGTGCCATTTATCTCCACCGTTGACAAGGCGATAGAGGCGGTTCGCAAGATCGATCTCGTCGGCAAGCAGGAGGGTGTTCGGCCGATCGTCTTCAGCACCTTGGTGCAGGAGGACGTTCGCAACGTGGTGCGCGGAAGCACCGGATTCTTCCTCGACTTCTTCGATCCGTTCCTAGCACCCTTGGAAAACGAACTCAAGACCCAATCGCTGCATTTGACGGGTAGGACACATCGCATGGCGGACACGCACGCCTACGCCATGCGCATCGACGCCACGAACTTCGCGCTGGCGAACGACGACGGCTCGGTGGTGCGGGACTACGAGCGCGCCGATGTCATCCTGGTCGGCGTCTCACGATCCGGCAAGACCCCGACCTGTCTGTATCTAGCGATGCAATACGGCATATTTGCCGCAAATTTTCCCTTGACCGAAGATGATCTGGAGTCGAGAAAATTGCCCGCGGCGCTCGAGCACTATGCGCAGAAGCTCTTCGGGCTGACCATCAGGCCCGACCGGCTGCAGCAGATCCGCAACGAGCGGCGACCGGACAGCCGTTATTCATCGTCGCGCCAAGTCGCCTTCGAGGTGCGCGCGGCTGAATCGCTGTTCGAGCGGCATGGAATTCCCGTCATCGACGCCACCGAGTGCTCCATCGAAGAAATTTCCAGCCGGATTCTCGACCGGACCGGCATCGAGCGGCGCCTCAGACCCTGAGCCTGCATGGTATAGTCGAAGCATGATAGCGGACCAATGGTGCGAAACATCATGGCGGGCACAGCCCGGCAGCTTCGTCGGACTCATGACGCTGTATGAGAGCAATTTCGTGCGCCTGCGGTGGCTGGTACGCGATCTGCGCGCGATCACGGCGCGCACCGTGTCGCGAACCGCGAAGGACTGTGACCTGTATCTCACACCGCTCGAACTGTCCCGATATACGAGCGTATTCAGCCTAACCTACGAATTTGGCGCCAGTACCGCTTGCATTCGTGATCCGGATCTCGAAGTCTGTGTGTATCACGATGCTAGGCTAGCCGAGGTTCGCAGCTTCCGCGGTTTCCAGCGCCACCCGCAGCTGTCGAGACTGCAGTCAGGACTCAAGCGTGAACTGGATCAGCGCTGGACTCGTAACATGATGTTAAATAAGTGGCTGGAATACTGTGCCGAGCAGGGACATCATTTCTAGCGGGTGACGGCCGCATGATTTCCCGCATCCAATCGAGGCTGAGGCGGGACTTTGATCGATAAGCTGAGTTTTCTCAAAGTGGGTCCCGACGGGGGCAGCGTGAGCGCGGACGAAGAGCGGCTCATGCAGCTCTTTCAAAACCGCGCCGGACTCAAAAAAGCCTACGCCGACCTCAAGGACGAGTTCCACCTGCTGCGCGACCGTTTGAAGCAGCAGGAGGGGGCAACCATTCGCGTCCAAGAGCAATTGGACGCGCTCGGCGACCTGCTTGCGGATCCGGCCACCGGTTTCGGGGCGCTCGTGTTCTACCAGCTGCGCGGCCTGTGGAAGACCTGCCATCAAAATATCTCCGCATTCGCCACGGATCTGACGCGAACCCAGGAGGCCCGCGAGGCGGCCCGGTACAAGGCCGACTGCGATGCGGCCCGCGACTCGCGCCTTGCGGACGTCGACCGGCGGCTGCAAATAGCGGCCGAGAAGGCCGATTTACAGCGCCAGCACCTGGCGGGCGTGCAGCAGGAGCTGAACAGCCTGACGGCGTTCTGGCACTACTTCGAGCGGCGCCGGCGCAACAAATCGCTCGAAAATTTGCGTCAAGCGGTGGTGCTCGCCGATGCCGAGGTGGGCGATTTGCACGCCGAGCGCAGCGCCATCGGCAACCAATCGCTGGATGACTTTCCGGGCATTTCGCTGTCCGCGCGCCGCAATATCAATCTTGCCATCATCGGCTTCGCCGAATTGTTGTGCGAAACCGTCGATGCGTTCGGTCTCGCGGCGCGCGCCAAGGAGGCGGTGGCGCGGCGCGTGCATGAAATGCATTTCGGCAGCCGCGCGGATTGCGAGGACTACATGCAGCGCGTCCAGAAGGCGCTGGCTGCGATCGCCAACCAGAAGCAGATCACCGCTCCGGTGCGGGTCAAGATGGAACGGCTGCGCGCGGCCTGCGAATATCGCAACAGCGCCGACACCGTGCCCACCGCCGATTCACTGGCGAACCCGCCGTCGGGGGATCCCGCCAAGGACACCAAGGGCCAGCCCGCGCCCGCGTGGAACGTGCTCGCGGAAGACTACTGGGACCTCTACACCCTGTTGATGCGCTAGGACCGCACGGCCGGCTGATGCTCCCCGCGCTCGCGCAGCGAGCGCTATCGGGCGGGTGGCGTCCGCCACCCCGTCGAACCCGGCGCGCAGCGCCTACCTAATGGACGTCGGTGCGCCGCGCCTGGGTCGGTTTGGGTGCATGCCCGGGCAAGGGCACCGGTATGGCGGCAAGGTCGGCGGCGATCTGCGAGGTCTCGTCCAGAATGATGTTTGCGGCCGGATCGTCCTTGATCTCATCCAGGGACTTGACCGGCTTGTTGCCATGGGCTTCCAGCCACGTATTCTCGCGCTCCAGGCGTTCGTTCTCCTGACGCTTGCGCTCGGCCTCGCGCGTCTTGAGGTTCAACGACAAGGATTTCTGGCTTCTCATCACGTCCAACGCCGCAATATCGTCGTGCAGATAGCGAAAGTCGGGGCTGTTCTGAGTGCGCTCCTCGTGGAGCTTTTGCAGCGCCGCGGCGATCGGCTTCAAATCACCCTCGGGCTTGAACACCGCCGGTTCGATGTGGTCCCAGGGCAGCGCGCGATCGCGCGTGCTCTCGCCCACTTCATTCGCGTCGATCAGCGAGGGCAGCGCGATGTCCGGCGTCACGCCCCGGTCCTGGGTGCTTTCGCCCGTGATCCGGTAATACTTGCCGATGGTGACGTTCAGCTGGCCCAGCTCGGGCTTGCGGCCGAAAATCGTGTAATTGAGGGGGTGCGCATTCTGCACCGTGCCCTTGCCGTAAGTTTGCTGGCCCACGATGAGTCCGCGGCCGTAGTCCTGGATCGCGCCCGCAAAGATTTCTGACGCGGACGCGCTGAAGCGGTCCACCAGCACGATCATGGGGCCGCTGTAGAAAATCGCCGCATCCGGATCGTCATCGACCTCGATGCGGCCGGTGGTGTCGCGTAGCTGCACCACCGGACCACGATCGATGAACAAGCCGGTCAAGGACTCCGCCTCGGGCAGATAGCCGCCGCCGTTGGCGCGCAGGTCCATGATGAGCACATCGGCGCCGTCCTTGCGCAGCTCGCCAATCAGGCGCTGCACGTCCCGGGTGGTGCTGCGGTAGTCCTTCACGCCCGCGCGGCTGGCATCGTAATCCTGATAGAAACTCGGTACGGTGATGATGCCGACCTTGACGTCGCGGCCGTTGCGCGTCACTGTGCGCATGGCTTTGTGCGATGCCTGCGCCTCGAGCGACACGCGGTTGCGGGTGAATTCCACTACTTTTTGCGCGGAGCCCGGCGCCGCGCCCGCCGGCAGAAGCTGCAGACGCACGAGCGTGCCGCCCGGACCGCGGATTTTCTGCACGACGTCGTCCAAGCGCCAGCCGATCACATCGACGAGTTCGCCCGTCTTGCCCTCGCCGACCGCCGTGATGCGGTCGTTGGCCGCCAGCTTGCCGCTGACGGCGGCCGGACCGCCGGCAATCACGTCGATGACCGTGACAAAGTCGTCGGTCAACATCAGCGAGGCGCCGATGCCTTCGTAGCTCAGGCTCATTTGAATGTTGTATTCCTCGGAGTTGCGCGCCGAAAAATAATTCGAGTGCGGGTCGAGCGACAGGACGAAGGCATTCATGAAGGCCTCGAACACGTCCTCCGGCTTGCTCTGGTCCATGCGCTTCGCGACGTGCTCATAGCGCTTGTGCAGAACGTCCGCCACCTCCGGCCATTGCTTGCCGGCGGTGATCAAGGACAAGGCGTCGTTCTTCACGCGCTTGCGCCACAGTTCGTTCATTTCGGCCGCGTTCGCCGGCCAGGGTTCCTTGTCGCGATCGAAATTGAACGACTCATCGACGTCGAAGTCCGGCTTCTTCGCCAGCAGCTCGATGGCATAGTTCATCCGCTCGCGGCTGCGTTGCTGGTAGCGCCGGAAGATGACGAAGGCGGGTTCGACGTCCCCGGACTTGATGGCGTCGTCGAGCTCGTATCGGTACTTTTCGAATTCGGCGATATCGCTCGCGTAGAAGTAGCTTCTGCCGCCGTCGATGGCGTCCAGATAGCGGTCCAGGATCAGGCTCGACAGCCGGTCATCGAGCGGCGCGCGGCGGTAGTGCTCGCGCGCGATGATGTCGCTCACGCGGCGGGCGACGTAGTTTTCCTGTTCGGTCGGCGACAGCTCGGCGGTGGCCGAAGGCACCACCGCCGGGGGTGTCATGGCGGCCCCGAGCAATGCCGCCAGCCCCACGGCGCCCGCGCACACCGCGACACCGGTCATCCAGCGTTTGGCCCAAGGCCTATTTGTCATCACCGTTCCCGTTCTCCTGTAAACTTCGATCCCCGAATCCACCAGGGGTAATCCAAGCCGATGCTATTGGCCCAAGTGTATACGAGCCTGAGGATATGCGTCCGCTCGCCGCTTTGATGCAAATCGTCGCGGGATCTGCGGTGTCGATCACGTTCGGGCTGAGCGCCGGGCGGATCGTGCGTTGCGTTTTGGCGGGACAACACCCCGATCCGTTGCGAGAGCATCCGCCGCTCGTCTCGAGCCCGCGCGTGCTCCGGGTTTGGACCGCGGCGGGCGCCGGTAGTTTCGTGGGGCAGGCCGAGAGGCGGTCATGGCGTACCCGGGTTCGTGCGGGCAACTGAAGGGGACGAGGTGGATCAGGGCAGCGGATTGTCGCGGTTTCGCACGGCCTGGATGGGCGGCGCTCTGGTGCTGGTGGTCGCGGCCTGCGCCGGCTCGGGCCACAGGGTGCTGCCGCCCTCCACCGACATCGATGAGGTCGGCTTTCGGGACGCCGTCCGAGTGCTGGCGTCGGATGATTTCGAGGGCCGCAAACCGGGTACCCCGGGCGAGGCGAAAACGGTGGCCTTCCTGGTCGATCATTTTCGAAAGCTGGGGCTGAAACCCGGCAACGGCGATAGCTATCTGCAGCAGGTGCCGCTGGTGGAAATCGCCCCGAACGGCCCTGCAACCCTCTCCATCACGGGCCAGGGCAGCGCGAAATCGCTGGAATACGCCCGGGACATGGTGATCTGGACCCAGCGCGAAGTGCCCGAGGCCGCGCTTCACCAGAGCGAGCTGGTGTTCTTGGGCTACGGTATCGTTGCCCCTGAATACTCCTGGAACGACTACGCCCAGGTCGACGTTCGCGGCAAAACCGTGGTCGTGATGGTCGATGATCCCGGCTACGGGACCAAGGATCCGAGCGTCTTCCGCGGCAATGCCGAGACCTACTACGGCCGCTGGACCTATAAGGTCGAGGAGGCGGCCCGGCACGGCGCCGCCGGCGTATTGCTGATCCACGACCCCGGTGCGGCCGGTTATGCCTGGAGCGTGGTGGTCAACGACCGCACCGGCCCCCAACTTGCGCCCGCCACGGCCGACGGCAATGCGGGCCGCGCGGCCATCGAGGGGTGGCTGTCGTTGGCCGCCGCCCGTGCGATGTTCAAGCAGGGGGGGCTCGATTTCGAGTCGCTGACTGCGGCGGCGGCGCGGCCCGGCTTCAAGGCCACCGCCCTGGGACTCGAAGCGGAGGCCGCGGTCCACAACACCTTGCGGCGCTTCACCTCGCCGAACGTGATCGCAATCCTGCCCGGCAGCGATCATAAGCGCGAATTTGTCCTGTACACGGCTCATTGGGATCATCTGGGCCGCCAGCCGCCGGAGGCGGGGGGCGCAATCTTCAGCGGCGCGGTGGACGACGCCTCCGGAGTCGCGGGCCTGTTGATGCTGGCGCAATCCTTCAGCCGCACGCACCCGGCGGCGGACCGGTCGATCGCGTTCATCGCCTTTACCGCCGAGGACGCGGGGCTCCTGGGGTCGCGCTATTACGTCGACCAGCCGGTGTTGTCACTGCGCGACACCGTGGGCGTGCTCAATCTCGACACCCTGCACATCGGCGGCCCGACCCGCGACGTGATGGTGTTCGGTTACGGCAATTCGGAACTGGAGGATTATTTAAGGGAAGCGGCGCTGCTGCAGGGCCGCGAGGTGCGGCCGGAAGCGAATCCGGACCAGGGCTTTTACTACCGCTCGGCGCAACTCAGCTTCGCACGAGCCGGGGTGCCGGGGCTGTATGCGAAGTCCGGCCTCGATGACTCGGCACGCGGTCCGGCCTTCGGCCAGCAACAGATCGACGATTATCTGCTGCACCGCTATCACCAGACCGGCGACAAGTATTCGGCCGATTGGGACGTGCGCGGGACGCTCGATGATTTACGGCTGTACTACGAGGTGGGCAATCGATTGGCCCACAGCCGGCGCTTTCCCCGTTTCTATCCGAACAGCGAATTTCGCATGGGCCATCAACCGGGCGGATAGTGCCCATCGCCGCGATGCTACGCGAGCGCCCGGGGTTGCGCAGGCGCTCGCGTGAGGCCATCGTTTGCGCATCGCGCGTACGCAATGCCCGGGCGCGAGAGCGCTGTCTAGCGCTTGCCGACTCGCGCCCAGTTCTTCGTGCGGTCGAAACTTCCGGACGAATTATACGGGTCCGGATTGCGTTGCTCGCTGGCGGCCTTGGGTGGCTCCGTGGCCAGGGACAATTGGCGCTGCCCCGGGGCCGGCGGCGCATTGCGCGAACCGGAGGCGGGCGCCGGCTTTCGAGCGGTCGGTGACTTCGGGTCGGTATTCATCAGTCTTCCCTCTTCGGTACAAATTAACGAGCGCTTCACGGGCCATGGTTTCGGTGTGTCGATAGCCCTGCGACCCATGGTCCCAAATGGCGACAAATGACGAGCGGCGAACTTGAAGATTTGTGACGCGCGACATGTCAGATATGACTTAACTAGGCCAGGAGTTAACATTGCGTGGAAGAGGTTGCGCTGCGGCGGCCGAGTCCGCCGCGCAGCCCGCGAGCGGACTGCGATCTAGCCCAGCCGCGCCGCAAGGCCGGCGGGCATGTGCCGATCAAAGGGCACGCTGCGATTGCGGCCCCGCCGCTTGGCGGCGTACAGCGCCTGGTCGGCGGCTTTGATGAAGTCCGCGGGGTTCGCGAAGGTCGTGTCGCCGCCGTGGGTGGCGCAGCCGATCGAGATGGTCACCTTGGTGCGATCGGATCCGATGACGTGTTCCGTGCTGCCGAAGGCCGCCACGATGCGTTCGCAGACATGGCGCGCGGTATCGCCCTCGGTGTTGGGCATCACCACCACGAATTCCTCGCCGCCGTAGCGGGCGATCAAGTCACTCTCGCGCGTGTTGCCGCGTAGAATGCGCGCAGCCGCTTGCAGAATGCGGTCGCCCGCGGGATGGCCGTATCTGTCGTTGATGCTCTTGAATTGATCGAGGTCCGCGAATGCGATGCTCAGAGGCCAGCGGTGGCGCGTCGCATTCTCGAACTCGCGCTGCAACGCTTGATCGAGGTAGGCACGGTTATAGACGCCGGTCAGCGAATCGCGGCGCGTTTCCTCCTCGAGTTCGAGCGCACGCGAATTCGAATTTTCCGCAACGGCGCGCAACATATTGAGTTCGCGCAGCGCGCTCAGGTTGCGCAGCATGAGAACTTCGTGCGCTTGCTCGATGATCAGTTCGGGATGTTTGGCGGCAAGGGATTCGGCCTCGAATATGGCTTCGGTCTCGGGAATCATCGAGCCGACCGTCGCCAGCACCTGGCCGAACGCCATTCGGTCGAGCCCGAGGCTGCGCTCCGCGCTTTGCGCCGTCTCGGCGAACGGCCGTTGCTCGGTGTTCAGCAGGAACAGATCGGCGACGGGACCCGACAGCGCCACGCAGCGCTCGAAAATCTGATTCGCATCCGCGGTGAATGCCAGATCGAGCTGATGACTGTGGGCGATCGCCAGGTGCAGGCGGTCCGGCAGGTTCCACGTCCGCATGAGCCAGCCGCCGACCTCCGCGTGATCCGCATTCAATTGTTTTCTTTCCATCTCGGCGAGCGCCGCGTGATTGCGCTGCAGCTCTTCACTGCCCCGATACAGGTCGGGCAGGGCTTGATCCAGCGCCAGCATGCCGACGTCCTGCATGAGGGCGGCCAGAGAGATCTCCTCCGCCATGGCGTGATGCATGGCATCCGCGAGTGCACGGGCGGACGTGGTGGCGAGCAGGGCGCGCCGCCAATACAACGGGTGGTTGATGCCGTTCGATTTGCCGGTTCGCAGGCACTTTACGAGAGTAAAGCTGAGGGCGAGCGTCAAGGTGGCGTTCAATCCGAGCACGACCAGGGCCTGGCGCAGGTTTTCGCTCTTGCGGCGCTGCGCGTAGAGCGGCGAATTGGCGATGCGCAGGATTTTCGTGGACAGCGCGGAATCGAGGCTCAGGGCCTTGGCGACCTTGCCCATTTCAATATCGGGGTCCCGCGCAAGCTCAATGATGTGCGTCGCCACCCCCGGTGGGGACGGGAAATTAACTAGCGAGCGAAGGTGTGCTTCGACCTCGGGTTTCACGCGTGATGCTCCGTTCGGCGAGCCGGATCCAGTATTCGTACTGAGGTTAACGTCCTCGGCGCACGAAACTTGAATGAGCTGTGCGGCTGCGGGGGCGTCTCAGGCCAGGCGTGCGCTCAGGCGCCACCACAGCCGCAAGGCTTTGAACAGCAGGTAGAAACCGTACGGACCGAGAACCACCACCCAGGAGGCCGCCGAGCCCGTGACGAGACCCTGGTAGAGGCTGTCATACAGGCGCCACAGGCTGGCGCCGTCATAACGCCCCAATGCCGCGGTTCCGCTGAAGAAGATGAGGGCGGGCATGATGCCGAATCCCGCCGCCAACGCGAGCAGCCCCAGGCTCAATTCCTGGGTCCAGCCGCCGGTCAACCCCAGTCGTTTGAGAATCTTCTGAGAGCGCATGGCCGCCGAGTGTAAACCAAATGCCGCAGCGGGCGCCCGTACCTGTAGAATCCTCACATGCGCGCCTGGACTCCTCAAACGCTTTACGACGTCAAACCTTGGGCATTCATCAGCGTCGGCGCGGTGCTTGCCATCGGCATGATGGTCTGGTCGCTGTCCGCCGGACTCTGGACGGTATGGCGGTGCCTCCTGTGCTTCGGGGGCGCGGCGCTGGCCATCGTCGGGGGAGCCACGCTGCAAATGCGGCAGGATTACCGCGCGCGCAGCAAGTGGCGGCGCGAGACCCGGCGCTAGGAGGCTCCTCATGCGCACAGCGGTGGTCGGGGTCGGCTATCTCGGCCGGTTCCACGCCCAGAAATACGCGGTGTTGAAGGATTCCGAGCTGGTCGGCATCGCCGACCCGGCGGCGGCGGCCCGCGACGCGGTGAGCGCGGAGCTGGGCGTGACGGCATACGCGGACTACCGCGAACTCCTGGGCCGCGTCGACGCCGTGAGCATCGTGACGCCGACACCGTATCACTACGCGGTGGCGAAGGAGTTCCTCGAGGCCGGCGCTCACGTGCTGGTCGAGAAACCGATGACCGCGACCGTGGAGGAGGGCATGGCCTTGGTGGCCACGGCGCACCGTTCGCAGCGAATTCTGCAGGTCGGACACTTGGAGCGCTTCAACGCCGCGGTGCAGGCGCTGCAACCCATACTCACCGTGCCGCGCTTCATCGAGTCCGCCCGTCTCGCGCCATTCAAGCATCGCGGCACGGACGTCGACGTCGTGCTGGATTTGATGATTCACGACATCGACCTGATCCTCTCCATCGTGCGCTCACCGGTGGTGGCCGTCGATGCCATCGGCACCAGCGTGTTTTCCCGGGAGATCGACATTGCGAACGCGCGCCTGCGGTTCGCCAACGGTTGCGTCGCCAATGCGACGGCGAGCCGGGTGAGCTTCAAGACCGAGCGGCGGCTGCGGATGTTTCAGGACGATGCGTACGTGTCCGTCGACCTGCATCAGAAAGTGCTGACGGTGATCCGCAAGGGCGCGGGCCTGGGCCCGGACGGGATGCCGCAAGTGGCCATCGACGAGACCACCTATGAACAGGGCGACGCCCTGAAGGCCGAAATCGAAGCGTTTCTCGAATCCGCCTCGACCGGCTCCGCGCCGCCGGTGACCGGCGAAGACGGCCTGCTGGCGCTGCGCACGGCGGTCAGCATCGCCGAGCAGGTCGCAAGCTCGATGCGCAAATTTGCCTAGGGCTGGGGCGGCGGCGGGGGGCTCACCGTGGCACCCGGCCTGACGTCGGGAAGCGCGGCGGGCGGGGGGTACGGGGCCGCGGATGGAAATTGGTTGGCCACTTGCTCATCGGTCACCCGGTCGACGAAGAATCGGGTTTCGGCGAAGCAGGACGTCGGGATGCCGGGATGTTCCGTGAAATGCAGCTGCACGCGGTGGCCGACGGCCTTATCGAGCTGCGCCGCGACGGCTTTATCGCGCACGCTGAAGTCCCACATCGGCGGCGAGGTGCCCGGACCCAAGTATTGACCGCCGCCATAGTAGAGTGCGATCTCCCCTTCCTCGGTCTTGCACACCCACCCCTTGCGCGCGAACTTTTGCAGCACGCCGGCGCGCTCGCCGTCGGAATACGCCCAGGCCAGGGTGAGCCAGGTCCAAAGCCCGGCTCCAACGACGATCAGCACCACCAGCAGCAGCACCCAGCGAAGGAAGCGCCGCGGGGGGGCGCCCCGTCGCGAGGAATTCGGAACTTCGATGCGGGTCATACAGAGTTCGGGCCGTGCCGCCGGAATAGCCAATCGATCCCGGAGCTTAGAGGGAATTCGCGGCGTCATCAAATGCAGCGGGTTTTGCCGCGGCCGGGGCAAATTAGGATACCCACCGGGAAGAGCGTAAACTAGGCCCTCACTTGGGGCCGACCGGTTTCGACATGGGTTGCGAAACTTCAGGTGCGTACCGAGGTGCAGGTTACCTCGTAAAACTGACTTGCAAACTTATAGTTGCCAACGAAGACAACTACGCTCTAGCTGCCTAATCGCAGCTGAACCCTGACCGGCCTGTGCTGATGCGAACGGTTCAGGGGTAGCGCTCATCAGCTAGCGGGATACACGTGTCTGGGGTGTATCTTGCGAATCGCTACCGGGCTGGCTGCATGCTTTCCCTGCCCGTCGGGTAGTGCGCGGTGAGAACAATAGACGTGGCTACGTACGTAGATCTTGGAACGTAGGACTTATGGACGGGGGTTCGATTCCCCCCGGCTCCACCATTTGCGGGCGGGCTGGCGCAGCCGGCCCCTACGGGCCGCCGAATGGCCGGATTTTCGCTCTCCGGCGGTCTGCCTCACCGCTGAACCATCCGGACGTTGACTGGTGACTGCGCAAGGCGCGCAATATCGACCCGTCGCAACTCCTTCGTGCAGTTGCCCAGATAAAGGCGGATGCATATGCGCGGGTTTCACCGGGTGCATGGACACGGATTGCTCTTGTTCGCGATGGTGCTGATCGGTCTGCTGGCCGGTACCTTGTGGGTATTGTTCAGAGAACGACGCAGGGTGCGCGAAGCTGAGAAGGCGCGACAGGCGGATCTGGAGTGGTTTTCGCCGAAATCCACGGATGCGCCCGACTAGGACGAGTACCCCAAAGAGTATGCGCGTCGATGCGCGGGGCCTTTGCGCCTCAGCGCCGGCTCGCCTTCATGATCCGGCCCTTGTCGCGCTGCCAGTCGCGGTCCTTTTCGGTATTGCGTTTATCGTGCTGCTTCTTGCCTTTGGCGAGGCCGATCTCGAGTTTCGCGCGACCTTCCTTCCAATACAGTTCGA
>JBEKYO010000111.1:0-15104 GCA_049510875.1 Steroidobacteraceae bacterium
AACCGCGCGCTGATGTGGCGCTGCCGCATCAAGAGTAAACGATCCTCCATCGCGCATATCTTGACATTACTTGTCTTGACATAATGTCTCGCACCGGCGCAATGGGGCTTTGCTTGACCGATAAAAGATGACGATGACGAGGCAACTCGGTATCGTGTGGTTGACGAGCAACATACCTACACGATCCACCGCAGAGAAGACCGACGCGAAGTCACGAGTAGGGGGATGGCATGCGATTCAGCGTACCCGCTGGGAAGTTATTGCGTACCCGCACCGCAGCCGCCATGCTTCTGGGAGCGGCAGCATTATCGATGCTGGGATCGGCACCGGCGCAGGCTGTCCCGAGCTTCGCCCGCCAGACCGGGTTGGCCTGCGAAGCCTGCCATACGATACCCCCGGAACTCACGTCCTTCGGCCGGCGGTTCAGGCTCAACGCGTATACCCTCACCACGAGACCTCCACTGGTCTCGGACATCGACGACCACAAGCGCAACACGGTTTTTCTCACCGATCTGCCAGGCATGTCGATTTTGCTGCAGGCCACCTACGACCATTGGAACCGGGCGCTGCCGGATAGCCTGGTGTCTGGCGCCAAATCGCAGGCCGACGATTTCCAGTTTCCACAGCAATTTAGCATTATGTACGCGGGCGCCGTCTCCGACCATGTCGGCGCGTGGCTGCAGATGACCTATCTTCAGAACGCGGGCAACATCGGCATCGACAATAACGAAGTCCGTTACTCGGACCATACCGACAACAATGATTGGCTGTGGGGCGTGACCCTCAACAACAATCCCAGTTTCCAGGACGTGTGGAACACGGGCGAAGCGTATGGCATTCCCTACTTCCCAGTGCAGAGCCTCTACAGCGCGACGCAACCGCTCGGCAACGCCGGCCTGCGTGAACCCATCATGACCACCTTTCCGGGGCTAGCGGCAGGGCTCGGCGGTTATGTTTGGTACAAGGACTCGGTGTACCTCGAGCTGTCGGAATATCACTCGGCCAAATCCGGCAGCGTGATCGCCAATGAAGATAGCAGCAACCTCAGCACCGGGGGCGGCACCATCGACAACTTTGCCCCGTATTGGCGGGCGGCTTACGAGCGCGACTGGGGCTATAACTCGGCCATGATTGGAACCTCCGGCATGTACGTGAAGTTCGTGCCGAGCGTGTATGCCGGTCAAACGCTGAACCCGGGAAACGTCAATCGGTACCTCGATCTCAGTGTCGACTGGCAGTACCAATACAACGGTCAACACAATATTTTCACGTTCCTCGGCCACTTCACCCACGAAAACCAAGAGAACGATGCCGGCCTGGTCCCGACGTATTTTAATAACTCGACAGACCATCTTAATTCGGTGCAGATGACGGGAGAGTATTACTACGAACGCCATTTCGGCGGACTAGTGAGCTTCGTGCGCAACACGGGCACCACCGACGTCGCTGCCAATGGCGGCACCGGCTCACCAGGCAACCAATTCGAGGTCTTTGAGCTCGACTACCTGCCCTGGTTCAATACCAAGTTGCTGCTGCAGTACGTCAACTACAACGTCGTCAATAACAACCAGAATCCATTCTTTCTCAATGGAGCGACCAACCCGAAGGCATCGGACAACAACACCTGGGTCGTGGGACTATGGATGGACTTCTAATGAGAAAGCTGACACTCGACTCGCTCCGCGTCACGGCGTTCGCGCTCGCCGCCACCATCGTTGGTAGTGCACCGGCCGCAGACCTCGTCGTGCCGCATGATCCGTCGGCATTGGACACGACGATGCTCGTCAGCAACGCGTGCTCCAAGTGCCATGGGGCGACCGGAATCAGCGTCTCGCCGCTCTTTCCGATCCTGGCTGCTCAGCAAGCCGCCTACATCCAGACGGAATTACGGCTATTTCGGGAGCGTGGTCGCAGCGATCCCCATGCGCGAGCCTTTATGTGGGGGATAGCCCGCGGTCTTACCGATGATCAAATCGACGGGGTCGCACAGTACTTCTCGACCCAGCCCCCGGCCACGGGCACCGCGTCGCGCAACCCCTCCCTAGCGGAGAAGGGCAAGTCGATTTTCGAAAACGGAGTGCCCGCGCGTGAGATTCCCGGTTGCACGATCTGCCATGGTGCGAATGCCGAGGGAATCAATACGTTCCCACGGCTGGCCGGCCAGCATCGCGACTATCTGGTGATCCAACTGCAGCAGTTCCGCAATCAGCTGCGCGAAAACGACATCATGCAACCCATCGCCAAAAACCTCACCGACGAGGAGATCGCCGCGGTGGTCGAGTACGTTGCCTCCAAGTGACGGTAAGATTTCGGGAATGACGTGCCGTAATGGGCACATGCTCTTGCAAACCCTGCCCGCGTGGTTCCTGATCGTTTTCTCCGGAACGATTGGTGCCCAACAAGCCGACCCGTGCAGTGGGCTGACGGAATCGGCGTTGGCTCAGTGCCGAGGTAATCAGCAGAAGCTTCAACAGCAGCAACTCGAGCTACTGCAACAACAAATTCAACAGCAACAGGAGCGACAGAAACAGCTCGACGAACAACAACGGCAAATTCAACAACAATTGGAAGGCATGCGCCTTCAAAATGAGGCCCTTCGTCAGCAATTGAAGCTGGAGAATTCAGCGAGTCAAGCTGCCCCTGGTCAACCTGCACCGAGTCAACCTGCACCGGGCCAACTTGCCCCGAGTCAACCTGCACCGAGTAAAGCGGCACCGAGTCAACCTGCGCCGCTGCAGGCGGCAGATAATTCGAAGGCTTCAGACCTTAAGAGTTGGAAGTCGGACAATCCATGGTTTGGGTCAAACTATGCCAAGACGGAGTTTGCGATGCGTTATGCCAAGGAACTTCAACATGAGCGACCGGATCTGGTAGGCCGTCCATTTTTGGATGCCCTTTCAGCGAAGGTACGGGATACTTTCGGTTCGCTGTAATCGAACGCCCTAGATTTCAGGGTCAGATGGGGGCGGCGAGTTGCTGTCCGATCACGTGTCGGGCTCCTTTTTATCTCGCAAACGTTTCGATGCCGCGAGGAGGTCTTCTACGTGAACCTGCAACTGCTTGGCTATGGTTTGAATGTCGGTGGCGGTGACGGGGCTTCCTCCGGTTTCTCGATTGTCCAGTTGCAGAATCAATTTTCTAATTGAAGTGGCGGTTTCGTCCAAAACTTCACGAGGGTCTTTGTCATGTGTCTTAGTCATCCTGTGGAGATTCCTTGGTGACAATCCAGGCTAAATTGTCCCTAGAGGTGCCGGATGTCTCCATAGACCGCCGCCCCCAATTCACCTGGCTCATCTCCTACACGGCGTCAGGTCCTCCTGTCGGTTCTTGCGCGCTCGAATGATTGGAGAGCCTTGCCTCGAGGGCGGGAACGAGGACTTGTGATAGGTCGGCCAACCTATCGTAAAGTGAGGCGATCAGGAGGAGTTGCGTCCGAACTTCTGCATCATGCGCCTCCCACGCCATGGCCCGAATGGTTCGCGCCTCTTGCCGGTAGTCCAAAGTCTTTTCTGGCGGCTCCGGACCCATAGTCGCTCTCAATCCCCCTGTGTATGCTGCGGAGCCTAGCAGAGGCCTTTTGTAGGAGACGCAGTGACGCGAGTATTGAACAAGTGTAGGAATCCTCCTATGAAGCCAGATACGATATCTCGCTGACCGCTGACCGCTGACCGCTGACGGTGACGGCTGACCGGTGATTGCTGACCGCTGACCGCTGACTGCTGACCGCTGACCGCTGATTGCTGACCGCTGACCGCTGACTGCCGCGCTGCCCCCGGGGCCGCTGACCGGGGTCCCTCAAACCACAATTGAGCGCGGCGCTGCCACACGGATGCCACCTTTCCTTGCGATACAGGGGTACAGCGCCACGTCGCCCGGCGGATTGGCCGCAACGGGATAGGAGCCAAATGTTACGTCCAATCTTGCAATTCGCTCATCGCGTTGGGGCACTGGCGCGTCGCCTCGCTGCTGGCCTCGGCCTCGCACTGCAGGCGGGATTTGGCGAACTTCGCTGGACACCGCCATTGTGGGCACGCGCCACCGCCGCGCTTGTCGCTCGCGGCTGGACGATGGCCACCCTAAATCCGCGTCGCAGCGGGCTCATTGGGCTCGCGCTCGCGTTAAGTGCCGTCGGAGGGTATGGGGGCTGGCACTGGTACCAGGGTCTGCCCAAACCAGTCGAGTACGGGGTCCAGATTACCAGCCCCGATAGAACCTGCATTGAATGCGATCCGCCGGGCAAACCCAACGCATTCGTCGTGCATTTCTCCGGATCTGTCGCGCCTCTGGCGGACGTCGCCAAGGTCATCGACCCGGACAGGGCGGGCGTCATCCTCCGGCCGGCTGCTGCCGGCGAATGGCGCTGGAAGGACGATGAGACCCTGGTCTTTACCCCGAAGGTCGAGTGGCCTATCGGGCAAGCCTACAGTGTGACCTTCGCGCGGCACGGGTTCACGGCGCCTCAGGTGCATCTGACGAAATACCAGGTGAGTTTCACGGCTCCTGCCTTTACGGCCGTGATCGAAAGCAACGAGTTCTATCAGGATCCTGTGGTGGCCTCCGACAAGAAGGTCGTGACGACGCTGCGGTTCGCGCAGCCGGTCGATCCGGCGGCACTCGAGGGACGCATCGCGTTGAGCATGTACGGGAAGGTCTCGGACGATCGCGAGGAAGTGCAGTCGCCCGCTCCGACGTTCACCGTGAACTACGACAAGCTCAAGCTCCACGCGTATATCCGGACCGGTCGGCTGGCGGTGTTGCCGAAGGGTGGCCGCATGGAGATTCACATCGGCGCGGGCGTTCATGCGGCTCGTGGCGGGAATGAACTCAAGGAGAAGCTCTCGGCGAGCGTCGTGGTGCCGGGGCTGTACAGCCTCTCCGTAACGGACCTGCAGCTGACGATCGCGCGGGATGAGCGCGACAACCCCAGTCAGGCTCTGGTCGTTGCCACGTCGCATTCGATCACCGAGGCGGAGATGAGCGCGGCGGTGAAGGCTTGGGTGCTACCGGAGAAACACCCGGATCCGAAACTGCAAGCCGATTGGGAAAAACTCGGGCGGAACCAGCCGTATCCGTGGTCGGCAAACCGCGTTACACCGGAGATTCTGGCCGGTGCCACGGCGCTGCCCTTGAGCTACGTGCCGAACGAACGGGCACACGTCGAATTGCACAGTTTTGCCTTCAAGGCCGAGCCCAGTCGGCAGATTTACGTGCAAATAGACAAGGGATTGCGCTCATTCGGCGGATATTTGATGGCCGCACCCGTGGCCCGAGTCTTGAGGATTCCCGAATATCCGAAGGAGGTGCACATCGCGTACCAGGGTTCGCTGCTGGCACTGTCGGGCCCACGCAAGATTCTGCTGTTCACCCGCGACGTGCCGGCGCTGCAGGTGCAGGTCGGAAGACTCCTTCCCAACCAGCTGCAGCACCTGGTGACTCAATCGGCCGGCAATTTTTCGCACCCGACCTTCGGAAATTATCAATTCAGCGACGCCAATATCACCGAACGTTACACGGACATCCTGTCGATGCCGTCACTGCCCGCGGGAACGGCCAATTACCAGACATTGGATCTCACCAATTATCTGAACAAACCGGGATCCGCGCGGCAGGGCATTTTCCTGCTGAATATCGAGGCCTACGACCCGCTGGCCAAACGACCGATTGAATCGCGCAGCGGCGGCGAGTCGACCTCCGACACGCGCCTGGTGGTGGTCACCGATCTCGGCATGCTGGCGAAGCGCTCCGTGGACGGATCCGAGGATGTCTTCGTTGAGACCATTACGACCGGTGAACCGGTGGCCGGCGCGTCGGTCGAGGTCGTCGGGCGCAACGGCGAAGCCGTGCTCACGCAGGTCACCGATGCATCCGGTCACGTGCGTTTTCCGGATTTGCGCGAATTCAAGGCCGAGCGTGAGCCGGTGCTGTTCCTCGCCCGACGTGACGGCGACAGTTCGTTCCTGCCGATCAACTCCCACGTCGATGTCCTGGATCTGTCGCGATTCGATGTGGGCGGAGTCACCAACAAGGCGGAGCGCGCCGCGCTGAGCGCGTACCTCTTTTCCGATCGGGGTATATACCGGCCGGGCGATGAAATTCGAGCCGCGGCGATCGTCAAGACTCAGGACTGGCACCGGTTGCCGGAGGGCTTGCCGCTGCGCGTGGAAATCACCGATCCGCGCGGACTCCTGGTCAAGCGCGACCTGATACATCTATCGGCCGGGGGCTTCGAGGAGGTTCGCTACCAGACGCGCGAGAGCGCGGCGGTCGGTAACTATTCGGTCAATGTATCGGTGGTCAAGGCGGACGATCGCCAGGAGCTGATCGGCTCGATGACCGTCAAGGTGCAGGAGTTTCTACCGGATCGCCTGCGGATGAGCACGCATTTCTCGAGCGAATCGGCCGAGGGTTGGGTGGCGCCCGACAAGCTGCAGGCGATGATTAGTCTCGAGAACCTGTTCGGAACTCCCGCCGCCGATCGGCGCGTTCAGGCAAGCATGCGCCTATCGCCCGCGCTGCCGGCCTTTGCGGGCTACCGGGACTACCAGTTCAGAGACCCGCAGGCGGCGAAGGAGGGATTCAACGAGATCCTCGCGGAGCAGCGGACCGGCGCGGACGGCCGGGCAAATTTCGACCTGAATCTGTCCCGCTTCGCGCGCGCGACCTATCGGATTAGCCTGGTAACCCAGGGCTACGAGGCCGATGGCGGTCGGGGAGTCGGCGGCGAGGCGGCACAGCTGGTCTCCAATCTTCCATTCCTCATCGGGTGGAAGGCCGACGGGCGCCTCGATTTTATCGGCCGCGGCGGCGCGCGCGCCGTGGATCTGGTGGCCATCGACCCGAAGCTTGCGCGAGTGAGTGCGGCAGGACTCAAGTTAAAGCGGCTGGAACGGCGCTACGTGTCGGTGCTGCTCAAGCAGGACAGCGGCGTCTACAAGTATGAATCCCGCCTCAAGGAAATCCCCATGGATGAGCGGGACTTGCCGGTTCCCGACGGTAGTGCCCACCTCGATCTGGACACCAATACCCCGGGAGATTTCAGTTACCTCGTCAGCGACGCCGACGATCAGATCTACGCACGTATCGACTTCACCGTCGCCGGCGCTGCGAACTTGAGCCGCTCGCTCGAGAAGAACGCGGAGCTGCAGATCGTATTGGACAAACACGACTATGCTGCGGGCGACACCATCAGCATGCAAATCCAGGCGCCATATGTGGGCGCCGGCCTAATCACGATCGAACGCGACCACGTGTATTCTTGGCAGTGGTTCAAGACCACGACCACGAGTTCGGTGCAGAAGATCAAGGTGCCCGATGGACTCGAGGGCAACGGGTACGTGAGCGTGAGCTTCGTGCGCGATCCAAGCTCGGAGGAGATCTATACATCGCCACTGTCATACGGTGTGCAGCCCTTCTCCATCGCGCTCGACGCGCGCCGTAACGCAATCCATTTGCATGCGCCGGACACGCTCAAACCCGGGCAGACATTGACGGTCGGATACTCGACTGCACAGCCCGCGAGAATCGCCGTCTTCGCAGTGGACGAGGGCATTCTGCAGGTCGCCCGGTATAGGACGCCCGACCCACTGGCTTACTTCTTTCAAAAGCGCTCGCTGGACGTCAGCACGCGGCAGATTCTGGACTTGATTCTGCCTGAATTCCGCATGGCGATGCTATCGGCACCCGGAGGTGACCAAGGTTCGCTGCTCGGCGCCAACCTCAATCCGTTCAAGCGCAAGACCGATCGCCCGGTCGCCTGGTGGTCCGGCATTCTCGAAGCCGACAGTCGCGAGAAGAAGCTGGAATGGACCCTGCCGGATTACTTCAACGGGCGTCTGCGCATCATTGCGGTTGCCGTCAACGACGCAAGCATCGGTACTGCAGAACTGCCGACAACTGTTCGCGGAGACTTCGTTCTTTCGCCGAACGCGCCGTTGACGGTGGCGCCAGGCGACGAATTCGAGGTCAACCTTGGGATCGCCAACAATGTACTCGGGTCGGGACCCGATGCGCCGGTCGTGGTGAAGCTCGAGCCGTCGACGCACTTTGAGATCGTCGGTCCACTCCAGGCCACTGTCAAGATCTCGGAAATGCGGGAATCCTCGGCCCGATTTCGAGTGAAGGCCCGGGATGAACTCGGCTCCGGGGCGCTGCGCTTCGCAGCATCATTCGGTGCCAAGTCCGCGCAGCTCACGACCACGGTTTCGGTGCGGCCCGCGTCGGCCTACATGACGACTCTGCTCGCGGGCAGCTTCAAGGGCACGGCGAGTGTGCCCGTGACCCGCACCTTGTATCCCGAATTCCGCGCCTTGCGTGCCAGCGTGTCGACCCTGCCTTTGGCGTTGGCACACGGCTTGACCAGCTACTTGAGCCGCTACCCCTACAGTTGCACGGAACAGCTGGTGAGCGTCGCGATGCCGGCGATCGTGCTCTCCCACCGGCCCGAATTTGGCGAGCTGCGATCAAATGAAGGAGCGAGTCTCGCGACCTTGATCGATGAACTCAGGGCGCGACAGACCGGCGACGGGTCGTTCCGATATTGGGCCGGAGGGGTCGAGAGTTTCGACTTCGTGTCCGTGTATGCGCTGCACGTACTGCTGGAAGCCAGCGAGCGCGGCGACGCCGTTCCCCCCGACTTGATCGCCGCGGGCAGGGGCTATCTTAGCCAGCTGGCGCGTCGCGATGCCGATTCGTTGTCCGACGAGCGCACCTCGGCCTACGCGATCTATCTGCTCGCCAGGCAGGGTGTCATGGTCTCGAACGAGGCCGCCGGATTGCAGCGGCGGTTGACCACACGCTACGAGAAGGTTTGGCGCGAGGACATCGTCGCCGCGTACCTGGCGGCGGCTTACAAGCTGATGCAACAAGACGCCTTGGCCAATCAATCCATCGGCCGGGTCGCTTTTGGAGCCCGCACCGACGTTGACCGCTGGCACGAGCCGATGGCCACTGATTCGATGCTGCTGTACCTGCTGTCACGCCATTTTCCGGAGCGTCTCAGCCGGCTGGCCGACGGCGTGCTCGATACGCTCGTGACCCGTGTCAAGAACGGCGAATACGACTCGCTCTCCGCTGCAACCACGATTCTAGCGCTTGACGCCTACGCCGCCGCGACGGCAACCCCAGGCAGCATCCGAATGGCGATTCAAGCCACCTTGGCCGACAAATCAAGCCAAGCTTTGCCGCTGCCGGCGGGTCTGTTCCCGAGCGTCGCGTTCCCGGCGGAAACCCGGTCCTTGGACTTCTCGAGCGATGCCGAAGTACGCAGCTTTTATCTGGTGACCGATTCCGGGTTTGACCTGAAACCCGCCACGCAACCGATAACCCAGGGGCTCGAAATCCTTCGGGAATTTCTCACCTCGGACGGCAAACCGGCGGACAAAATCAAGGTGGGCGATGAGATCACAGTGCACCTCAAGTTCCGATCGATCGATCGGGAACGTATCGACGACGCGGTGCTGGTGGATCTGTTGCCGGGCGGCTTTGACTTGGTCATACCGAGTGCGCCGCTTGTGGACCAGCCGCTCTTGCGGTCCTCGGGTGCGCCGGGGCAGGGCGAGGGCGAGCAGGAGCCGGAGGGCGGTCCCGGGCGACCCGCGGGATGCATCTGTCTGTTCCTGCTGACGCGGCCCGAAGGCTTTCCAGACTTCGCCGATCTGCGCGAGGATCGGGTCGTTCTCTATGGCCAAGCCACCAAAAAAATCGAGGAATTCAGCTATAGGATCAAGGCCACCAATGCGGGAAGATTCGTCGTACCGGCAGCCTACGGCGAATCGATGTACGATCCAAAGGTCCGGGCGCGCTCGGCTGCCGGGCAACTGATCGTGGAAAGCCCGTGAGCCGCCGACGCGCTTTGTCGATCGCCGTGGCCGCGCTCTTGGTCATCGGCGCGGCAGTCGCATTGCGCCTATATCCACCGACGCCATTGTCGAGCTTCGCGCCGACGTCGACCGCCGTTTACGCCGCGGACGGACAGCTGCTGCGGATGACGATGGCGAGCGACCAGCAATATCGGCTCTGGACGCCGCTCCATGGTGTGAGTTCGGAGTTCATCGATGCCCTGATATTGCACGAGGATCGGCACTTCTATCGGCATATGGGCGTCGATCCCACGGCATTGATCCGCGCCTGCGTACGGATGGCGACCGGCGGACACCACCAAGGGGGCTCGACGATCACCATGCAGCTCGCGAGAATGATTTATCGCCTGAACACCCGCACGGTCACCGGCAAGCTGCACCAGATGGCGGCAGCAACTTGGATCGAACTGCGGTATTCCAAGGACGAGATTCTCGAAGCGCATATCAACTTGATCCCCTATGGCCGCAACATCCAAGGGGTCGGTGCGGCCAGTTTGATCTATTTCGGCAAACCGGCCAGTCGGTTGACTTTCGCGGAAGCCTTGTCGCTCGCTTTGATTCCGCAATCCCCCAAATCGCGCGATCCCAAGGGTGATGAGCCGCAGGCCCTGAGACAGGCGCGCGCAGAACTTGCGCAGGTATGGGTCGGCCAGCACGAGACAGCCGCCGCTTCGATGGCCGCCGCCCTGCGGCCGCTGCGATTTCGGCGGCTCGAGGAGCTGCCCTTTTCCGCGCCTCACCTCGTTACGGATCTGATTGGATCCAGCAACGGCAAGAGCGAGATTCACACCACGATCGACATCAGTCTGCAGCGGCTGCTCGATCGATCGGTAAAGCAGTTCATCGCGACGCGAAGCCCGCTGGGCGTCACCAACGCGGCGGCAATGCTCGTGGACTACCGATCGATGGATGTGAAGGCGCTGCTGGGATCGGCCGATTTCGCGGACTCGGCCATCGATGGCCAGGTGAACGGAACCACGGCCAAGCGATCCCCAGGTTCTACATTGAAGCCCTTCATCTACGCGCTGGCCATGGATCAGGGTTTGATCCATACGCAGAGCATGCTCAAGGATGCGCCGACCTTTTTCGGCGCCTATGCACCCGAGAATTTTGACGGCGCCTTTGCCGGCCCGATTTCCGCGCACGACGCGCTTATCGCCTCGCGCAATGTGCCAGCCGTCAGCCTGTCCTCACAATTGGCGCAGCCGAGCCTGTATCAGTTTCTCAAAGATGCCGGGATCGCGCGAATGGCCAGCGAGCAGCACTACGGACTGGCGCTGGCGTTGGGCGGCGGGGAAGTGACCATGGAGGAGTTGGTCAGCCTTTATGCCATGCTCGGCAATAAGGGGCTGCTGACACCAATTCACTATGTGACGGCACAGCCCATCGACACCCCTGTGCGACTCTTGTCCGAGGATGCCGCGTTCATGGTGCTCAGCATCCTGCGAGACAACCCACGCCCCGACGGTCTCCCAAATACCGACCCTCAAGTTGCCTGGAAGACCGGCACCTCGTGGGGATTTCGCGATGCTTGGGCAGTGGGCTTGGTCGGCCCCTATGTGCTCGCCGTGTGGATAGGCAATTTCGACGGCACCGGAAATCCGGCCTTTGTGGGTATTCAGACCGCGGCGCCGCTGTTTTTCCGGGTGGTCGACGGGATAAGGGAGACTGCTGCGCGGCTGCCGCAAGATTCCTACCAGCCACCGCCCGGGGTTGCGTCAGTCGAGGTATGCGCGGCCTCCGGCGATCTGCCGAACGCGGATTGCCCGCACCAAGTCCGGGCTTGGTTCATTCCCGGGAAGTCGCCCATCCGGGTCAGCAGTGTGCACCGCCGGATCGCGATCGACACCAGAACGGGCTTCATGGCGTGCGCGGATACGCCGCCGCAGTTTGTGAGCGCGCAAGTGTTCGAATACTGGCCGTCGGACATACTCCACCTCTACGCGCTCGCCGGTATGCCGCGCCGTCCCCTGCCGGCGGACCACTGCGGCGTCACTGACTCAAGGACGGCAAGCATCGGTCCCACCATCGTGTATCCGGCAACCGGAGCGACATACCAACTGCATGCAACGCAGATCGGGACGGAATCATTGCAGCTCAGCGCCACAGCAGGGTCGGAGATCGGCCGCTTGTATTGGTTCGCCGACGGCGCCTTTGTCGGCACGAGCCGCCCAAGCTCGGAGTTGGCGTGGGCGCCCACTCATCCCGGGAATATCTCCGTGAGCGTCGTCGATGATCGTGGCAGCAGCGCCACCCGCGACGTTCGGGTCGCGCTCATACAGTGAGGCGCCTTCTTCAACTGCGCGGCCAGAGCCAGCCAAAGTTCAAGTATGCCGCGCTCCGGTGGAAACTGACGGTGTCAAGCACGCCGTTTCTGGTCGTAGTGGTCAAAAATCACTCAGCGGAATCCAAGCGGTTGATTTGGAGTGACGTTTGGGTGACAGGTCGCAGGTTATGCACAGGGTTGTGCACCGGGATTGGGGACAGTGGAAAGGCAAGGTGCGAGATTGGGCCTCAACCGGCCGCCTTGGTGAGCAGAAGGCTCTCGGGCGACGGTTGCAATCCATACTGGTCCCAATCGAAACGGCTTCTCCAGTGGAGGAACTCGTCCGCGGCCAAGGGTTTGCTGAACAAGTATCCCTGAATCTCGTCGCAGTCCAACTCGATGAGCGTCTTGGCCTGATCTGCGGTTTCGATACCCTCGGCGACGACCTTGACTCCCAGCGAGTGGGCAAGAGAAATCGACGCGACCACGACGGCGCGGTGACGTTTGTTGCGCATCATGCGCAGGACGAAGGACCGGTCGATCTTGAGCGCGTGAATGGGCAGGGCGGCGATGTAGCTCAGAGATGAATAACCGGTTCCAAAATCGTCGAGGAAGATCTGAATTCCGAGATCCCGCATGCGCAAAAGCACTTCGCGAGACGCGTCGGGATCCTCCATCAGAGCCGTTTCGGTTACCTCGACCTGCACGAGATCCATTCGCGCGCCCTCCTCGGCGTGAAGTTCAACGAGCTTGCCCAGGAAGGCAGGATCGCGAAGGTTGTTCGGCGAGACATTCACGGCGATCGGGATCTCGATGCCGAGGCGCTGCCACTGGATGATCTGTTTCCAAGCGGCCTCCAGGACCCAGAGGGTAATCGGCTTGATGAGCCCGGTCTGTTCGGCCTGCGGAATGAAGTCCTTCGGGGGCACCATTCCCCGCTCGGGATGCGGCCATCGCACCAGCGCTTCGACCGCGGAAATCCGGCCCTCACGCACATCTATCTTGGGCTGGTAGTGCAGCTGGAGCTGGTTGTCCTTGATCGATTTGCGCAGTTCGGCGAGGAGGATCAGGCGCTGCGGGCTCTCGGTCTCGCCCCTTCCGCTATAGAGCGCGTATTCAATGCCGGCGGCTCGGGCACGCCGGATGGCGATGTCGCTGCGCCGGATCAGCGCGTCGGGACTGGCGCCGTGCGTCGGATACAGGGCAATTCCGCTGGTCGCCCGCACATCGAGGGGGATGCCTGCGTACTCGAAGGGATTGCTCATCGCCAATTGGATTCTCTTGGCGATCTCGTGGGCGCGGTCGGAGTTCCCCTGTGGTATGACGATCGCGAAGGCTTCGTCGGAGATACGCGCCGTGAAATTCTCCGCCGTGGCGGCGGTTCCAAGGCGCAACGCGATCTTCCGGAGCAGATCGTCGGCCCCGGCGATGCCAATACCCTCCTGAATCTCGCTGAATCGATCGACCCCAAGGGTCATCAGGGCAAGGCAGTCGCCTTCGGATCGCGCACGTTCGATGGCTTCGCCCAGGTGCGCGATGAGTTGGATGCGGTTGGGAAGCTCTGTCAGTGGGTCGTAATTGGCCAGGTGCTCAGCCCTGGCCTCGGCGCGCCCGCGCTCCAGATGCGAGCGGTGAGTCAGAGTGCCGAAGGAAAGATTCGCCGCCAGCTCCTTCAGCAATGCGACTTCCTCGTCGTCGAAGGCATCGGTTTCCCTCGAGTAGATCGACAAAACGCCGAAGGTTCGGGAGCCGTCCGAAAGCGGCAGCGAAATGGCGGAGGCGTAGCCGCACTTCAAGGCCTCCGTGCGCCAGGCCAGCATTCGCGGGTCCGTCGCGATATCCCGGCAGATCTGAACGCTGCCGGTTCGCGCCGCCGTGCCCGTCGGACCGTGCCCGCGCTCGACGTCCGACCACGTCACCGCCACCTGGTCGAGGTAGCCGGGGTCGTACCCACGCTGCGCCACGGGACGAACGGACTTGTGCTCGTCGTGCTCCGCGAAACCGACCCAGGCCATGCGATATCCGCCCAGATCGACCAGCGCGCTGCACACCAGATCCAGCAACTTGGATTCGCTCTCGCCATGGATGAGCGTTTCATTGACCGTGCTGATGACGCGCAGCGCGCGGTTGGCTCTGCGCAGGGAAGCGTCCATTCGCTCCCGCTCCGTGATGTCGCGGAAATACCAGACGCGCCCGAAGGACTCTCCCTCGCGGCTCACCACCGGCGCCGTAAAACGATCGATGGTCCGTCCGTCCTTCGTTCGAATGACTTCCCGGCTCTTCTCCTCCTTGTGCGCGTAGAGATATTTCACTCTATCGATGAATGCCGCTGGATTCTCCACCTGATTCACCACGCTCCGAAGCACGGGCGCATCGTCGTCGGTTCCCACCAACTCTCTCGGGATATTCCACATCTCCACGAAATTGTGGTTGTAGGATACGATCTTGGCGTTCTCATCGACCAACAGGACGGCGTCGAGCGAGGTCTCCTGCTGGGTCTGAAGAATGGAGTTCTTTCGTTCGAGTTCCTGCCCCATGGTGTGACGTTCGGTAACGTCGCGCGCGACGCCGACGATCCCGGCCAGCGCGTCGTCGCCGTCACGGATCGGAAACAATGACCAGTCCACCGTGATGGACTGTCCGCCACGCTTGATGTGCACGGTGCCCAAAAGGCGGTCGGCTGCGCCCGTGTTGAATTGCAGCCTGCCCAAGGCATCCGATACCCATTCCGTCGCGCCGTCCTGCCTGAGGCGGAAGACTTCCGCGAGCGCGCGGCCGCGTGCTTCGTCCAGTGGCCAGCCCGACATGTCGGAGGCAACGGCATTCATGTAATCGATTCGGCCCCGCGAATCGGCGGTCACCACACCGTCGTCGAGGGACGCCAGTGCAATCCGGGCCCACTGCTGCCCGGCCAGCGCACGCGCCTCGCTGCGTTGAAGCCCCCGTCCCACCAAGCGGCGCCGCCGCCAGACGGAATATGC
>JBEKYO010000112.1:0-15054 GCA_049510875.1 Steroidobacteraceae bacterium
CCGCTGCTCTCGCAACATTTCGGCGAATGCCGCGCGGTGTACGAAGAGCATCCCGGGTGGAAGGACAGCAGCGTCGGCATCACGCGCCATGAGGAGTTACCGCTCAATGCCCGCACCTATCTCGAGCGTCTGCAAGCCTTGGTGGGCATTCCGATCACCATCATCTCCACCGGTCCCGAGCGCGACCAGACCATCATCCGGCACAATCCCTTCGCCTGATGCCGCCTGCCCGCGCCTGATCCGCTGCGCCGCCGCGACGTGCGCCGCCGCGCTGGCCCTGGCCGCGGGCGCACCGCCGCGCGCCGCCGCCGCGCCGGCCCCGTGGCTGGATGCCGGCCGATCGGCCGACGAGCGCGCCTCGCTCGCCGCCGCGGCGATGACGTTGGATGAGAAAATCGGGCTGCTGCGCGGCGACCTCGCCGTTCCGTGGCGGCGGGGCGCCGTACTGATCGAGCCGCCGCCCGGCGCCATTCCCGCCGCCGGCTTCGTGCGCGGCGTCGCGCGCCTCGGGCTGCCGGCCCTGTTCGAAACCGACGCGAGCCTGGGCGTCGCGAATCCGCTCAATGTGCGCCCGGGCGATGTCGCCACCGCGCTGCCGTCCTCGTTGGCGCTGGCCGCGACCTTCGATCCCGCGCTCGCGTATGCGGCGGGCGCGATGGTGGGCAGCGAGGCGCGGGCGAAGGGCTTCAACGTGCTGCTGGGAGGCGGCATGGATCTGTCGCGCGATCCGCGCAACGGCCGCAATTTCGAATACCTGGGCGAGGATCCGCTGCTCGCCGGCATGCTCGCCGCCGAGGAGGTGCGCGGTACGCAGGATCAGCACGTGATCTCGACCGTCAAGCATTTCGCGCTCAACGCGAACGAAACCAACCGCACGACCCTGGATGCGCGCATCGATCGCGCGGCGCTGCGCGAGTCCGACCTGCTCGCCTTCGAGATCGCCATCGAGCGCGGGCACCCCGGGTCGGTGATGTGCGCCTACAACCGGCTGAACGGGCAGTACGCCTGCGGCAATCGTTGGCTGCTGATCGACGTGCTGAAGACGGACTGGCATTACCCGGGCTGGGTGATGTCCGATTGGGGCGCGGTGCACGGCGTCGACGATGCCCAGAACGGCCTGGACCAGGAGTCCGGCGCCGAGCTCGATGCCCTCGAGTATTTCGGTGCGCCGCTGAAGCAGGCCGTGCTCGACGGCAGCCTACCGATGGCGCGGATCGACGACATGGTTCACCGCATACTGCGCTCGATGTTCGCCGTCGGCATCGTCGATCATCCGCCCGTCACGCAGGCCATCGATTATGCGGCGCACGGCAAACTCGCGCTCGAGATCGCGCGCAAGGGCATGGTGCTGCTCAAGAACGACGGCCACCTGCTGCCGCTCACCCAGGACCCGAAGACCATCGCCGTCATCGGCGGCTACGCCAACGCGGGCGTGGCCTCGGGCGGCGGTTCGGCGCAGGTGCTGCCGGCGAGCGGCGCGTTCGTGCGCATCCCGATGGGCGGCGGCGCCCCCAACTGGTTGGATGAGCTGCTCGACCCCCCGGCGCCGCTCGAGGCCCTCCAAGCCGCTGCGCCGCGCTGGGTGGTGCGCTATGACGCGGGCGCGTTCCCCGCGCGCGCCGCGGCGCTGGCGGCGACCTCGGACGCCGCGGTGGTGTTCGTCACGCGCCACGAACAGGAAGGATTCGACATCCCGGATCTCGACCTGCCGAACGGCGAGGATGCACTCATCGCCGCGGTGGCGGGCGCCAACCCGCACACCGTGGTGGTGCTCGAAACCGGCAACCCCGTGGCCATGCCCTGGCTCGATCGCGTCCCGGCGGTGATCGCCGCCTGGTATCCGGGCCAGGCGGGCGCACAGGCCATTGCCGATGTGCTGCTCGGCACGGTCAATCCGTCGGGGCGGTTGCCGATCACCTTTCCGCGCGCGGCCGCGGATTTCCTGCGGCCCACGCTGCCCAATCTCGGCGCCGACCCGGCGGCGGCGGTGCACATCGACTACAGCGAGGGCCGCGATGCCGGCTATCGCTGGTACAGCCTGCAGCGGGTGCAGCCGCTGTTTGCGTTCGGCTTCGGCCTCTCCTACACCCGCTTCGAGTACAGCAACTTGAAGGTCACGGGCGGCAAGACGCTCAGCGTGCGCTTCGATGTGCGCAACACCGGTGCGCTGCAGGGTGCCGACATTCCGCAGGTTTACCTTACGTCGGCCGCGGGCGAGCGCGTGTTGCGCCTGATCGGTTTCCAGAGAATCGAGCTCCAGCCTGGGGAGAAGGGTACTGTTACACTAACCGCAGATCGTCGATTGCTCGGCGGGTTCGATGAACCGCAGCGGCGATGGCAGGTCAAACGCGGCTCTTATGCAGTGAGGGTCGGCAGGTCCGCTGACGAATTGTCAATCGGGGGCGACGCTGTCATCGCCGCATTTAACGAGAACTAACATCCATGGCATCTGAATCCTCTGTACCCGCGGCGGGAACTCGATATGACAGCGCTGACACCGGCGCCCGTTATTCGAGCGACCTGCAGGCCTTCGTGTTCGCGCTGTTCTTCGCCTTCGGCGGAATCACCAGCTTGAACGACGTGCTGATTCCGAAGTTAAAGGCGCTGTTCACGCTGACGAACGGCGAGGTCATGCTGGTTCAGTCGGCCTTCTTCGGGGCGTACTTCATCATCTCGATCCCGGCGGCGGCGCTGGTCCGGAGCATCGGCTACATGCGATCGGCGGCGGTCGGCCTGATGACCATGACGGCCGGATGCGTCTTGTTCGTACCCGCGTCCGAATACAGTCTGTTCAGCCTGTTTCTGCTCGCGCTGTTCGTGCTGGCGGCTGGCATCACCACGGTGCAAGTCGTGGCCAATCCGCTGATCTCCATGCTGGGTCCCGCCGCCACGACGAGCAGCCGCCTGACCTTTGCGCAGGCGTTCAATTCGGCGGGCACGACCGTGTTTCCCTACGTGGGCTCGGCGTTGATCTTGGGCTCTCTCGCCAAGGTGGATCCCAAGACGCTGTCGGGCGCCGCACTCGACGCCTTTCGCAGCGTAGAGACCGGCGTGATCGCGCATACCTACCTGGGATTGGCGGTCGCGCTGACGCTGTTGGCGCTGGTGGTTTGGCTGCGGCGCAAGGGGCTGGTCGAGGCGGCGCCCACGGCAACGCCGATACTGCGCGCCTTCAACCTGCTGCGCCGGCCGCGTTTTGCGCTCGGCACGGCCTGCATCTTCCTGTACGTCGGCGGCGAAGTGGCGATTGGTTCGTCCATCGTCATTTACCTGATGCAAAGTTCGGTACTCGGCATCGCCGCCGATCAGGCCGGCAAGTACTACGTGCCCCTGTACTGGGGCGGCGCGATGGTGGGCCGGTTCATCGGCGGTTTCGTGCTGCGCGCCTTCGCACCCGGCAAGGTGCTGGCCTGCACCGCGGGCGCGGTGATCGCTCTGTTGCTGGTCTCGGCGATCACGACCGGCAGCGTGTCGGCGTGGTCGTTGCTCGCCATCGGCTTGTTCAACAGCATCATGTTCCCCACGATTTTTTCGCTGGCGAGCGAAGGCCTCGGGGTGCGCGCGGCCGAGGGATCCGGGGTCATTTGCGTGGCGATCGTGGGCGGCGCGGTCATCCCCCCGCTCACCGGCCATGCCGCCGATCTATGGGGCTGGAAGCCGGCACTCATCGTGCCCGCAGCGTGTTACGCCTGTATTTTGCTGTACGGGTGGTTGACGCGTCGCCCGCTGCTCTCGCCCGCGGCGTAGCGGTGCGGCCGGGCGCGCGCGCTCAGTGCACGTGCATGGAGCCGCCGACGCCGAACAGGCCGATCACTCCGATGAGAATCAGATAGATGGCTACGATGAAATTGAGCAGCCGCGGCACGACCAGAATGAGAATGCCGGCGATCAACGCGACCAGCGGCGCGATACTGAGATTGAGGTGCATATCCATGGGGAACTCCGTTGGGGTTTCATTTTTTGAGGGTCACCCATATTAGATCGATCGGAGCGGTCCCGACGTTGCCGGACTGGTGTTGTTCGCTGATATCTATTGTAGGCATCCAACCTACAGAGCCGTCCGGCGACGTATCGGGATAGGGGTGCGGCGGATGTCCCTTCGAGCTCGCGGCCCATTGGCCGCCCCTCACGTGAATGTAGAGCATGTCGGGATGATGCGCGTGGACGCCTTCCCATTGGCCCGGATTGACCAGGAAGCGTTGGACGATCACCCACTCGTTCTCCAGCAGATCCTCGCCCGGTATGTTCGGGTAGTTGAGGTAGTGGTACTTCGGCTGCGCGCCGGGCGTCGCCACGGGTGCGGCCGGCGCCACGGGTTTGAGTATCACCGAGACCATTTCGATCGGTGCCTTGCCTGAGTTGCTCGCGCCTGAGTCGGATGCGCCGCTGGCCTCGTAGAAGACCACGCGGCCGTCCTTCCAGAGCGCGGCGCGCCCCGTGGCATTCAGCGTCAAGACGCCGCCCTTGATGAACACCAGCAGTTGCTCGCCGAAACGCGCGTGCGCGCCGGTCGACTGTCCCGGCTGCACGACGAATTTCTGGACGAATACCCGGTCGTTGTCGAGCAGCGTCTCGCCTTGCAGATTGGCATACACCACGTAGGGCGCGGCGGCCGGCGCCGCGTCGCAGGACAGCCCCAGCGAGGCGGTCAAGCCCACGCCGGCCACGGTTGATATCCAGCGGCGCATGGCGTGCTCAACCGAACCGTGGGAGCGCGTGTTGCAGCGTCGTGGAGCCGCCCCACAACAGCGAAATGCCGGCCAGCCACCGGGCGATGCAGCGAAATTTCACGGTCGACTCCTATTGTTTTGTCGATTGCCAAAACGATCGCAACCCGCTGGAGCCACAGTGATTTCCGGCTCAAGACAAGGAGGATGGCATAGGGCTGTTGGGCGGTCCCGACGTATTTTTTCGTGATTTAACCAGTGAATATGCACTGCTCGGGCCGAAGTTGCCACCGGGCGGTCTGCCGGCGAATCGAGCGTTGCGTCACATTTGGGGTTGCGCGGCGAGTGCCGCAATTACAAATCGTGACATCCTGAGACGACTGTGCCGGCCCCGACCGGCATTTTGTCGGGACTGCCATGGAACTCAAGTACACCGCCCGGCTGTCGATCTGGCCCTTGCTGCTGTTGTTGGGGCTCTCGCTGCCCTCCCGATCGCCTGCCGCCTGCATCGCCGATCCGGATTCCGACATTCGCCAGATGCAAACGCTGATCGGCAAGGATGCGGTGCAGGCGCTCAAACAGATTCAACGCCGGCTCGATGCGCTGCCCGTCGTTGCGCGGGCGGAGCCTCGGACTGCCGCGCACCGGGCCTCGTTGTACGCGGCGCAGGCCCAGGCCTACGAGATTCTGGAGCGCTCGAGCGAGGCACGGAGCGCCGCCGCGGCGGGCCTGACGCTTGCCACCAACGCGTTCGATCCGGTTCATCTCGAGCTGCTCTCGGCGGCCGCGCAGAACGTCTACGACGAGGCCGGAATTGCGGCGGCGATCAAGAACATCGAGGCCGCGCGCGTGGTGCAGCCGCCGGAGTCGCGGGCGGCCATTTGCCTGCTGGTCACCCGCGGTCTGCTGGAACACCGGCAGGATCGGGCCGATCTGGCGATCGTCACGCTCACCCAGGCCTATCGCGCCAGCTCCGGGCCGACGCTCAGCGAGCCGCATGCGCTGGCCGCATCGGTGCTGTCGGTGGTGATGCGCAGCATGGGCGATTACGCGCAGGCATTGGCGTTGAACCAGGAGGAGATCGATTGGGACATGTCGCGGGACGCGACCCTGAGCCTCTCGGTGTCGCGCTTCATGCGGGGACAGATTCTCAAGTCATCGGGCAGCTATGGGGATGCGATTGCGGAGTTTGCCGAGGCGCGCAGGCTCAGCCTCACGCTCAACGATCAGCTGGGCGTCGCCTATGCCGATCTCAGGATCTGCGAGGCGCAAATCGGACTCGGCGATCTGGCGGCCGCCCAGCGCGAGTGCGACAGCGCGGGCCGCATCTTCGCCGCCGCGAACGCTCCGGACTCGATGAAGGAGACTCTTGGCTTGCAGGCGCGCATCGATCTCGGAGAGGGCCGGGCGGACAAGGCGCTCGCCGGATTGAACCGGGTTCTCGATCACGATGGCGCCGACATGCCGCCCCTGGACGTTGCGGCGCTGTACGAATCGCGCGCGCGCGCCAACGCGGCCTTGCACGACTACAAGAATGCCTACGGCGATCTGCGCGAGTATTCGCAGCGCTATGCCGCGGCCACCGAGGCCGAACGCCACCGCCAGGCCGGTGCGCTGCGCGCCCGGTTCGAAACGGACCGCGAGATCGAACGCAACGCCTCCCTCAAACGCGAACTCGCGCAATCCCAGGAGCAGGCCACGCGCCAGGCCAAGCGGCTGCGCTGGAATGCCGTCGGCGCGGTCACCGGCGCGTGCGTCATCGCGCTGCTGATGTATTTTCTGGCCGCGAACATCCGGTATCGCAAACAAATGGTCAAGCTCGCGAGCCAGGACGGCCTCACCGGGCTGCCGAACCGGCGCCGGACGGCGCAATTTGCCACCGCAGCCGTGCAGACGGCGCGCACGCAGGGCTCGGCGTTGACCATCGCAATCCTCGACATGGATCATTTCAAGGCGATCAACGACTGTTGCGGTCATGCAACGGGAGATGCTGTGCTGAAGGCGTTCGCACGCGTCACCGGCGAGGCCTTGCGCACGGGCGACCTGCTCGGGCGCTGGGGCGGCGAGGAGTTTTTGCTGGTGATGCCCGAGTCGACACCGCAAGTGGCGGCCGCCACGCTCGAACGGCTGCGCACGCTCATGTACGGCATTCACTTGCCGGCGTCGGGCGCCGGTCTGCGCGTCTCGTTGAGTGCCGGAATCGCGGAGTTCGACGCCAACGTCCGCTCGCTCGATGACTTCATCGCGCGCGCCGACGGGGCCCTGTACGCGGCCAAGAGCGCCGGGCGCGACTGCGTGAGGGTTGCCGATGCGAGTCAGATCACCGGGTCGCATGCGGCGCGCCGGGCGCTGCGCCAGAGCCAAGCGGCCGAATAGCCCGAACAGCGGCGCCGGGGCGGAGTTCGCGCTGCTGACGGCAAAATCGCTCCGCTCATAAACGGCGGTGCATCCCACCTTGGTCACTCCGGTGGCCGGAGCCGTTGTCGGCTGGTTGCCCAGCAGTCCGACCGGGGGCCTGTTTCCCCAATTTGTGGCTCAAAAGTGCGACTTGGTGCCCAGGAGAGGACTCGAACCTCCACGAATTGCTCCACTGGTACCTGAAACCAGCGCGTCTACCAGTTCCGCCACCTGGGCAGGGGGGGTCGCCTAGCGCGAGGCGCAGGAATTTACGCACCCATCCGGTGCTTGTCAATCAATCCCCCGCGCACAGCATTCGGCCGCCCCGCGGGGTCATGCCCTGCGCAGGGACATAGCCGCCGGCCGGCCGTCCAGGCATTGGCGCAGCACGGCGCTGCGGGTCCCGACCAGAGGGTTCAACTGCACGACCGCCGTCCTGGGCTGTGAGGCGTGGGCCGGTGAAGTCGGCAGCGAAACACAAGTAGCTGTGTGCGGCAGCGAGGCGTTTCGCCGTTGTTGTTCATGGTCGTCGGCGTGCGCAGGCACGCATTCGTTTGGATAAAAAAAATCTGCGCATCGGCGCGCATCGGCGCGCGCGGGCGCACCCGCGGCGCCGCGCTGCGTGCACCAATTGTGCGCGCATCGGGCGGGCAAGAAAGCGTCCGCGGCGCGCATCGGCGCCTCGAGCGCGCCGTCGGGGCGCGCGAAACAATATTAAAAACAGCCTGCGCGCATGCGCCGCGGCGCGCGCCGCGCCGGCACCGTCATGGCGCAGAAAAATCGCACGCTGCGCAAAAATGCACCAACGCCGTGCAGCGTGAAACTTCGCGAAATTTGCTTTTGTTTTTACAAATCCGTGTGTCATAAAAGACCGCTTTACCGATGACGCGAACGCGTGGTTGCATCACTGCAACGCGGCTTCCCGCTTCCGGTTAAGCGGGTTAACCCGCCGCGATTTCGATGCACAAGAAAAGGGGATCACTAATGACAAGAAGCAGGCGCGGCCGGACACGGCCTCGGCAATTCGGCACAGCCACGTCCTTGACCGCCGCGGTGATGACGGCGCTGTATGGGGCGCCGGCGGGAGCGGAGGACACCGGCTTGCAGGAGGTGGTCGTGACTGCGACGCGCCGCGCGGTGTCCGCGCAGGACCTGCCCATCAGCATCACCGCGGTCACCGGCGCGGCCCTGGACGAGGCCGGGATCGAAGATATCGCCGGTCTCGCGCATTCGATCGCCGGCGTGAACTTCACCGACAAAGGTCCGTTCGGCGGCGTCAACGGCAGCACGCTCATCATTCGCGGCTTGAACAGCGAAGGCACGGGCGGTCAGCTCGCGCTTGCCTCGCCCGTGGTTCCGCCGGTGGCGACCTATGTGGACGAGACGCCGCTGTTCGTGAACCTGCGCCTGCAGGACATCGACCACATCGAAGTGCTGCGCGGCCCGCAGGGCACGCTGTACGGTTCAGGCTCGCTCGGCGGCACCATCCGCTTCGTGCTGAATGCGCCCGATCCGAGGGCGTTCGACGCGAAGATCGAGGCGGGGGCGAGCGACACGGCGCATACGCACGCGATCAACGATGATGTGAACGCCATGGTCAACCTGCCGCTCACCGATACGCTGGCGGTGCGCGTCAACGGCAGCCTGACGAACGATGCGGGATTCATCAATCAGCCGAATCTCTACGAGCTCTCCGGGGGCGTGCCGATCACCGGCAATCCGGGCAATCCGCTCGCCGAAACTCCGGTGAAGTACGGCGAGGAGGGCGTCAATTCGTACGAGTACCGCACCGCGCGGGTGGCCGCGTTGTGGAAGCCGAACGAGGACCTCAAGGCGCAACTCTCGTACTACTACCAGGTGGCGAGCGCGGGCGGATTCCCGTACGTCGCCACCAGCGCCGCCGCCTACAACCAGCCGATCAGCCCCGCGACGCAGGCCGCCAATACCACGCCGCCGCTCGAGGCGCAGCTCTACAGCGCGCCCGTGCCGGCGGGCGTGGACCGGCTGTCCTCGGCCACCAACAGTCTCGAGGGCACCAAGGACAAGGTCGACCTGGTGGCGTTGACGGTGGACTACGACGTCGGTTTCGCGACTCTGTCGTCGGCGAGTTCGTATGCCCATCACAACAACCAGACGCATACCGACCTGACCGCGCTGTACACGAATTTCTTCTTCTACCAGAACTTCTACGGCCAGAATCCGCGCACCTTCATCCAGGGCGCCGATCAGCTCGACGACAAGAATTGGACGCAGGAATTTCGCCTGGCCTCGAAGACCGGGGGCATGTTCGACTGGGTGGCGGGCTTGTTCTACAAGAACCAGCAGACCTACATCCAGGAGCACGAGTTCTACCCAGGCTATAACGCGTTCTACAACGCCTGCACCGCGGCGGGCGGCACGCTGCCAGACAATTCGGGCACCAATCCGTCGCAGTGCGGCTTCGGCGAGTACGGACCGGAAACCGGCGCGACGTCCATCGTCGGCATTCCCCTGACCCTGGACCAAGCCTACATCGGCGACTTCGAAACGCGCTTCCGGGACCTGGCCGTGTTCGGCGAGCTCACTTATCACCTGACCTCGGACTGGAGCCTCACGGGCGGCACGCGTCTGTTCAAGCAGACCCTGACGCAAGCCCAGCAAACCGGCCTGCTGTTCGACGGGCCGGGCTTCGCCGCCAACGAGTCGCTGAGCGACGAGTGGCGGCGCGCGCTGTGGAAGCTCAACACCTCGTACCAACTCGACCGATCGAACCTGGTGTACGCCACCTGGTCGCAGGGGTTTCGGCGCGGCGGCGTGAACGCCTTGCCGCCGAGCGAGCTCGGGGGCACGTATGTCACCCCGCCGGCGCTCACCAGGCTGCAGCCCGACACGGCCGACAATTACGAAGTGGGCCTGAAGGGCACGCTCTCCAACCGCCTGCGGTACTCGACGGCGATCTATGACATCCAGTGGCACAACATCCAGGAGGGCGTGCAGCTCACGCCGCTGGTGCTGCCGGCGGCGCTCAACATCGGCGCGGCCGTCAGCCGCGGCGTCGAGCTGGAACTCGACGCGAGCTTGACCGATCATCTGGCGGGCACCCTGGGCTACACCTACGATCAGACCAAACTCACCTCGCTCAACCCGTTGTTCGTGAGTCCCAACGTGTCGGTGCCGCCGCCGGCGATCGGCAGCCCGCTGCCCGGCACGCCGAAGAACAGCGTGGCGCTCGGATTCGAGTACGGCCACGTGCACCTCGCCGGAGGCGAACTGCGCTATGCCATCAACGCCCATTACCAGAGCGACGTGATCCCGGCGCTCTCGGCCACCGTGCCCACGGTGGCCGGATTCACCATGCTGGACACGCAGCTGAGCTTCGCAGAGTCCCATTGGATGGGGGCGCTGTACGTGCATAACCTGACCAACAACCTCGGCATCAGCTCGTACCAGGATCCGGCGATCTACGGCAACCGCGCCCAGGCGATCGTGTCGCAGCCGCGCACGGTAGGGGTGAGGTTCGGGTATTCCTTCAAGGCTTGGTGAGCCGCCGGGCAGGGCCGGGGCGCCGCGGGCGCGGCGCCCCGCGTCGGTGCTTTGCATCGGAAATTCGGAACCAAAAGACCTATAATCACTAATTTATTTATGCTTGCGGAAGCGGGATCATGCGGGTGAGCGGCCGTGGGGCCGGCCGGCTCGCCCAACCACTCTGGAGAAATGCGCCATGATCCGAACCGGCAAGCAATACCTCGACTCGATCCGCGACGCCCGCGAGGTGTACATCAATGGCGAGCGCGTGCGCGACATTGCCGCACACCCGATGTTCAAGCCGCTGGTCGACATCCGGGCGCGCATCTACGACATGCAGCACGATCCGGCCACGCGCGACCTGCTCGCGTACCCCGAGGACGGTGGGTGGAACGCGGTGGCCAACAAATTGCCGCGCACCCAGCAGGACTGGTGGGACAAGCGGCGCGCCACCGATACCGTGCTCGAGGCGATCGGCGGCGTCGTGACCCGCGTGGGCGACGAGACCGTGGGCGAGATGTGGTCGCTGTTCGACGGACAGGATGTGCTCAACGAAGTCGATCCGCAGTTCTCCGCCAACATCCGCCGCCACATCCAGTCCGTGTTGCAGGGTGATCCGTTCCATGTGTCCGCGAACACCGATCCCAAGGGCGACCGCTCCAAGGCCCCGCAGGATCAGGATCCCGACATGTTGCTGCACGTGGTCAAGGAGACCGACGCCGGCATCGTGGTGCGCGGCGCCAAGTACGAAACCGCCGCGGCGTACGCCAACCAGGCGTTCACCAAACCCACCATCGCCAACTGGGGCAATTCCGCGCTCTCCGATTACGCGCTGGGGTTCATTTGCGATCTCGGTTCGCCGAACCTCAAATTCATCTGCCGCACGGGGTTTGCCGGGCGCGCGCCCGCGGCCGATTATCCGCTCGCCAACAAATTCGACGAGGTCGATGCGCTGGTGATCTTCGATAATGTGCTGATTCCCTGGGAGAACGTGCTGTTCTACCGGCACACCCGGGCGGCGACCTTCATCCGCGCGACCCTGCACCGCTATTCGGCCTTCGCCTTCGTCCAGCGCAATCTCAAGCTCGCCGACCTGATGATCGGCGCGGCGCTGTTCAACGCCCGGCAGACCGGGCTGGACAAGCAGCAGGCCGTGCAGGAGAAGCTCGCCCAGCTGGCGGTGTACCGCGAGGGCATCAACGCGCACCTGACCGCGGCGATCGCGCTCGCCGAGCGCAGCCCGGCCGGCCTGTTGATGCCGAACCAGTCGCTGCTCTACTGCGGGCGGGTGCTCGCCTGTTCGCAGCTCCATGAGATGATGCACATCGCGCGCGAGCTGTGCGGCGGGCAGATCTGCGTCACTCCGGACAAGGCATCGTTCGATTCACCCGAGACCAAGCCCTGGCTCGACAAGTTCTACACGGTCAACGAGAACTGGGTGTCGGACGACCGCCGCAAACTGCTGGCCTTCGCCCGCGACCTGCTCAATTCCGATTACGCGGGCCATCGCTTGACGTTCCAATTGTTCGCGCAGTCCCCGCCGTTTGCGCACCTTGCCGCCGTCTACCGCAACTTCGATTGGGACGGCCCGCTCGATTTCGTGCGCAAGGCGGCGGATCTGTCCGCCCGGGTCATGGACCAGAGCACGCGGCCGGCCGGCGATGGCGCCGTCGCCCAGTGGTTCGCGGCGACTGCGCCGCACGGCGCATCCGGCTCTGCAGCCCCCGGTGCCGCCGCAGCGCCGGGCGCCGCTCCGACCCCGCCGGGCGCGCCGCTCGCGGTGGCCGGGGCTGCGGGTTGAGCGGCGGTGAGCGGCTCGTTGCATCTCGCCCAGCCGGAGTCGGACGAACTCGCGCTACGGCGGCTGTTTTTGAGCGGCATGAGCCATGCAGCCTGCACGGTCAACGTGGTCACGACGGATGGCGCCGCGGGGCGGCACGGCGTGACCGTGTCGGCCATGGTCTCGGTGTCCGCCGACACGCCGCAGCCGACGCTGCTGGTGTGCATTCACCATCTGAGCCCGGTGGCGGGCGCGCTGCTCGAGAACGGCGTGTTTTGCGTCAACGTGCTGCGTGAGGATCAGGCGCACATTTCGGAAAGCTTTGCCGGGCGCACCGATGCCCGCGGCGACGCAAAATTCGATTGTGCGCGCTGGGCCCGGCAGGTGACCGGCGCGCCGCGCGTGCTCGACGCCATGGTCGCGTTCGACTGCCGGGTGACGGCGAGTGAACGCGTGGGCTCGCACGTGGTCGTGTTCGGCTCCGTGCAGGACATTTTCATGGCCGGCGGCGGCGCCCCGCTGATCTATGCCAACCGCGCCTACGGAGTGCCGCAGCGATTTCACCCGCGCGGCGCGGCGGACGCCGATCCCGCGTCGGCCGAGGGCACGCTCGCGCTCGGCTGTTTTCAGATCTTCGCGCCCTATATCGTTCCTGTGCTGCTGGCGCGCATGGCCAAGCTGCATCCGGCGCTCGCCCTCACGCTGCTCGAGGCGGATCAAACGCGGCTGGTCGCGAGCCTGAAAAGAGGCGAGATCGAAGCGGCGCTGCTCTACGATTTCGACCTCGGTGCCGACATCGTGGCCGAGCACCTGGCCGATCTCGTGCCGTACGTGCTGCTGCCCGAAGGCCACCCGCTGTGCCATCGCGCGGCGCTCGGCCTTTTGGAGCTCGCGGCCGAACCGCTGGTGCTGCTCGACGTCGAACCGAGCCGCGATTATTTCCTCTCGCTGTTTCGCGAGCGCGGCATCGAGCCGCGGGTCGGCTATCGCACGGGTTCGCTGGAGATGGTGCGCGGGCTGGTCGGACACGGTTTGGGCTACGGCTTGCTCGCCACCAAGCCGGCGAACAACATGTCCTATGACGGCAGGGCTTTGGTGACGCGGCCTCTGGCCACGGCGGTGAAGAACAGCCGGCTGGTGCTCGGTTCGGTCGCCGGCCGCCGCCCGAGCCCGCTTGCACAGGAATTTGCCGGCCACTGCCGCGCTTTTTTTGGAGTACCTCCCCATGCACACGCGACTGCGTAAGTTCAACACGCGCGATACCTATCCCGAGCAGAAACTCGACAACGACCTGTGCCAGGCCGTGGTCGCTCGCGGCCGCACGGTCTTCGTGCGCGGCCAGGTCGGGCAGGACCTCGACACGGCGGTCAACGTCGGGGTGGGAGATGCCGCCGCGCAGGCCGAGCAGGCGATGTCGAATATCCAACAGTTGCTGAGTGAGGCGGGCGCGCGGCTCGAGCACGTCTGCAAGGTCACGATCTACTTGACGGATCCGCGCTACCGCGAGGCCGTCTATCGGACCGTGGGGCGCTGGTTGAAGGGCGTCTACCCGGTGTCGACCGGCATCGTGGTCGCGGGTCTCGCGCGCCCCGAGTGGCTGGTCGAGGTGGACGTGATCGCGGTGATCCCCGACGACGCGGACCGCACATGACGTTCTCCATCGTCGCGCGCACCGCTGACGCGCAGTTCTTCGGCGTCGCGATCGCATCCTCCTCGCCGGCCGTGGCGGCCCGTTGTGCGCATGCACGGGGCGGCGCCGGCGCGGTCGCCTCGCAAAACATCACGGACCCGTCCCTCGGGCCGGCCATTCTCGAGAGCCTGTCGCGCGGCGGCCCGGCGTCGGCGGCGCTCGCCGCGGCGCTCGGTGCCACGCCCTTTGGCGCCTACCGCCAAGTGCTCTGCGTCGGCGCGCAGGGTCCGCCGGTGATCCACTCCGGCGCCCACGCGCTCGGCCTGGTCGGCAGCGCGGCGGGCGCGCACGCGGCCGCGGCCGGAAACCTGTTGGCGCACACCGCCGTGCCGGCGGCGATGATCGGCGCCTTCGAGGCGGCCGAGGGACACTTGGGCAGCCGCCTGCTGCACGCGCTGCGCGCGGGCGCCGCGCGGGGCGGCGAGGCGGGACCGATTCATTCGGCGGGCCTGCTGGTGGTGCACGAGGTGAGCTGGCCCATCGTCGACTTGCGGGTGGATTGGAGCGCCGCGCCGCTCGCCGATCTGCAGTCGCTCTGGGAGATCTACGCGCCGCAAATCGACGCCTACGTGCAGCGCGCGCTCGATCCCGGCCGCGCGCCGGGTTTCGGCGTCCCCGGCGATCCGTGAGCGCGCGGCGGCACGCGCGGATCCCCGCGTCATGAAGTTCAGTTTCCGGCAGCTGACCTATTTCATTGCGGCGGGAGAGACCGGCAGCATCACGCTCGCGTCGAAGCGCGCCAACATTTCGCAGCCCGCCATCTCGACCGCGATCGCGCACATCGAGCGCGAACTCGACGTGCAGCTGTTCCTGCGGCATCACGCGCAAGGGCTGTCGCTGACGCCGGCCGGCCGCGCGCTGCTGCGCGACGCGAAACAGCTGTTGAAACAAGCGGAGGGCTTGTACTCGGCGGCCGCCGACATCAGCCATCACATGCGCGGCGAGTTGTCGGTGGGCTGGTTCTCCACGCTGGCGCCCATCGTCATGCCGGAACTCGTGGGCTCGTTTCTCAAGGC
>JBEKYO010000113.1:0-14934 GCA_049510875.1 Steroidobacteraceae bacterium
AGGGCGAGACCGATCGCTTCGCCTATCGGTTCGTGAAAGCCTGACAGGTCCCGGCGCCGACTTCATGTCTACCTCCCCAATGGGTGCAAACAAGCCCATCGAAGACATCGAGGCAACCCTGCTTGCCGCCACGAAGTCGGCTTTGTTGGTGCGCTTGCGGAAAATCTCGGTTTCTCGCCGATCAAACTTGGCGGGCTTTCGGAAGGTGGTGCTAGTCCAGGGATCACTCCTTATACGAACGAACGCACACCCTTCACGCTCGGCCCAACCCAATTCATGGGCGAAATCTCGCTACTAAATGGTGGCGCCATGCCATGACGACCATCAAACTAGCCGCAGCCATCGGTGCTTGTGTCGGCCTCACCACCACGGTTTTCGGACAATCGACTGAGCTTGACCCAGCCGGCGATGCCCCGGCGAGATACACGGTCACCCGTCTATCGAACCTTCCTGGCGGAACGGCGTCGTACCCGGCCGCCGTCAGCGCCGCCGGCGAGGTGGCGGGCACCGCCTACGACAGCGGCACCTGCAGCGCGGGTTGCCCCATCATTTGGTCCGGCAAGACGCCGAAGTTGCTGGGTCAACTGCCGCGTTTCCAGTACAGCTATGTCGACGGCATGAACGATGTGGGTCAGGTGGTCGGCACGATGTACGTGGGGACCGGCGCCGCCGACGGCATTCACCCGGACGTTGGATGGCACGGACGCAGCCATGCCATCGTGTGGAACGGGACCAAACCCACGATTCTCGGACAATTGGCCGGGGATTGGCCTAACAATGGCGCGACGGGCATCAACAACGCAGGCGAGGTGGTGGGATTCACTCACAACGCAGCGGGCCCGGACCGAGCCCTGCTTTGGCACGGCACCTCGCCCAAGGCATTGCCGACGGAGTGTTACTTCGGACCGATCATCAACGGGCCCGGGTTGATCGCCTGCACGACGTCGACGCAAGACGTGTCGGTCGTCGACGCGGGCAAGGTGACGATTCTGCCGCAGTTGACTCCACCACGTATGCCTTCGTGCTCACCTTGAGACCCGAGTTTGCGTGCCAGTGAATACCCGTGAGCGCCGGGGTGCCAGAAGGGCGCAACTGCGTATTCCGGACCATCTTGACCGCTGATTCCGATTGAACGTGGCCGGTCGTTCCGACCGAACGTGACCGCCAATTCTGATTGAAGGTGACCGATTGTAGGCCGTGGCCGATTACGGATTCATGTATAAATCCAGACTAATCCGTCCGTTGTAGTCGACGGAAGCTTGTCGCATCATGTGTGAGTTTTCCCTTTTTCCCTGCCGATTTTCAATTTACAATGCGCCGATAGCGCATCTCGCGCATTCTGATGTGCATTCCAACGGATTCGTACAGGATATGGCCGTGTATACGCTTTACTACAGCCCGGGTACGGCAAGCATGTGCGTGCACCAGGCGCTCATCGAGATCGATGCAAAATACCATCTGGTCCTGGTGGATCTGCAGGCCGGTGGCCAGCGCGATCCAGCCTATCTAAGGCTCAACCCGGGTGGGCACGTGCCGACGCTGTTGATCGACGATACTCCATTCACCGAAACTGCCGCGCTCATGATGACGCTGTCGACAAGACATCCGGACGCCGGCCTGGCGCCGGCTGAGAACTCATCGAGTCGGGCGGCTTGGTATCAGTGGATCGTATATTTCGCCAACACGCTCCAGCCGGCATTTCGCCTGTGGTTTTATCCGACGGACATCAGCGACGACGCCAACACGCGAGCGCTGCTGGCGAGCGCAATGCAGCGAAGAATCGAGACGATCTGGTCGCGAATCGATGCGCATCTGCAGGCGCACGGTCCGTATATATTGGGCACGCAGATCTCGGCGGCGGATCTGATGCTGATCATGCTGATGCGCTGGTCGCGAAACATGCCAAAGCCGGCGACCGATTGGAGCGCCTTGCATCAATACGCCGCGCGAATCAAAGCTCGACCGAGCTGGCAAGAACTGTGCGTGCGCGAAGGACTTATCGAGTGGGCTTGATCTAATCGTGAACTGCTGGGTCAGAACCAATCTTCTGGTTCCCGCAAAAGCGCAATCTCGTCGGCAGACGATTGTCGGTTGAGTATCGTATTTCGGTGTGGAAAGCGTTCGAACCGATCGATGACCTCCTTGTGCTTGATGGCATCTCGCGTCCATTGCGCGTTGCCGAGACGTCCGATCAAATCGACCGCGAGCGCCTGATCCGCCCGATCTTCGCTATGCTCGAAGGGTAGATAGAGAAAAAGGCGCTCCTGCACATTCATGGCAACGTCAAAGCCTTGAGCGATCGCGGCTGTCGAGAGCTTGCGCGCAAGATGATCGGCCGCGTAGGCGCGTGGGGTTCCGCGGAACAAATGACGAGAGAACTGATCTAGGACGATGACGGTGGCCAGAATTGCGCGCTGCATCGTTGGTACTAACCCATCCTGTGCCACGATTCGTTCGTGCAGCTGAAGGAAGCGCCCGCGGACCTGTGCATCAATGGCCTCGTTTCCCGCGAACCAATGGGCGGCACCCAACTCGTCGAACCAGTATCGGATGACTTCGTCAACCCAGGTGGGCTCGACGATTGCGCAAGTTAGACGGGTGCCGGACATGAGCCGCTATGTCCCCTGATGTATTACTGGTAGGCGCATGAGCGATTATTCCGGCAACCCGGCCAGCCGAAGGGACGAGGCGAGATGCTCGGCATCGGTGCGGCTCTTGAACGGTTCCTTGCTCATGAACTGCTCGATCGAGAAGTCCGGTTTCATCGACAGGCACTCGGCAACACTGGCCCTCGCCGCATTCAGATCGCCCAGCCGGGCGTGACATCCGGCAATTAGCGCGACGTAGGCGTACGAGCGAACCCGCGCACGGCTAAGCATCGACAAGGCCTCCGCGTAACGGTGCAGGTTCATATGAGCGATGCCCGCCGCGCGCCAGTACCATGGCTGATCAAAGTAAGGGTCGATCTCGCGTGCTCTTGTCAGCCAGGTGAGCGCCTCTTCCGAGTCACCGGTACGCACCAGCATCGATGCCAAATCGGCCGCGTTCCACTGGTTGTTCGGGTTGATCTCGACCGCACGCCGCGAGTACTGCACGGCCAGGTCATATTCGCGTCGATGCATGCAAATCGCGCCCAACATCGCGTGGCAGGTGCTCTCGCCGTCGTCGAGTTCGACACCTCGCACTGCAAGGACGTAAGCCCTCTCCAAGGCAGCGGTGGTGCTCTTCGGACCGTCATCGAACGGCGAGTAAGACAGCGCAGCCAGTAGGGCGTGCGCGTGTGCATAGCCGGGGTCCAGCTCAATGGCCCTCTCAATCAGACGCATGGCCTCTGTTGCACCGGCTGGATCGGCCCAGGAAAGCGCATTGCACTTCAAAACGCATTCGTAGGCCGCCAGACTTGCGGGCGGCTTGCGGCGCGCTCGCTCGGTATCCGACGCCTCTACCCGGCCGACGAGCGTGCTGACGATCGTCTGCACCACACGGTCCTGCACGGCAAAGATCTCATTAGCGCCGCGGTCGAATTTTTCGCTCCAGATGTGGCTGCCGCTTTCGGCGTCGACCAATTGTGCACTGATGCGGATGCGATCCCCCATACGCCGGACGCTGCCTTCAACGACAAAACGGATACCCAATTCATGCGCAACCTGCTTCGTGTCGACGGTAGCGCCGCCATACCGGAACGAGGCCGAGCGGGAGCGCACCACGAGACGCCGCCAGCGCGATAACTCGCTAATGATATCCTCGGTGATGCCGTCGCTGAAGTATTCCTGTGCGGGATCGCCGCTTAAATTGACGAACGGCAGAACCGCGATCGAGGGTTTCTCCGGCAGCAGCGGGGCTGCAGGGGCAGCCGGCTCGGCCGGCGGATCAACCCACGGGGATACCGGCGCGATGAGCCGATACCCGCGACGCACGACGTTGGCAATGTACTTCGGCTTCTTCGGATCATCGCCCAGGATGCGCCGTAAGGCGGCCACCGCCGCGTACACCGAATCCTGGCTCACCACCACGTCCTTCCACACCCGATCCAGCAACTGCTCCACGCTCAGCACCTCGCCCGCGCGCTCGGCAAGGCACAACAGCAGCTGCATCGCTTTGGGTTCGAGCTTGATCGTCTGACCATCCTTGCAAATCTCATCAAGCGCCGGATCCACGCGCAGATCCGCGACGCGAAGCAAGGTACGACCTGCCGAACTCACCAATGGCATCGTAACTCCATGATTCAGTTATTTTTCCGATCGGTCGCCTGTCCCCGACCAACGATTTTACACAGCCATTCAGTTGGCCGCGATTCGACTCGCGTGCTGCCCTGGCGCTTCCGTTCAGCCCATCCCTAGATCACTTTCAGACCGCTATCAGGACTCCTGGCCAGGTACGGCGCACTGTATCCCCACAGGCGGCGGGGTCAAACCTGCCGCAGGAAACCGCCGAAACCTTGAACGATTGAACCAACATCCAGGAGAGCATCATGAACACTCTGACCACTGCAGCCTATCTGCCCCGTTTGATCATCACCGCCACCCTCGGCGCGCTGGCCTTGAGCTGGGGTGCCGCGTCCATCGCCGCCGGCGAGGGGGATGTCCCTCAGGTCGTGGTGAAGTTTGGCGATCTCAACCTGTCGAGTCCGCAGGGCGCGGCCAAGCTCTACAGCCGCATCGCCGCAGCGGGCAGTGAGGTGTGCAAGCCCTTTGACATCAACAGCCGCGATCTCGGGTCCCGTGCGCGATTGGATGCCTGTGTCCACAAGGCGATCGCCGATGCGGTGACGAAGGTCGACCGGCCCGAGCTGTTCGCGATCTTTGATGCAAAGAATCATCAGCCTCGCCCGATCGTCGTCGCTGCCGCCCGCACTCGCTAGTCGGAATGCGGACACAACAGCCGCTGATACAAGCACGGGCGCGAGTGCGAGGGTGGATTTGAGCACGCACCGCGCCCGGTTATCTGAAATCAGCTGCCGGCCACGGCATACGCCGACACCCTCGTCTGCCGCCCGGCATCTGCAACGTCACATCAGGAGTCGGCCATGTCCCTCGAGAAAGTACAGAACGGAATAAGTGTCTCCCCGATCGTGCTCACCGTGTTGGCCGCGGTATCGGTCCCGGCTCTTGGTCAATACGTGAATAGTTACGTCAAAGCGGTTCAAATACGTTCAATACGGCCATTGGCATTGACGCGCTCCCCAATGACGGCGGTACTTTTAATACGACCAGCGGCTGGCTCGCTCTTTACAACAACACCACTGGCCCCTTCAACACGGCCAGCGGCTACCAGGCGCTTTTCCACAACACCACCGGAAACGCCAACATGGCCAGCGGTTATCAAGCTCTCGTATCCAACACCACCGGTAACGTCGACATCATCATTTTGCGTCCAATCCTTCAACAATTGATGTCCAACGCGGCGCCACGCCGAGATGCATTGCCGTGAATTCATCAAGTTACAAAGGCCCATTGCAAAATGAAGCGCCGAGACGGAGCGGGTGAACGTAGTGGACGGTCGGCGGTTAGGACTGGTTCCTATCTGATTACCATTGTCGCGCGCCCGGCGCTGCGCCAACGAATCTGCGAAGCACGTCGCACTTCGAGGTCGTGCGGCGCGCCGTTCGCCGGTATCATGGGACTACGATGTTGTTCCTACCGCCCGCTTCTACATTTCTGAGTTCCTCTGTGCGCGTCTCTCGCGGTGCCTCATCGGCGGTCCCGCTCCTGGCCTTCCTCCTCTGCTCCGCGTGCGCGTCCTTGGGCGGTCGCATCGAGGCAGTGGACGACCCGACGCTGGTCGCGGAAACCGCTGCCTCGCCCGATGTGCAGGACCTCCCGATGGCCGTGAGCGAAGCCAAAGACGAGGGTGAGGCCGAGGTTCCGGCGGCCGTCGCCGAGTCGGAGCAGCGCGAGGCGCCACCCAAGACCGAGAGCTTGCCGGAGTTGGTCGTGGAGGCTCGCGAGCGGCACCTCGTCATCCGCGACTTGGTTGCCGAGGGCCAGGCGCAGCTGCGCGACGTGGAACTGCAGTATGTCTTCACCGGTAAGGGCGGGCGTGAGGTGCTGCGCGGCCGGCCGGTCGCCTTTGCGTTGTGGAGTGAGGCGCAGAAGAACTGGACCATTGTTCACTTGGAGATCCCCCGCCCGCCGGTGAAATGGACGCCCGGTCACGGGCCACTGCCCTTCGCCGTGAGCACGCCCGGAATTGAGGCGCGGCACGTGAAGGGCACAGGAGCCGAGCGGCTGATGTTCGCATTCTCACGCGGCGGCGAGGAGCTGAAGGTCTACGGCCGCAAGTTCCCGGTATTCGACAACACGCTCATCAAGAAGCAACGCTGGCGCGAGGCGGTGGCGACGGCACGACCCATCGTCTACCTGCCCTTTACCAAGGATACCCTTGACCCGCGCTTCGTCACGGGCGGCAGGGATTTCCTGCTCACCACCGCACGGCGCGCCATGGATGAACTTCGTAACGCGAACGTGCCGAGCGCGGCCTTTCCGGGCGAGCTGCTCGCGGACGTTGTACCAGCTGAGGTGATCACGACGCTCGCCGTCATAGAACAGACCGACGACGAGGACTTCCTCGAAAAGGGCAGAGATGCATTCGACGAGGTACTCAGCCAGTACGGTCTGAAGCGCGAGGAGGCATATCGCTACAGCGTCTCGAGTGCGAAAGCGCTGGGCCCGATGCAGTTCACCAACCGGCACGGCAATGGCACCTATTCGCTCGTCGTGCGCAGGTGCAGCGGCGCGCAGCTGGACCCAAACTTCGAGCGCGGCGCGACCCGCCTGCTGAACGCAATGAAGGCGGCCGTCTGCCTGCTTGACATCGAACTATCACAGATGAGCAGTGAAATCCGCTCCGCCTATCGCACGAATCCGGAAGTGCTCGGCATCTTTGCAGTCGCCGCCTACAACGGCGGCCCGCGCAACGTCGCAAAGCTTTATCGCGCGCTCGATCGCATGGGCGTCCAGCTCGGCGAGCTGCGCCGCGCGGGCGAGCTCACCCCGGGCTCCGCAGTCGCCTGCCCCTGTGTCTGGCGCGAGGAAGCCTCTGTGGTGCGAGCAGTCAGCATTCCGCGTTACAACCGCGAAAATAGCGGATACATCGAAAAGTATCAAAGCATCCTCAGCCTGTTCGATTGAGCCCGCATGGGCAGAAATGGCGGGATTGACTCGGGCCTTTTTCGATAGACAGAAGCCCAAATTCGCTCGACAAGGTCTGCAATGCGCCGTTTGTCCCAAGTTGGTCACGTCACGAACCAAGATCGCGTGGGAGGTGCGCCGGAAGGGGCTCACCGTCTGCAACACCGCATCGACTCTTCCTCCTACCGAAGACGCGGCGATGGGATCGACTGCTCCCTGAGAAAAACAGGAAAGTCTGTGGTTGGAGGAGAAATGTTGAGCCCGTACAAAATGTCCGCGGCATGGCCACGGTGATATGTGGTGTGATTGACGACATGAAGCAAAATATCTCTGCGAGACATAGCTCCGCGACCGCCGCCAATGAATTCAAACTCAACGATTTCACCCGATTCACCCTCCGAGGTTGAATGGGCGTAGGCCACGTACCAATTGTCCATTTCGCGTTGGGCCGTAGCCAGCTCCTGCATTGCTGGATGATTTTCAGGGTTTCGAGTGGTGAGCCCATGAGGCTTGCCAAGCAAATGAGATTGCCATACGAAGTCCATTGAATAGGAATGGTTGAGCGTTCGGATTAAGCTACCAAAAACAATGGGCCGCGGGGCCGTAAGCTCCAAGACCGGTACACCCGAAATTACGGCCAAGAACAAGTCGTCAGCCCAGGCCTTATATCGCGTAAAAACTTGTAGGTAATTCATGGAACTCTCGATTGGCGCCTAACTATTTGAAAGCGACCGCAACGTCGTGTACGCTCGTCATGCCGCACGGTCCCGCTTGACGATTCCGAGGACCGTATTCTTGCTCAGTCCGAGCCGGTCTCCTTCCAGACACCCACGATTCTGTATCCGGCCTTCTTGGCGAAGGCCTTGAGGTCTCGCTCCTGGCGAGCACAGGTCTGGTCGGCGGTTGAAACCCGGCAATAGAGTGCGGCGGACTGTCCCAATTGATCCCTCGGCGCCAAATACCCCGGAAAAGGGTCTTTTTCCGTGGCACAGTGTTGGTCTGTTCAAAGTTTACTTCAAAAGGGACGGACATGGCACACATGAGCGACTCATCGGTCAATAGCACTCTCTTCCTCGAACTGGTGTGTGCCGATGACGTTCAGTAGCAGGCAACTCGCGATGTGCAATGGCCACCTGTCGATGTCACTTACCTCCACAGACACTGAAAACGGCAACTCACGCCGAAACCAACAATTTATATTGTCAGTGGGAACCGTTTGAAACTGCGTGGTGTCGCGGTGCGACCGCATCGTTGTGGCGGTCGACCCGCCGGAAAAGAGCCGGGAGACCTCACCGAATGAAGCGGTTCCAGTCGACAGACGTAGCCGTGGTGCGGTGCGCAAGAACCAGATGACCTCGATATACACCTGGAACCAGAGGTGAGCTACATCGTCGAGCACTTTGGGCGTAATCTTCGTCGAGGCGTCTGATCGACGAGCCTGCCGGGTGCAATCCCGAGCCGTAGAGCCGGTCGGCCGCGACACTGTGTGGCCCGTGGAGTACAGGGCTTTATCGTTAGTGAGGACAAGAGGCTTCGTTACCGGCATTGTTGCTAGCCTGGCGCAAGGAGAGCCCCGTGTCTCGATCAGAACCCACTCGCAAATCGCTAGGTTCTGCGGCGACGCGCAGCGGCCTGATGGTATTATCGATGACACTTTCGCCAGCGGGAAGCACGTGACCAAGGATGGTAAAAAGCGCACCAAGCGCAAGCGCGCGGAGGAGGCGGTCGAGGAAGGCGAGATACTTCTACGCCTGGTCCTTGCCACACTGCCGGTCGGCGTTGCGGTGACCAATGCGGTCAGCGACATCGTTCTTGCCAATGCGGCGTCAAAGGTCATCTGGGGCGACACTATCATTTCGGGCCGTGAGCGATGGGCACGGTCCAGAGCCTTTTGGCATGGCTCGGACAAGTGCATTTCGCCGACCGAGTGGGCGTCAGTAAAGGCGCTATCCGAGGGGAAGACTAGTCTGAACGAGTTGATCGATATCGAGACATTTGACGGCCAGCGAAAGACAATCCAGAACTCAGCGGCGCCCATCCGCAACGCTGAGGGCCGGATCGTGGGGAGCGTCGTCATCAACGAGGAAGTCACCGAGCGAGTGCGCGCCGAGAGCGCACTTCGCGAATCCGCCGACCGCTTGCAGCATTTTTCTCGCCGCCTGTTGGTGGTGCAGGAGGAGGAGCGCTGTCATCTGTCGCGCGAATTACACGACGAATTTGGACAGCTTTTGACGGGCATAGGATTGCATTTGCGGGCAGCCAAGGGCCTCGTGGGCGGCGCTGCGCGTGCGCGCCTTGAAGAGTGCGTTGTTCTCGTACAGCAGGCCGGTGCCGAATTGCATAACTTGGTGCTCGAGCTTCGTCCGATGATGCTAGAGTCAGTGGGTTTGATGCCGACCCTGAGGTGGCTTGCGGAACAGCACGCGGAGCGCACTGGCATTGCGATTTATGTCGTGGGACAGCTGAATGATGTGTCCGGCGATCTCGCAATTGCCTGCTTCCGTGCAGTTCAGGAGGCTCTAACAAACGTGATAAGGCATTCACGGGCGCAGCACGTCTGGGTCGAGTTGAACCAAACTGATACCACTATAGAAGTCGCAGTTCGCGATGATGGCGTGGGGTTTGACGTAGCAAAAACTCTCCACCACGCCGCCGCCCGCGGCCATCTTGGTTTGTTGGGTATGAAGGAGCGCGTACAGATACTCGGCGGCGATCTCAAGGTCAATTCAGAACCCGGGCGTGGGACTCGTCTGCGAATTTCGCTCCCCGTGATCGAACCGCTCCCAACGCCCTAGTCCAAGACGTGAAGGAATTGCTCGAGGGCTTCTCGCGTTTCTCACTTGGACTATTGTTGCTTCACAAATTGTGAGACGCGACGGTGCCTCCTGAACGTGTTACGCGAACTTAATTTATTGATTATCATAGCGACCGCAAGGAGTGGACGCGAAGGTACGCTGGTGACTCCGGCGATGGTGACAGTTTGGTTCGAATCTACGCGTGCGCGCCAACAAGTGCCGACGGTGGATGCGCCTGCGGCCAGTCGTAAACGCCCGAGAATTGCTCGTGCCAACAGACTGCTTCACGTGGCTATAACTGGAGAGAACTCTCATGCCTGGAACTGTATCGATATCGAAACGCGGTTTGCTAGAACGGCTCGACACCGGTCCGGTCATCTGTGCGGAAGGCTATCTCTTCGAACTCGAACGGCGCGGATACCTTCAGGCAGGGCCCTTCGTACCGGAAGTCGTGATCGAGCACCCGGAGGTCGTGACCCGCCTGCACGAGGATTTTGTCCACGCCGGCAGCGACGTGGTGGAGGCATTCACCTACTATGCGCATCGCCAGAAGCTCAAAGTTATCGGCCGCGAGGAGCTTCTGGAACCGATCAACCGTCAGGCCCTACGGATCGCCAAGGATGTCGCCGACCGTCATGGCTGCTTGATGGCCGGCAATATCTGCAACACCAATGCCTATGAAGCCGACGACTCCAAGACCCACCGGGCTGTCCGAGCGATGTTCGAGGAGCAGATTGGTTGGGCTGTCGAGGAAGGCGCGGATTTTCTCATCGCGGAGACGATCGATTGGTATGGCGAGGCGGCTATCGCGCTCGAGGTCATGAGGGCCACGGGGCTGCCGACCGTCGTTACGCTCTCGGTGCATCGCAACGAGAAAATGTTTGACGACATTGATGTGGTCGATGCGTGCAGGCGTCTGGAGGCAGCCGGTGCCGACGTGGTCGGGCTTAACTGCCAGCGCGGCCCCAAGACCCTGATGCCGGTCGTGCGAAAAATTCGAGAGGCGCTCTCTTGCCACGTGGCGTCGCTGCCCGTCCCCTACCGAACCACCGACGCCGAGCCGACGTTTCAGTCGCTCACGGACCGTGCTTGCGCCTGCATTCCCGGCAATAGACCATTCCCGACCGCGCTCGATCCCTTCACCTGCAATCGGTATGAATGCGCGGAGTATGCCCGCGAGGCGCTCGATATGGGGGTGCGCTACATTGGACTCTGCTGTGGCAACGCCCCTCATCACATCCGTGCGGTCGCTGAGGCACTCGGCCGAAAGGTGCCGGGCAGCCGCTACTCACCGGACATGTCAAAGCACGCCTTCTTCGGCACCGACGCGGCAATTCCGGACAAATACAAGGAGCGCAAACTAGAGATTTAGGCGGGCGTAAGTGCTAGGCTCCCCCTGCGGAGCGAAACCGGTCTGAGTGCAGAGAGGTACCGCCATGCCCAAGTCGACGCAGATCACCGGCACGTGTAGTTCAAGTGTGGAGCGCTCCAAGTCCGGAACCCGAATGACACGCCGCGATGTGCTCGCAGGTGCCGCGGCCTGGGCGGTATTGCCGCCGTTGACTTTGTCGACGCGCGCGGCGGCGGCCGACTTTTTCAAGGTCGCGGCGCTTGAGAAGATCGCCGATCGCGATCCGTCCGTGCAGGCGCCGTTCGTGATCGATGCCCAGACCCATGTTTGGTGGCGTGACGGGGGAGTGCGCACGCTGACGCCGAGCGGGGAGCACTTCCTCACTACGCTCGCCGGCGCGCGTGCCAAGGTCATCGGCAAACCCGTGCCGATCGCCGACATGGGGCGCATGATGTGGCTCGAGGACATGTTTCTGCACAGCGAGACGGATATCGCCTTCCTCAATAGCTTCGGCATGCGAGGCGCTTTTGACGGGATCGATCTGTTCCCTCCGCGGGAGGCCGCCTTCATCCGGGGCATGGCTCCCGCCCGCATTCGCGTGCTTGGCGTGGTTGATCCGCCGGACGGTCATTCCGCCGTCGACTCGCTTACTTATCAATGCGAGCACCTCAAGATCGACGGCTTGAAGCTCTATCCGCCAGGACCGGTCACGACCGGGTGGCGCATGGACGACGAGAAGACTACCTCTCCGCTCTACGAGGTCCTGCGCAAGCACGGGGTCAAGAACGTCTGTGTGCACAAGGGCCTACCGGGACTGTTCCTAGAGGAGTATTGCCACACTGACGATCTGGCGCGCGCAGCGGCCGACTTTCCCGACCTCAATTTCATCGCCTTCCACTGCTCGTTTCCTTTCGAGGCAGAGACTATCGAGTATGTGCGCAAGGCCAAGGTCAAGAACATCTACGTCGAGATGGGGGCTCTCGCTCCGAACATGTTCCTTAAGCCCGTGCGCTACGCGCAGATGCTAGGCAGCCTATTGCAGGGCCTCGGCACCGGTCATGTGCTCTGGGGCACTGATACGCCGGTGGTCGGCCCGCCGCACTGGCAGATTCAGTCGTTCCTGGCGTACGACTTTCCCAACGAGTTGATCGAATCGAAGGGTTACCCGGCACTCACACCGACCGTCAAGCGACAGATCCTCGGCGAGAACGCTGCGCGGCTGTTCAACATCGACATCACGGCTGCCTCGCGTGCGATCTCAAACGAACTGCTCTACAAGCTGCGCATGGACGGTAATCCGCTGCCGCTCGAGGTCGATCCGAAGTCGTGGAGCGCCGGCTGAGTTGGTCTCGACACGCGACACAGGGCTCTACTCATCGCCGGCTTATTACCGCCATACGTACGATGCGCGCCAATATGCTGCACCGCCAAGAAACTTCGCATAACGGGCAATTGCGTCAAATCAGAGATAAATCGCCGGCTCCGTTGTCAGCCTGCGTTTGACAGTCCGGGCGCGCTCGTCGGCGAGCACTTCACTCGCGCCGGCCTCCAGGGCGTCGAAAGCGGTGGCGGCGACGCTTTGCGGGGACACCTTGACGACGTCCAGTCCGCGGGTAAGCTCGGTATCGACGAATCCGACGTGCAGCCCGAGGACTTGCGTTCCCTGTTGCCGCAATTCGTTGCGCAGGCCATTGGTCAGACTCCAGGCCGCCGCTTTGGACACGGCATAGGCGGTCATGGCGCCGCTGTTGATCCAACTGGCGGCGGATAGCACATTGAGGAAGGCACCCCCACCGTTCTTGGCGAGCACGGGGGCGAAGGCCTGCGTCATGCGCAGTATTCCGAAGACATTGGTGTCGAATTGCGCGCGAGCTGCCTCATTGGCCTCAGGATTGAGCACACCACCCGGCCGCGCAATCCCTGCATTGTTGATAACGAGGGTGGCGTCACTGCACATTCGGGCGGCGGTCGCCACATCCTTATCCGAGGTGACGTCGAGTTTCACCGGGAGGAGGCCCGCAGTGGAAATGGAGGATGGGCTGCGAGCACCGGCATAGATCTTGCGAGCGCCGCGTGCCAGTGCAGCTTCAGCGAAGGCAAGTCCAATGCCGCGATTGGCACCAGTGATGAGCACCGTAGCATCTTGAAGTTTCATGTTCGGGGCCCTTTTATGCCATAGGAAGCTGTTCTGTCAACCGGTCGCCGGTGGCTTCGCGTGACGGACCGGGGTGACCTGCATCTGGTGAGTGCCATGCCATCACCAAATTCGTCACCAAGGGGTGCCCCTGATTGCGCAATGAGTTCTTCGGCTCGTCGACTTCGACGGGAGCCCGCGCCGACTTGCATCGGTACGTGGTGCGGGTTGGTCTGGTCGACGCTTACCATCTGCCGCTCCTGGCCGCGATGGGAAAGGAACGTGGCCGACGTCGATCCGCTCGAGCATCATCGCAACGAACACGCGCGTAAGGTCTGCGCCGGGGCGACCAGTTCGCGCGCATCGATTCGATGTTGATGCAGAGTTCGTTCTGCGACGTGTTTTCCGCTTTATTCGCTGAGAGTAAGCTTAGCGCACGCACTCGCTTGAATACGATCGCGGATTCTGCGCCGCAGCACGGCAACAAAATCACGGGCCATCGGTGTCTAGGCAGGCCCAAAATGCGCAGTGAGAACCACCTTTTACGCCGAACAGAAGAGCCCATTGAATCAATGCGTTGCAATGCTGTGACTCAAAATATCCCGGGAAAATGGGGGTCTCCCTACCGGCACTTTTGGCGTGCAAATCAAGGGGAGGCCCTTTAGGTATTCCTCGAATCCTACGGAGAACGTCGCGGTTGAACCGACTGCGTTCGAGTGAGATATCCACTATGGTGCAGCGAGTCCTACGGCGGTGCTTTCGCCGGCGAGTTGAGTTGGAACCATGCGCACATACCAATATTGGGGGGACCGTCGCAAACAAAGGTTGGGCAACGCACGCATGGCGAGGGTCGGGTTGGAGTACCGGTACGATCGCGGCTGGTAAAACGTTTGAAATCTCAAGAGTTCTTATGAAGGGTATGATCTCCGGAGTGCTGATATTCGCCGTATTACTCGCGACACTTACCGTCGTGCAGATACTGTGGCTTCACGTTGCACTCCTTTGGGTGGACTAGGTTACTGATGGGGTTGCGCATCAGGTAGACCGCCGGCCAGCGTCACCGAGCTTGCTAGCATTGGCTGCTGCCTAGAAATCCGAGCGTGCCGTCTCGGCCTTTATTTGCGGCCAGAGTCGGCGGAACGCTTGTGCTCACGCGCTTCGATCTTCGTCGTGCGCTGGCGGTGCGCCGGTGCGCCTCATCAGCCGGGGTATAAAGAGCAATGTGGGGTTAATCGAGCCCCATGGATGGGCGCACCCGCCGATCGTGTCACGAGCCGTGGCTTGCGGTACCCTTGAGTGGCGAAACCGGACTCGATGCGCCTCAAACGACAGTTTCATGGCCAACATGCCCGAACCTACTTCCAACCGTTGCCGGAACTGTGATGCGGATCTGACCGCCGGGCACGCGCACTGCCCGGTCTGTGGGCAGAAGCGGATCACCGAGCGGCTGACTCTGCACCAGATTGCTCACGACATGATTCACGCTGTCTTCCATGTGGACAGAAGCGCTCTTTCATTGGTGCG
>JBEKYO010000114.1:0-14792 GCA_049510875.1 Steroidobacteraceae bacterium
CTTCCACATTCTGCACCCGATGTGGATGATGGCGTTCCTGGTGCTGACCGCGGTCGGCTTCAGCCTGTTCGGATTCATTCTCGGCATCTGGGCCCGGGGCTGGGAACAAATGTCGTTCATTCCCATGCTGGTGGTCACTCCCCTCACGTTTCTGGGGGGCGCGTTCTATTCCATCGGCATGCTGCCGCCCGTGTGGCGGCGCATCAGCCTGTTCAACCCCATCGTGTATTTGATCAGCGGTTTCCGTTGGAGTTTCTACGGGACCGCGGAGGTGAACGTCGTGTTGAGCCTCGGCATCGCGGCGGCATTCCTCGCGCTGTGCCTGTGCGTGGTGGCGCTGATATTCAAGACCGGATATCGCCTGAAGAACTGACGCGCCGCCCGCATCCTCTCGTCTTGGAATTGGTGCGCCCGGCGGCGGCGCGCGCTACGGGCGCGCGCTGTCGGGATCGAGCCCGATGTCGGCCGCGAATGCCCGCGCCCGGTCCGCCGCGAGGTCCAACGAGCGGCATGCCCACAGGTACACGAGCGCCGCGACCGGCAATCCCACCAGCATCGCGATGTCGGCGCCCCCCAGGGCCCGGGCGACCGGACCCTTGTAGTGCTCGGTGCTGAAAAAGGGGATCATCACGGCGAAGCCGACGCCGTAGGCGAGCAATCCGCGCCAGCTCCAGCGCCCGTACATGCCATGCGGGTTGAAAATCTCACGCACCGAATAATGGCCTTTGCGCACCACGTAGAAATCCACCAGGTTGATCGCGGTCCAGGGCGTGAACAGGTACAACAGCACCGCCAGGAATTCGCCGAACTTCTCCACGAAATTCTGCGACGACGCGAGCGCGATCACCGAGGCCGCCACGGTCGCGACCATCAGCGTCGCCACGCGCTTCCCCAGCGTCGGGCGGCTGGGTTTCAGGGAGTCCGCCACGCTCAACAAGGTGAGCGACGCCCCGTAGCAATTCAAGGATGTGATCGTCAACAGGCCGAGCAGCGAACACAGCAGCAGCGGCTTGCCGAAACCGGGAATGACGAGGTCGGCGGCGGTGCGCAAGGCGGTGGCCACCTCGAGCGTCGGAAACAGGGCTGCGGCCAGCGTGCCCACCAGCATGGTCCACGCGCCCCCGACGAACCCGCCGAGGAAGGTCCACCAGAACGAGGCGGCGACGCCCACGTCCCGCGGCAGATAGCGCGAATAATCCGAGACGTAAATCGACCAGGCGATCTGGTAGGAGGCCGCCGCGAAGAACTGCGCCAGAAACGGCACCGCCCGAAACTCCCGCAGAGCCCACTGCTCGGGCGGCAGGTGAGCCCTCAAGAGCACGGCCACCGTGAACACCAGCAGCGCCGCGATCAGCAGGTACGCGATGAGGCGCTGGGCCAAGTGGATGAGATCGTATCCGACGACGGCCAGCGAAACCGCCAGCAGCGCGAATACCACGATCGTGGCCGTCGGATCGGCGCCGTACAAATCGTGCATGGTCTGCGCCGCCAGGATCTGATTGAACGCATTGAAGCCGACGTAGGCGATGAGCGCGACGGCCCACACCAGCAACGCACCCACATAGCCGAACTGAGGGCGCGACTGAATCATCTGCGGCAGGCCGAGCTGCGGCCCTTGGGTCGAATGGAATGCCATGAAAAAGGTGCCGAAAGCCGCTCCCGTCACCACGGCGATCGCCATCCAAAGCAGATTCCCGCCGAGTGCGATGCCGACCACGCCGGTGGCCACCGTCGCGAGGTGAGCGTCGCCGGAGAACCACACGGGCCAGAGATGCCACACCTTGCCGTGCCGCTCGGCAATCGGCACGTAGTCGATGGAACGCTTCTCGATCAGCCGGTCACCGAACTTCGCTTCCATCGGCCTCAACCTGTGGTGGATCCAGCGGAAAATACTAACATCTGTGATGGCGCGCGTTTCACCAGTCGCGCGCGGCCGATGCCGGCGCACCGCGCTCAGTATTCGAACTGGTAGGCAATTCCAACGCTGCTGCCCGGGTCGTTGTCCGGCGTCGTGCCTTGGACCGCCGCCGTGCCGTTGCCCAACCGCGTCTGCAGCTTCAAGTGCTGGGTCAAATCGACGTCCACCTGCAGCTGACTGGTCCCGGCAGTGGTTTGTTTGGCTTCGACGTAGACGCGCCTCGATACGTAGCGCCCCGCCGCAATCGCGGCACCGGAACTTTCCGGGGCGCCGGTTGCCGAGGTGGTCGTGTTCGAACCGACGTTCAGCCGATCGAGTCCCAGCGATTTTTGCAGCTTCACCAGCGGGTTCGAGCCGCCGCCGCCCACCCCGCTCAAGGTCGCAAGCGCCGCCCCGATCTCTGCCACCTGCAGCGCGGTCAGTTGTGATGCCGGCTCTCCGAACAACAGCAGCGCCATGATCTCGTCCTGCGGCAGCGTCGGATTGCTGGTGAAATCGAACCGCGGCGCGTCGGCCGGACCGCTGATCTGCAGGGTGACGGTACTGACGCCATTGGTGGCGTTGACCGTGGTTTGCGCGGTGAAATCCAGCGTCGGATCGAGCTTCTTGGTCAGCCCCTCGCCGTCGAAGCCGACCCGTCCCGGGGGAGTCAGGTTCAACTTGTTGCCGGCGATGGTGAAACTGCCCCGCTGCAGATCGAATCCGCCGCTGGCCTGCGGGTCATCGGAGGTTCCCCCGAGCTTGATCTCGCCGCCGAGTTCGGCATCCAGCCCGCGCCCCTGGACGAGAATCTGCCGCGGCGCTTCAATGGCGACGTCGAAGCCGACCACCAGCCTGCTGCCGATGCCCGCCGGCACGCTTTGGCCGCGGCGGCGCACGTTGAGGACGGCCACATCGGGCGGCAGTGAATCGGGGATTCCGATGGTCGCTCGGTCGACCTGCACGGTGCCGGCGACGGCGAGGCGTTGCAGGGCGGTCCCGGTGACGTGCAAATCGGCGTCGAGATTCGCCGTGATGATGCTGCTCGCGATCGGCTGCGCGTTGCGCGCCGTGATCTTCAGGTCCACCGGCACGCCATGCTGCAGCACGCCGAAGGTGCCTGTCATGCCGACGCGGCCGGACCCCGCCTTGGCGCTGAAACTCTTGATCTGCAAGCCGGCGTCGCCGCCCACGATCTGCGCTTGGATGTTCGACAGATTTACGCCGCGTACGTAGTCGCGCACACTTCCCTCGGACAGCGTGATGCCGCCGTCCACCCGCGGCGCGCCCGAGCTGCCGGTCACCGTCGCATCCATCGTGAGCGCGCCCGCCGCGCGCAGGCCCCGAGCCTCCAGCAGGGGATTGACCATGCCCACGTCCAATTTCCCGCCGATCTTCAAATTCAGCGCACCGTTCGAATTGAGCGGCGCGGTGCCGGTGGCCGTCAGTTGCGAGCCGGCGCCGGCGGTGAGCGTGGCGTCGAGCGAGGCGGTGTCATCGGCGAGCTGCGCCCGGCCGTGGATGTCCAACGCCGGCAGACCCGTGGCCGCATCGTCCGCGAAACGCACGGCGTTCGCGTCCACGCGGATGCTGCCGGTGGGGCTCGAGGTGCTGCCCTGCAGCCGCGCCTGCGCCTCGAGCGTGCCGCTCGCGAACAGTCCCGGCGTGAACACGTTGATCAGCCCGGGATCGACGTGCGTCAACGAGGCGTGCAGGTCGAGCGCAGGCGCCAACTCGCCGTTCAATTCGAACACCGCATCCTGGGCGCCGATCTTCAGGTCATCCACCGACAGCCCCTTCGCGAAGGTGAGCAGCGCCGGCGACAGCAAGCGAAAATTCTGGCCGAAATAATCGGCCGAGACACTGGCGAGGCGCAGCTCGCGTGCATCGGCGTTGAGCGTGGCGGCCGCGGACAGGCGCGCGGGCCGACCCGACAAATTCGGCAATTGCGCGTTCAATTGCAGCCCCAGGGCCTCGGACGCCCCCACCGCCTGCAAGTGCACGGTGCCGGACAGCGGCCCGACGACGATGTCCTTGCCGTTCAAGTCGAGCTGCACCTCGGGGCGCCCGTGCGGCGACACGACCCCGAGGCTTGCGTCCACGCTGCCGGCGATGCTCCTGCCGGCGAGCCGGTCGAAATCGCCGAGCTGACCCACGTGCAACTGCAGCTGTCCGCGGCTCTGCGTGAGCTCGGCATTCGAGGTCATGTCGCCGGCGAGGTGCGCGCTCTTCCAGTCGGCATGCCGGACCGTCACTCGAAATACCTGGTCGGCGCTGCGCTCGAGCGCGGCATCGAGGTTGAGCGGCGCGCCGTCGAACGTGCCTTGCGCCTGAAGGGTCGCACTCGGCGCGTTCGGCAGCCCGAGCACCTGCACCCGGGCGTCCATGGTCCCCGCCGCGGAGCCGCGCACGGACAGTCTCGATGCCACGGTCGCGGCGGCCGCCATCGATGCCGGCGTACCATGCAGCTGTCCGGACATCTTCAGGTCACCGGCGACATCGCTCGACAGGCGGCCGAGATCCGCGATCTCGAACTGCCAGTTGCCCTGCAGATCCTTGATGAGGCCGGCGGCGGCCGTGCCGGGCGGCACGCGGGTCGCGCTGCCGCTCGCGGTCAAGGTCAGCGCATCGCCGGCGAGGCGCAAATTTTGGAGCTTGATGGTTTGGTCCGACAGTGTTCCGGAGAGCTTGAGAGCCGCGCGCGAACCGACGATGCCGACCCAGGCCGCCGTGCCGCCCGTGAAACCCAAGTTGGCATCCAACGTCATCGTGTCCTCGCTGCGCCCGAGCGCGAGCTGCGCAGTGAGCGTGGCGCTGCCGCGCGCGTCCTGCGCGGCGAACGCCGCGAACGGGGCGACCTCCGGAACGCGCAGCTCGACCGTGGCGCGCCGGCCGCCGGGCGCGTCCCCTGCGCTATCCGCGTGCAGGCGCAGTGCGAGCAGCGGATGCGACGCGCTGATGTCGAGCGGCCGCGACGCTTGGTTGAGCAGCACCGAGCCGTCGACCTCGAGCGGCGCGGCGGCGAACAGCCGCGGTTGCGGCCCGGGAATCTGCAAACCGTCGATCACCGAATGAACGTCGAGCCGTCCCCCGTTCGCGGTAAGCTTCGCCCTCAAGCGCAACGCGCGGATGCCTGCGGCGAGGCGCAGGTCCTCGGCATCCAGCGTACCGTCCGCACGAGGCGCCGTCAGCGGACCGCGCCAATTACCCTTGAGCGCCACGCGTCCCCACGCGACATCCGGGCGCGGCGCCATCGCCGCTGCATCCAGCGAGTAGCTGAGATCAGCCGTGGCATGGGTGATGTCGATGCTGCCGCCCACGCGCGCGTGCAGGGTTCCCGCCTCCACGACGGCGTCCGCGCGCACGGCGCTGCGCGGTCCGGCGAGCGTCGCCGTGGCCGTCAGGGCGCCCAATCCGGGCAACGACAACAGGTTCTCGAGCGGGCCGTCCGCCGGCTCGTGAACGGCGAGCCATGCATCCAAACGCGTGGGATCGAGGCGCAGACGCAAGCGGTACTCCCCCGCGCCGTCCCGCCGGCGCGCCGCCAGGTCGCCGTTCGCATCCTCGAGCGAGCGCATCTGCCAGCTTCCGCTGGCGGAGAAATTCGCCGCGGTTCCGACCAGCGGCGCACCCAATTCCACGGCATCGACGGTGAAATGCCCCACGACGATGTGCGGGATGGTTACCCGGCCGCCCGGAGTGCCGCCGACGGGCGCGCGCTCGATGTGCAGGCGCGCCAGCTGCAGCCCATCGGCTTCGATGCGCCCCTCGAGCAGCGCAAGCGGGTACCAGCGCAACGACAGGCGATCGGCGGTCAACCACACGCCCTGCCGGTCCCTGAGCTGCAACTCCTCGAGCGTGAGCCGCTCCGGAAACGAGCCGCCCAGGCCGATGAGCCTCACGGTGCCCGCCGTGAGCCGGTACGTGACTTGCTCGATGAGCCGGCGGCCCGCGCCGGTATTGACCGTCACCCACAGCGCGCCGCCGAGCGCGGCGATGCCGAGGCACGCGATGCCCACGCTCCAGAGTGATCGTTTGACGGCGCGGCGCATCAGAAAGCCTGGCCGAGCCCGATGTACACCTGAAACGCCTGATCATAGGTGTTGCTCGAATTGCTGTAGGTATCGCGCTTCGTCGGCACGGCAACATCCAATCGAATCGGACCGATGGGCGTGTAGTAGCGGACGCCGACGCCCACGCCCACCCGAAAATCGGAGGGCAGCGGCTTCAGGCTGGCGCTGACTTGCCCCCCGTCGACGAAGAATGCAGCGCCCCAATTGGCCCCGATGCGCTGCCGGAATTCGAGCGAGCCTGCGGCAATGGCGGTTCCGCCGACGGGAATATCGGTGGCGGCGAACACCGGACCGACCAACTGATACGGGTAGCCCCGGATGGTGCCGCTTCCGCCGGCGTAAAAGCGTTGGTCCGGCGGCAGACTGAATTCGCCGGCCCCCTGCGCTTCGCCGGCCAGCGCGCGGATCGCCAGCACGCTGCGGCCCGGATCGCCGAATCCCAGCTCGTGCACATCGAAGTACGAGGCGAGCTTGATCTGAGTGATGACGAAACTCGAGTTCGGATGACCCAGCGACTGCGTGGGCGTCACGGTCAGCGAATTGCGCATGCCATGCGTCGGGTCATCGAGAGGCGACGCCAGATGCGTCGAGTCATAGCCGATCGACAGCGGCACCTCCACCAGGGTGTAATCGTAGGTGATCTGGTTTTGAATGATTTGCTCATTCGACGTCGCGAGTCCGGCGCTCGCGCTCCAGACGCTCGAGAGCTTGCGCGTCACGGTGACTCCGCTGGTGATGGCCTTCTGATCATACGCCTCCAGATACTGCTTGATCGCACCGACGGTGAATTGCAGCGACTGGTCGCGATGAGCGAATTCCGGAATGACGAATTTGGCGCTCGTATCATAGCCTACGCCCGTGGTGTCGCTGCCGCCCAGATCGATGACCTTGGCCGCAACGGTGAGTTGTTCGGCGTTGCCGAACACGTTGCGGTCGCTCCAGGTCACTCCGCCGCTGCCGCCGAGATCGCTGGAGAAGGCGGCGTTCACGTTCACGGCATGACGCTTGCGCTCGCGCAGCACGAAGGTGATCGGCACCCCGCCGGTCGAATCGACGGCCTGGCCCACCTGCACGCTGACCGCGGCGAACGGACCCAACGACAGCAGATCGCGGCGCGCCGCCTCGACGGCGCTCGAACTATAGCGCTGTCCCGACCGCAGCAGCAGCCGGCGCCGCACCAGCTTCTCGTGCACGCGCTGCAATCCCTGCAGCTGGATGTCGCCGATATTGACGCGCGCGCCCACCTCGACGCGAAAGCTCACATCGAGCAGGGGCTGCGTCTGATCCTCATAGGCGACCGGTGGGTCGACCTTGGCGAACGCATAGCCTTGCTCCTGAAGCGCCGACTGCAGGCGTGCGCCCGCCGCGAGGACCTCCGAGGCGACGGCTGGGGCGCCCGATTTCAGGGAAAACGCCCCCTCCACGGAGGCGGGCACGATCCCCTCGAGGCTGACCGTGCGCAAATGATAGATCGGCCCCAGCGTGAACGCGACGGCCACCCGCGCGTTTTGGCCCTTGGCAAGCGCAGTCAACGCATCGGCGACACCGGGGTTGTTGAGCCCCAATCCCTCGATGGTGATGGTCACGGCCGATCGATAGTAGCCGTAGCTCTCCAGCACGGTCTTCAGCCGGTCGACGTCGCCGCGGGCGCGGGCGATCAACCCGAAGGGGCTGACCGGCGCGTTGGCGCGCAGCGCCAGCAACTCGGAGGTGGCGCGCAGCGTCGAGTCGAGCGCGCCGTCGCCCGTCGAGGCCAGATCGGCGCGATAGGATTGTGGATCCGCGGCACGTGCCCCGAGACTCGCGCATAGCAGGGCGGCAAACCAGACGATAATTCCCGGGATACTGGAACGCATTGCACCGAGAATCCTAAAGGAACTCGTGGTAACCGACGTAGAAAACGGCGCGCCCGCCACCGCGTCCGATACGCGCATGGTTGCCCCGCCCTCAAGGCTCCAGTTTACACGTCTTGGCGCGTGATCCCGCACCCGATCGGGCGCCGGGGGTTTCCTACGCAAGATGGCGCCATCCCGGACCAACGGCGCACGTGTGGCGTGATAGGCTTGAAGTAATTATGCTCCCCGGCATGATGCGTCCGTTGGCCGGAGAAATCGACTCGGGAGTGCTATGCCCTCGGTGATCGTCTGTCATGCATGCGACCTCGTGCATCGCCGGGATGCCATCGCGGCCAAAGCCCGCGTCCGGTGCGTGCGCTGCCGGGCCGAGCTGTACCGGACCAACGATGCGAGCATCGATACCGCCATCGCGCTCGCGGCAACCGCCTCGATACTGCTGCTGCTGAGCAATGCCTACCCCCTGGTGGCCTTGCAGCTGAACGGCAGTATTCGGGTCACGACGCTCCTGGGCGCTGCCGTCGGGCTGTATGCACAAGGCTATGCTCCGGTCGCCGCTCTCGTGCTTGTGACAACCGTGTTGGTTCCCTTGTTCCAAATCGCGGCGCTGCTCTACGTCCTGTTGCCGCTGCGCAAGAACGCACGGGCCCGGGGACAGAACGAAGTGTTCCGCGCGCTGGCCCGGCTGCGGCCGTGGGCGATGTCCGAGGTGTTCATGCTCGGCGCGCTGGTGGCGCTGGTCAAACTGTCCGCCATGGCGCAGGTCGTTCCCGGCATCGCGCTGTTCTCCTACGGCGCGCTGATGCTGACTCTGTCGGCGTTGACGAGCATCACGCCGACCGAGCAATTCTGGCGATGGGTCGAAGGACATCGAGCGTGACCGCGTTCCTGACCGGCCGCTCGCTGGGGTTGCTCGTCTGCACTCGCTGCCGCGCGACGGTACGCGCGATTCGCTCCTCCCCCGCCCTATGCCCGCGCTGCGGCGCCTCGATTTACCCGAGAAAGCCGCACAGCATCGCGACCACTGCTGCCCTGATCGCGAGTGCCGCGCTGTTGTACGTTCCCGCGAATCTGCTGCCCGTCATGCACATGCACACGTTCTTCAGCGACGAGGACGACACCATCATGAGCGGAGTGCTGTCCTTGATTGAAGAAGGCTCATGGCCCCTCGCCCTGCTGGTGTTCGTTGCCAGCATCGTGGTCCCCCTTCTGAAACTCATTGCCATGACATGGCTGCTGTTGTCGGTGGTTCGAGGGTCCGGCGCCGCCGCTGTGCACCGGAGCATGCTGTTCCGGTTCGTGGAATTCATCGGCCGGTGGTCCATGCTCGACGTATATGCCATCTCGCTGATCGTCGCGCTGGTGCAGATCCGCTCGCTGGCGACGGTCCGCGTCGGCTTGGGCGCGCTCGCGTTCGGCGCGGTCGTGGTGCTGACCATGCTGGCGGCACAGTCCTTCGACGAGCGCCTGCTCTGGGACACGGAAGCGAATGGCCGAACCTCCCGTTGACCTGCCCGAGGATCTGCCGCGCGCGGTCCCCGACTCGCCGCGGCGCAGGCGGCTGCCGTTCGTCTGGATATTGCCGGTGCTCGTGGTCGTGATCGCGGCCGTCGTCGCGGTCCAACAGAAACTGGCCGAGGGGCCGCGCGTCGACGTCTACTTTCTGAGCGCCGAGGGCATCGAGGCCAACAAGACCAAGATCCGCTACAAGGATGTCGACATCGGCGACGTGACGGACGTGCACGTCGCCGAGGACCGCAAGAAAGTCGTGGTGACCGCCCGCATCCACGCGAATGCGAGCGAATACCTGGTCGACGACACGCGCTTCTGGGTCGTCAGGCCGCGCGTCGCGGGCGGCAGCGTAACCGGTCTCGGCACGCTGGTGTCGGGGGCGTTCATCAGCGTCGACGTGGGACGGTCGCATGTCAAGCGGCGCCTGTTCGACGGCCTGGAGGTTCCGCCCATCGTCACGTCCGATCTGCCGGGCCGCGAATTCGTGTTGCACGCGGATGATATCGGATCCCTCACCGTGGGGTCGACCGTGTTCTACCGGCACATCGCGGCCGGCCAGGTGATCGCCTATTCGCTCGACCCGGGCGGCGCGAGCGTTACGATCAAGATATTCGTCTACCGGCCGTATGATGCCTTCGTGACGGCGGCCACCCGCTTCTGGCAGGCGAGCGGCATCGACATGTCGATCGACTCGGAAGGCGTCAAGCTGCGCACCGAGTCCCTCACCTCGCTGTTGGAGGGGGGGATAGCGTTCCAGTCCCTGGCCTTGGCGGCGCCGGCAAAATCGGTCCCCGCCGACACGGCGTTTGCCCTGTACACCGACCGCGAGCGCGCGATGCGCCAGTCCGATACCGAGGTGCGCACGTTCATCATGTACTTCAAGGGCTCGCTGCGCGGCCTGTCCGTCGGCGCGCCCGTCGATCTGCGCGGTATCACCATCGGCGAGGTCAAAGGTCTGTCGGTGGAATACGAGCGCGACGAAGGGACGCTGCGCTTTCCCGTCGAGGTCGACATATTTCCGCAGCGCATCCGTGGCCGCAACCGGCACGGCGACCATCCCTTCGGGTTCGATGACACCTCCGACACGGCGAGCCGCGCGCTGGTCGACAGCTTGGTGGCGCACGGTATGCGCGCCGAACTCAGGACCGGCAGTCTATTGACCGGCCAGAAGTTCGTGGCGCTCGACTTCCACACCGAGGTTCCCCCGGACCGCGTCGGTTGGGACTCCACTCCGGCCGTATTCCCGACCACGACGGGGGCGCTCGATGAAATCCAGGACTCGCTCGGCAGCATTGCGAAGAAGCTCGACAAGGTGCCTTTCGACCAGGTGACCGCGCGCTTGATGACGACCATGGCGACGTTGGACGATACGCTCAAGATCGCCGACAAATTGGTGCGCCAGATCGACGGCACGCTGGCTCCGCAAGCCACGGCGACCCTGGCCGAAGCGCAAGCCGCCATGAAGAACGCCAACCAGGTGTTGGGACAGGACGCGCCGCTGCAGACCGATCTCAGCGCGACGCTGCTCGAACTGTCGCGGGCGGCGAAATCGGTGAGCGCGTTGGTCGACTACCTCGAGCGCCATCCCGAGTCGTTGCTGCGCGGTAAACCGGGAGAATCCAAGTGAAACTCGCTCCGGCCAACACGGCCTTGCCGCTCTGTCTGCTGCTGCTGCTGCTGGCGGCGTGCGCCGGCATGCCCGATCATTTCTACACCCTGAATACGCTGCCCGTCACGGCCGCGACCCCGCCGGCGGCGCCCACGACCGCGGTGCATCTGAATGTGACCGTTCCTTCGCTGGTGGATCGCTCCGAGATGGTGCTCAGCACCTCGAAGAGCGGCGTCGCGATCCTCGATCATGAACGCTGGGCGGCACCGCTGTCGGATCAAGTGGCGCAAACCCTGGCGCGCGACATCGAGCGCCAGCGCGGCGATCTTCTGGTCGGCGACCGGCGCTTCGACCGGCCGGCGCCGCCGCCCGTCTCGCTGCGGGTCGACATCGTACGCTTGACGGCGCAACGCGCCGGCGAGGCGAGCATGGAGGCCCACTGGCGCATCATCGATGCGGGCGCGGACCGGCTGGGAAGCGGTTCCTTCGCGGCAGCCGTCAACGGCGGCGATTACGCGGCCGTCGCCCAGGCCTACAGCCAGCTGCTGCGCGAACTGGCGGAAAAATTGGCGGCGGACATCGCGCGGCGCTGAGTGCCGCGGGCGCCCCGACACCGCGCCGTGGCGGGCGTAGGAGAACTCCTACGCCCGCGCACAGCGGTTCAGCATGGCTGTGCGGGTGCGTTCCTCGCTAGGCTATGAGCGCTGGCCCAGCAGGTGAAGTATGCGATTGCCATCCACGATCTTAGCTCTGTTCGCGGCGCCGGTGCTCCTGGCCGGGTGTCACCCCGGGAAGACGCCGCAACCGACCGCGCAAGACATCACCGCCGTCCAACAGGAAGCGGCGCGGGAACTCGCGCAGGCCCGGGCCGAAGCATCCAAGGGCCTCAAGAGCGCGGCCAAGGTCGCCGGTCCGAATTCGCGGGAGGCGGATCGAGCGAAGGTCATCGCCGCATACGACATTGCCATGGTAAAAGCCGAGGGCGCTCACAAGATCGCGACCGAAAAATGTCTGACCCTGGCCCCGCCGGTGATACAGGCCTGCAAGGACCAGGCTGACGCCGACTTCGAGACGGCGAAGTCTGCCGCCAAAGTCACGCGCGTCGCGCGCGAGGATTGACCGTTCCCGCCGGCGAAGTCGGCCGCCAACGTCACGCGCACCGCTCGCGAAGATTGAGCGCGAAGATTGACCGTTCCCGCCGGCGTGCCGGCGACGGCGAGCGCCAACGTCACGCGCACCGCTCGCGAGGGTTGACCGTTCCCGCCCCGGAGTGCGCCGCCCCGGACCAACACTCGCCCGCGCGGCGCTATAAGATGCGCGCATGATCAATCGATGGAACGCGCGCCGCGCGGCACTGATGTTGTTGTTGGCCGCCGGTCAGGCAGCGCGCGCAGAGACGCCGGGCGCGGGCAGCGCGCCGGACTCGGTTCGTCAGGAATTCGTGGCGGCCATGCAAATAGTCAACCAACATTTGCCGGAGGCGCCGGACTCGCCGGACTCCCCGGCGTTGGAGGCATACGTCATTCACGATTACCTGGTCGCGGCGCGGCTGCGCCGCGATCTGGCGTCGGCTCCCGGCGAGGACCTGGATCGCACGATCGAGGCGTTCCTGCGGGCGCACGCCGGGGAGCCGGTGACCCGGGCGCTGCGGCACGACTGGCTGGCGAGCCTCGCCGATCGCCATCGCTGGGATTGGTTCCTTCCCCGCTCCGCCGACGCCGCCGATCCGCAGATCGCCTGCGATCGCCTCGCGGGCCGTTTGGCCACCGGCGACACCAGCGGGCTCGCGGAGGACGCCCTGGTGCGTTGGAGTATGCCGCAGAAGCAGCCCGGCGAGTGCGACGCAGTCTTCGCGTGGCTGCGTTCGAAGGAACTGCTCACGGCGGCGCTCGCCGAGAGCCGCACGCGCGCCGCGCTGTCGGCCGACAACCCGCGGCTCGCCCGTGAATTCGTCGCCGAGGTTCCGGAACCCCGCTCCGGGGCGCTGTTGCAATGGATACAACTATTGGACGCGCCCAAGGCGGCGATCGCCCTGCTGTCGCTCAATCCGGAGATGCCGGTCGAACCGGAGGCGCTCGCCGCCGGCTTCAACCGCCTGTGCTTCAGCGACTTCGAAGCGGCCTCCGCGCTGCTGCCGGCCTTGCTCAAACGGCCGGACCTCACGCCGGTCCAGCGAATCCGCTTGCAGCGCGCCGCCGCGCTCGGCGCCGCCTACAGCCGTGCGCCGGGATCGGTCGCCGCGTTCGCCGACCTGCCCACCGACGCGACCGACAGCCAGGTGCTGGAATGGCGGCTGCGCGCGGCCCTCTGGGCGGGCGACTTCGCCACCGCATTGACCTGGATCAACGACCTGCCGCCCAGCCTCGCGTCGCAGCCCCGCTGGCGCTACTGGCACGCGCGCGCCGTCGCCGTCGTCGGCGGAGCCGCCGCGGCCGTTCCGCTCTTCTCGGACATCGCCGGCATGCGCGACTACTACGGCTATCTCGCGGCGGACCGGCTGCAGCAGAGCTACAATTTGAACGTTCATCCCTCGCCGGACGATGCCGACGCGCAGGCCGCGCTGGCGGCCGACGCGGGTCTGCAGCGCGCCCACGCGTTGTTCGATTGCGGCATGACCGATGACGCCGGCGCGGAATGGGCGGCGGTGCTCGGAGCGGCAAAACCCGCGCTGAAGGTGCAGGCCGCGCATCTCGCGTCTCGATGGGGCTGGTATGCGCAAACCATCGCCACGCTCGCGCAAGCCCAGGAATGGGACGACGTGCCTCTGCGCTATCCGCGGCCGTATGCAGCCATTGTCGCGGATGCCGGCAAACAGGCCCAGGTGCCGGCCGATTGGATATTCGCCATCATGCGTCAAGAGAGCCTGTTTCGTAAGGATGCGGTTTCGCGCGCCGATGCGCGCGGGCTGATGCAGATGCAGCCGCCGACGGCAACCGCCGTTGCGCGGCGATGGCACCTGGCCCCGCCCACCCGCATGAGTCTGTTCGATCCCACGGTGGCGGTGCCGCTCGGCGCGCTATACGTCCGCGAGCTTTTGGATAAATACAACGGACAACTCGACCAGACTCTTGCGGCATACAACGCCGGGCCGATGTCGGTGGCGCGCTGGCTGCCCGGCAATCCCATCGATGCCGACGTGTGGATCGAGAATATTCCCTACGCCGAAACCCGGGGCTATGTGCAGCATATCCTGGAGCACATCGTGGCCTTCGCGGCGATGCGCGACGCCACGCCGCCGCGGCTGGCGGCGCTGTTGCCCAAGGTCGAACCGGTGCAACCCCTGGTTCCCTGAGGGCCGCGGCCCGCGGCGGGCGATGCCCGCGTGTGCGGCGCGTCGCACATTAACGGACTTTAACAAATCGACCATAGGGGCTTAACTGCCGCAGGTTCAGCGTGGCGCGCATGAAACGGCACTCGAGCGCTCGCGCGCTATGCGGACTCATCTGCGCGGCGCTCACGGCTTGCAGTGTCGGCCCGGCGTACCAGCGACCCGACATTCCGCCGCCCGCCGCGTGGCATGAAACGCCGCCGCCTTCCACCGCCACCGCCTCGGTCTGGCCGGACGCCGCCTGGTGGCATGCCTTCGGTTCCTCCCGGCTCGATGAGCTGATTGCCGAGGCCGAACGCAACAATGACGATCTGGCCGGCGCCATCGCCCGAGTGGTGGAAGCCGACGCGCAGGTGCGAATCGCAGGCGCACCGCTGTTTCCCACCGTCGACCTGGCCGCCGACGGCACGCGCGAACGGGCGCCGGTGAGCGGCTTTGGCACCGAGGTCTACAACGTATTCAACCCCCAGCTGACGGCCAGCTATGAGCTCGACTTCTGGGGCAAGAACCGCGCCCTGCG
>JBEKYO010000115.1:0-14628 GCA_049510875.1 Steroidobacteraceae bacterium
GAACGCGCCGGTCAGCAATGCGCCGATGACGCCGCCGACGCCATGCACGCCGAAAGCGTCGAGCGAATCGTCGTATTTGAACGCATGCTTCAGCGACGTTGCGGCGATGTAGCATAGGACGCCCGCCGCCAGACCGATTATGACCGCCGGTGTGGGACTCACGAAGCCGGACGCCGGCGTGATCGCCACCAGTCCGGCCACCGCGCCCGATGCGATGCCGAGCACGCTCGGCTTGCCCTTGCTCACCCATTCGGCAAACATCCAGGCCAGCGCCGCGGCGGCGGTGGCCATCTGCGTCGCCAGCATCGCCATGCCCGCGCGGCCGTCCGCCGCCACGGCCGATCCGGCGTTGAATCCGAACCAGCCCACCCACAGCAGCGAGGCGCCGATGAGCGTATAGGTCAGGTTGTGCGGTGCCATCGCCTCTCTGCCGTACCCCAGGCGTTTGCCGAGCACCAGGCAGCTCGCGAGTCCGGCGACGCCCGCGTTGATGTGCACCACGGTGCCGCCGGCGTAGTCGAGCACGTGGCTGGCATTCAGCCAGCCCGACGGCTCCCACACCATGTGCGCGATGGGGGCGTACACCAGCAATGACCACGCCGCCAGGAAGATCAGCATGGCGGAGAACTTCATGCGATCGGCGAAGGCTCCGGCGATCAGCGCCGGCGTGATGATCGCAAACGTCATCTGAAACATCGCGTAGACGGTCTCGGGAATCGTCGGCGCCAGATGCGACACGGTCAGCTTGTTGCCGGCATCGCTCGAAATGAACGCCATCCCGCTGAACAGCACGCGCGAGGTGCCCCCGACGAACCCGTTTCCCGGAGTGAATGCCAGCGAATAGCCGATCACCCACCACAGCAGCGTCACGATGCAGCAACAGGCAAAACTTTGCATGAGCGTCGCCAGGACGTTCTTCTTGCGCACCATGCCGCCGTAGAACAGCGCGAGACCCGGTATGCACATCATCAACACCAGCGCCGTCGAGGTCAGCATCCACGCCGTGTCGCCGCCGCTGATCTTGTCCGCGCTGATGGTGAACGGTTCGGTCGGGGCGGCGGCGGGCGCCGGCTCCGCGGCATTGGCCGCTGCCGCGTCGGGTGCAGCCGTCGCCGCGCTCGCAGGCGCATCCTCGGCCCAAGCCACCGGCACGGTGCAGGCGAGCACGCAGAGCAAAATCAAGCGGGACACTATGTTCATCGGCGAATCCTCTTTCTCATGCTTCCATGTCTGCATTCAATTGGGGGTCTACACTCAATTGGGGGGCTAAATCGCACTCGCATCCCGTTCACCCGTTCGGATGCGCACGACATGCGTCAGCTCGAAAACGAAAATCTTCCCGTCCCCCACTTTACCGGTTTGTGCGGAGTTGACGATGGCCTCGACCACCTGGTCGACCAGCCCGTCATCGACCGCAATCTCGATCTTGGTTTTGGGTACGAACTCGACCACATACTCGGCGCCCCGGTAGATTTCGGTGTGACCCCGCTGCCGCCCGAAGCCGCGCACTTCCGTCACGGTGACCCCTTGCACGCCCACATCGCCGACGGCTTTTCGTACGTCGTCGAGCTTGAACGGTTTGATGATTGCCGTGATGAGCTTCATTCGCTGTGTCCCTCGCCCGGATACCCGGAATCCTGGTGTTGGCGGCGCCTGAAGCACCGCATGTGCCACCGCGCGAGATCGTAGCGCGATCAGGGAGTTATCTCGAATGCGGATGGAGGGGACCGGATCGTTTGCACCGAAGGAGCGCGCGCTTTGCGCTCGATGCATTATTTTGAGGCGCGCCGCCGCCGCTTCTTCCATCAGGTTGACCGCCGCCTTCGGTGAACCCGATGGCGAGGCCGGCGAAGGTTCGGTTGGCAGATCCGCGCTCAGCGCTTGTTGCGTTGGATCAGTCGTTTGCGCTTGCGGACCTGTCTCGGGGTCAGGGGATTGCGCTTGCCCGCAAAGGGATTCTCCTCGCCCCGGAAGATGACGCGCACCGGAGTGCCCATCAGATCGAACGCCTTGCGGTACACGTTGACCAGATACCGCCGGTAGGCGTCGGGCACGTGATCGGTTTGATTGCCGTGGATCACGATGACCGGCGGGTTTTGCCCGCCCTGATGAGCGTAGCGCAATTTGATTCGCCGCCCGCTCACCAACGGCGGCTGATGGCTTTCGACGGCGGCCTCCAGCACCCGCGTCAACTCCGGCGTTGCCATGTCGCGCGTCGCGGCGGCGTAGACCTGGCGAACGGCGGCGAATAATTCGCCCACGCCGCTGCCGTGCCGCGCCGAGATGAAATGCAGCGGCGCGAACGATGCGAACTCGAGCCGCTGCTCGATCTGCTGCCGGATCAAATCGCGCTGCTCCGTGGGGATGTTGTCCCACTTGTTGACTGCGAGCACCAGCGCCCGGCCCTGCTCGATCACGGTGCCCAGCAGGCTCGCATCCTGCTCCGCGACGTTGTCGTGCGCGTCCATCACCACCACGACCACGTGCGCCGTCTCGATCGCCTGCAGCGTTTTGATGACGCTGAATTTCTCGACGGCTTCTTCGACTCGCGCGCGGCGCCGCACGCCGGCGGTGTCGATCAGCGTGTAATGCTCGCCGTCGCGTTCGAACGGTATCAACACCGCGTCGCGCGTGGTGCCCGGCTGATCGAACGCGACCATGCGGTTCTCACCCAGCAAGCGGTTGATCAATGTGCTCTTGCCGACGTTCGGTCGGCCGATCACCGCGACCTTGATTCCCGTCGTTTCCGGGCCGTCCTGCGGATCCGCCGTCAATCCCGCGAGCACGGCCTCGAGCAGCGAAACGACTCCTTGGTCATGCGCGGCGGCGATGGGATGCGGCTCACCCAACCCCAGCTGGTGGAAGTCCGCGACTGCGACGTCCTGGTCGAATCCTTCGGTCTTGTTGACCGCCAGCCACAGCGGTTTGCCGCTGCGGCGGGCCAGTTGAGCGACGAACTGATCCTGCGGAGTGACTCCGGCGCGCCCGTCGACCAGCACGATCAAGCGATCGGCCTCGGCGATGGCACGCTCGGTCTGCGCGATCATCAGCCCTTCGATGACGCCGGCGTTCTCCACCAGACCGCCGGTGTCCACCACGATGCACGGGACCTCGGTGCGCCGCGCGAAGCCGTACTGTCGATCGCGGGTCAGTCCCGGCAAATCCGCGACCAACGCATCGCGCGTGCCCGTCATGGCGTTGAACAAGGTCGATTTGCCCACGTTCGGCCGGCCGATCAACGCGACTACGGGCAACATGCGGCGCCCGCTATTTCGGCGGCGTATCGGCGCCCTTGGCCGGCTTGGACTTCTTCGGCTTGGGCGGCGGAGGCACGGGATCCGGGTGCGGCGGCAAGGCGGCCGCGGGATTGGCGCGGAACGCCGCCATTTTGCCCCCATCGTCCAGCACCACCACGGTGTCGTCCACCGCCACCGGCTGGTTGCTGACTCTGAACTTCGAGACCCGTTCGCGCGCGACGAGGAAGCCCGTCTTCTTGTCCAGCCAGTGCAGGTAGCCCTGGTAGTCCGAGACCGCCACCGCCGTCGTGGTTTCGACCGGCGCGGAGAGGCCGCGGCGCTTCAGGCTTTCGTTGCGCCAGATTTCCGAGCCGTCGCGCTCGCGCAGCGCGACCACCACGCCGTCGGATTGCGTGACGTACAAGGTGTCCGTGTCGGCCGCCAGGCCGCGATAGCTCGACATGTCGTGTGCCCACCAGATCTGGCCGGAATCGAGCGCCAACATGGCCGTGCGGCCCTGGAATCCCGCCGCGAACACGTCATCGCCGATCACGCGCACGGCGGAGTCGATATCGACCAGGCGGTCGAGTTCGGTGCGGCCATGCGGGGACGCGAGCGCGGTGTCCCACACCGTATCGCCCGTGGCCAGCGACACGGCCATCACCTTGCCGTTGTCGAAGCCGCTGACGGCCAGTTCCTTGGCGATGACCGGAATCGCCGTGCCGCGCAAACTCAGCCGCGGCACCTGCTGTTCGACCTGCCACAGCTCCTTGCCGCTGTCGCTCGCCAAGCCGTGCAGCCGGCCGTCGACCGAGCGCATGACCACCACCTTCTCGCCGATCGCCGGCGCCGACAGCAACTCCGAATTCACGCGCACGCGCCATCGTTCCTTGCCCGTCGCGGCGTCGAACGTGATGATCTCGCCCTTGCTGGTGCCCGCAACCACGATGCCGAAGCCGGCGGCCGGGCCGGCGGACAGCGGCAGCTTCAGCTTCTTCACCCACAGCTGCTTGCCGGTATCGATCGCCACGGCAACCAGTTCGCCCTTGTCCGACCCCGCAAACACCACGCCATTGTCGATCGCCGGCCCCAGCCCCAGGCGCAATTTGACCTGCTTCTTGCCGCCGCCCACGTTGTCGTTCCACAGCTCCTTGACCGGCAGCGTTGCGGGAAAATTGATCAGGACCGCGGGGGGTTCGACGTCCTTGTCCTTGGAACAGCCCGCTGCGATCAACAGCGCGGCGAAGCCCACGAGAAGCAATAAGCGCATCAGGGTTTGGCCTTGTTTGGTGGTGCGGCAGGGGGGGGAGATGTCATGGCCGGTGGTGAAGCCGGGGGCACCATCGCGCTCGCCGGCGCCGCGGGAGTGCCCAGGTCCGCAATTTTCAATTGCAGCAGCGCGGCATCGATGCCGCCGGGTTCGCCGCCCAGAAGCGCCGCATTGTATTCGGCGATCGCGCTCTTGAAGTCCTTCTTCGCGTAGAACGCATCGCCCCGGATTTCGTGCGCGCGCGCGGCGAACGCGCCCGGTGCATCCTCGGCGAGCGTCGTGAGGGCCTCGTCCGGCTTGCCTTGATCGATCAGTATTCGGGCCAGGCGCAATCTCGCGATGTGCCGCAGCTCGTCGTCCTTGGAATTGTTCATGACCAGACTGAGCGGACCGGCCGCATCCGCGAGTTTTCCCTCATCGACGGACAGGCGCGCCAACACCAATTGCGCCTGATCCGCATACGGGGAGGCCGGAAAGTCCTTGATGAGGGCATCGGCGATCTGCCGCGATTTGGCCTGATCGTTGTGCTCGAGCGCCGAGGTCATGTCGTCGAATCGTGCGGCCGCGCGCAAGGCGCGCTGGTTGCGATTGTCGTCGTAGTAGCGATACCCGAAGATGAGCGCCGCGCCGAGGACGATGCCGCCGACCACCCACACCCAGTTCTCCGCAATGAGCCGTTTGACGTGTTCGAGTTGTTCATCGTCGGTCAAATAGTCTTCTGCCATGATTACTCCGCTATCCCAGCCTTGAGACCCAGCAAGGCCCCCAGGCGTTCACTGATTCGATCGATGGCGCATTCCTCCTGCGCCACGTCCCGGCGCAGGTCCTTCACCGCTGCGACCCCGCGACCCACCTCATCGTCGCCCAGCACGATCGCGAACTGGGCGCCGCTCTTGTCCGCGCGCTTGAATTGCGTCTTGAAACTGCCGCCGCCCAGATTGATTTGCAATTTCAGGTCCGGCCACGCATCGCGCAGCCGCTCTGCGAGCTCGAAGCCCGCAAGTTCGGTTCGCTCCCCCACCAGCACCAGATAGACCTGCGGCCGGTCGCGCAGGACGCCGAGGCCCTGCTTCTCCAGCAGCATGACGATGCGCTCCTGCCCCATTGCCCAGCCGATGCCGGGAGTGCTGGCGCCGCCCAATTGCTCCACCAGCCCGTCGTAACGGCCGCCGGCGCAGACGGTGCTTTGCGAACCCAGCGCATCCGTGGTCCACTCGAAAACGGTTCGCGTGTAGTAATCGAGCCCCCGCACCAGGCGCGGCTCGACATGATACTCGATGCCCGCGCTCTTGAGGTGCGCGCACAGCGCGTCGAAGTGCGCCTTCGATTCCGCATCCAACGACTCGGCCAGCAACGGCGCGCCGGCCACGATGCGCTGCATGTCCGCGTTCTTGCTGTCGAGAATGCGCAGCGGATTGCCCTTGAGCCGCCGCCTGCTGTCCTCGTCCAGCGCAGCCTCGTGCGCGCCGAAATACCCCCCGAGCAGTTCGCGATAGACGGCGCGCGACGCGGGCGTTCCCAGCGAATTGACCAGTAGCTTGAGGCGCGTCAAGCCCAATCGCCGCAGCAGCCGCGCCGACAGCAGGATCAATTCCGCATCGATGTCCGGGCCCGGGAAGCCGAACGCCTCCGCATCGATCTGGTGAAACTGGCGGTAGCGCCCCGCCTGCGGGCGCTCGCGCCTGAACATGGGACCCATGCACCACACGCGCAGCCGGTTCTCCCGCAACATCCCGTTCGAAATCACGGCGCGCACGATGCCGGCGGTGGCCTCGGGGCGCAGCGTGATGTGATCCTCGCCCTGGTCCACGAAGCTGAACATTTCCTTCTCGACGATATCGGTAAAATCGCCGATCGAACGCTTGAACAGCTGGGTTTGCTCGATGATGGGGACGCGAAACTCCTCGTACCCGTACCCCGCGAATACCTGCCGCGTGATGCGTTCCAGATGCTGCCAGGCGGCTGCGTCTGCCGGCAATACGTCGTGAACGCCGCGCAGGGGCTCGATGATCTTACCCAAGGATGCTCCGATCAGCCGCGGGGATGCGGATTGCTGGCGGTGGTGGTGCGGGTGTCGCGGCGTAGCACGCCGTCGGCGCCCGCTTCGAAGTGCGCGACGTCCCCGGCCACGAATTGCGGTCCGATGGCAACGGCGTGGTGGTTCACCTCGAGCTGCACTCCGCTCGCGAAGCCGAGGTACACCCTCATGGGAGCGTTGCCGGCAATCGTCTTGACGCTGTTGGCGCGCCCGTTGCCGGCATAGAGCCGCCGGCCCGTCGCATCGCGCACGTCCACCCACGAGTCGGCCGAGAAGCTGAGGCGCAGCCGCGCGGGGCCCGCTCCGGCGATCGCATCGGTCTCGCCGGCCGCGCCCGTCACGGCGCCGCTCGGCGCCATCGCGGTGAGCGCGCCGCCCGCCCCCGCTTCGACGCTGCGGTCCGCGGCGGACTCGGCGTTGGCGAGCGCCGGCAGGACGCCATCCTCGGCATTCGGCGCCGCCGGCGCGGCCGGCGCGCGCCCGTTGTTCGGAAAGGCGGCCATGTGCGGCTTCCAGGTCGTCCACCAGTAGACGCCCGCCAGAACCAACGCCGCGGCCGCGAGACCGGCGAGCGGCACCCAGCGCAGCTCCTCGCGCCCCAGCGCGGAGGTTCGCGGCGGCGGCGGCTCTGGCGGCGCCGGAGCGGCCGCCGGCGCCGAGGCGCGCGCCGCGTAGGCATCGAGTATGTCGGCGGGCGAGAGCCCGATCAGTCCCGCGTACCGCTTCAAATGCCCCTTGATGTAGACCGGCGGACCGATGCGCGCATAGTCACCGCTCTCGAGCGCATCGATCACCCAGGCATCGAGGTGCAATTCGTCGGCCGCCTTCTGCACGCCCAGCTCCTTGGCCTGCCGGGCCGCCTTCAGGCGCTCGCCGAGCGTATCCGCCGCATCGCTCATCGGTCGACGCCGGAGCGCATCAAGTTGGCCTGTTCGGAGTTGGGGAATTCGCTTTGCACGCGCCGTGCGTACGCCGCCGCCGCGCTGGAGTCGCCGAGTTTGCGCTGCGCCCTGAATCCGAGCCAGAGCACCTCCGCGGTCGCAGGATTCGCGGCGAGATAGCGCTGCACGTAGTCGAGCGCCGCCGCCCCGTCGCCGCTGTCGATGGCCACGTTGCCGAGCTGTAGCAGAGCCTCGGGCATGTTCGGCCGGACGGTGAGCGCCCGTTCGAAATAGCGCCGCGCATCGACCATGTCGCCGGTGCCGCGCACGCACACGCCGGCGTTCACCAGCGCCACCTCGGGAGTCTGATACTCGGCATTGCGCGCCACCTCGACGAACAATTTCTCGCCCGCGGCGCTTTTCCCGGTTCGGCAGAGAAATCCCGCGTAGTCATTCTGGATGTTGGGATCGGTTTTTCCCAGCCGCGCGGCGGTGGCAAACGCCTTGCCCGCCTTCGGCATGTCGCTGATCCGCTCGTAGATCAGTCCCGCCGCCAACTGCACGTTCGCGCTGCCGGGATCCTCGGCCAGAGCGCGCTCGATGATTTCGCGCGCGTCCGCCAACTTGTTGAGTTTCATGTACTCGAGGGCGAGTTGCACGTTGGTCGCCGCCTGTTGCGCCGGCGGGGCTTTTCGGCCGACCAGATTGTTGTTCGAGCACGCGCCCAAGCTCGATCCGAGCATGACGACCAACACCGCAATCAAGCCATGAATCTTCATCAGACCTCCGCCGACGAGCGCGCTGCGGTGGTGAGCCGGTTGCCCAGCCGCACCAAGGTGCGATCCGTGACCTTTCCCGCCAGCTGGCCGCAGGCGGCGTCGATGTCCTCGCCGCGGGTGCGCCGGATGGTCGCGATGACGCCGTGCTCGTTCAGGATGTCGCGGAACCGCACGATCGCGGGCGCGGGCGAGCGCCGGTAGGCCGTACCGGGGAACGCGTTGAATGGGATGAGATTCAGCTTCGCAGGGCGCCCGCGCAGCAGCCGCGCCAGCTGCCGCGCGTGCTCCGGCTGATCGTTGACGCGGTCGAGCATGACGTATTCGAAGGTGACGCTGCGGCCGTTCTGCTTGTCGATGTAGTGCCAGCACGCTGCGAGCAATTCGGCGATCGGATGTTTGCGGTTGATCGGCACCAGCTCATTTCGCAAGGCATCGTTGGGGGCGTGCAGCGAGACCGCCAGCGCGACGTTGCATTCCTCGGCCAGCTTGTACATTTGCGGCACCAGCCCCGAGGTGCTCAACGTCACGCGCCGGCGCGACAAGTCGTATCCCAGGTCGTCCGTGAATACCCGCATGGCCGGCACGACATTGCGGTAGTTCGCGAGCGGCTCGCCCATGCCCATCAGCACGATGTTCGTGATGCGCTGAGTCGCGCCGCCCGGATCGCCGCCGAGCTCGCGCCGCGCCAGCCAGACCTGGCCCACGATCTCCGCGACGGTGAGGTTGCGATTGAATCCCTGCTGCGCGGTCGCGCAAAACGAACAGTCCATCGCGCAGCCCACCTGGCTGGAAATGCACAACGTGCCCCGGTCGGGTTCGGGAATGTACACCGTCTCGATGCCCTGCACCTCGTCCATGCGCAGCATCCACTTGCGCGTGCCGTCCGATGAGCGTTGCTCGGTGACGATTTCGGGCACCGAGATCCTGGCAACCGCGGCGAGCTGCGCCCGGAAATCCTGCGCAAGATCGCTCATTGCGGAGAACTCGGCGGCGCCGCGCCGGTAGATCCACTTCATCAGCTGGCGTGCGCGAAACGGCTTCGCACCGAGCCGCGAGGCCACGAACGCCTCGAGTTCGGCGCGCGGTAACCCAAGAAGATTTACGCGGTCGTCGGTCACGTCAGTGCGTCTTTCACAAGGTGCCCCCCCGCATACGCTAGCGCGTACGCGGGCAGACCTCAATTTCGCGGAAGAAGTAGGCAATTTCGCGCGCGGCGGTGTCCGGCGCATCCGATCCGTGGACTATGTTCTCGTCGATGCTGGTGGCAAGGTCGGCGCGGATGGTGCCCTTGTCCGCCTTCTTCGGATCGGTGGCCCCCATGACTTCCCGATTCTTGGCGATGGCCCCTTCGCCCTCGAGCACTTGGACCATCACCGGACCGGAAGTCATGAACTTCACCAGATCCTTGAAGAACGGCCGCTCGCGATGCACCGCATAGAACCCTTCAGCTTCGCCCTGCGACAAGCGCAGCATGCGCGCCGCCACCACACGCAATCCCGCCTGCTCGAATCGGCGATACACCTCGCCGATCAAATTACGGCCGACGCCGTCCGGCTTGACGATGGAAAGAGTGCGCTCAACTGGCATGATGACCTCGGGTGCTGGGATGGGGCCCTGAAGAAGGACAACGGCCCCAAAAGGGGTCGACAAAGACCACGAAGTGTACTGGAGCAGGCGCGCCCAAGCAATCTCCGGCGGCAACCGAAGTGCCTGTATTACTTGGAAAAATCTAGCGCGGCAGGCGGCTGTCGAAGCGCCGGCGGGCGCCCCCGAGGGCCGGCCCCCGAATCAGACGTTGAAACTCTCCCCGCAGCCGCACTCGCCCTTGGCCTTCGGGTTCTGAAACTTGAACGCTTCGTTCAACCCCTGTTTGACGAAGTCCACCAAGGTACCGTCGATCAGCGCCAGGCTGGTCCGATCCACCACGACTTTGACCCCGCGCGCCTCGAATACGGCGTCTTCCGGATGAATCTCATCGGCGTAATTCACGACATAGGCGAACCCGGAGCAGCCGGTCTTCTTGATGCCGACGCGAAGCCCGAGCCCCCCGCCGCGTTTTTGCAAATGTGAACGAACTCGATCAGCAGCCGACTCGGTCAGCAGTATCGCCATATCCTGATGCCCTCTCGATCACCCGTGGATATCCACAACGCTATACATAACACGCTTGAGGTCGCCGGCGCACGGAACTCCGGCGCACTTTTTGCATTCCCCTCCGGCCGCGTACGCCGTCCGAACCGTGGAAAGCGGCCGTCACCCCCGATGTGGGGATGACAGGGCGGAGATCCAAGCGTCCTCGATGACCAAAATCCGGCCGAGCTTCTCCACCGGTAGGTCGAATCGTCGGCGCAGCGCCTCCACGGGCTCGGGCAGTTCGGGCCGGGCATCCCGCCCCACCGCAGCCTCCGATACCCAATCCGACACGGCTATGACGTGGGGACAGCCGAACGCCAGGAAACGCACGGCCGCGACGCTGCCCTCCGGGCGGTCCGGGGATACTTGCACGTCGAATTGCACCCAGGTGCCCTGCGCGCGGTTTCCGGCCGCACCGCGGCGCACGCCGGGCCCCGCCAACACCCCGGCGGCGGCCGCGCGCTCGAACCGCCGCCAGGTTAATTCGCTGTAATTCATGCGCCGCCGCCCCGGTCTGGAGTCGCGCCGCCGAGGACGGCCCCGGCTAAGGTCCCCTCCGGCCCGGTGGCCGCCCCAGTCCCCTCCGGCCCGGTGGCCATCGCCCCAGTCACCTCCGGCCCGGTGGTGATCCCGGCCAGGCCGCCGCCGCCCGGGTGACCGCCAATCCGGCGCAGCCGCGTCACCGCCCGGCTCACCGCCGCCACGGCCGCATCCACCTCGGCCTCGGTGGAGAAGCGCCCCAGACTGAAGCGCAGGCTGCTCTCCGCGAGGCGCTCATCACGGCCCAGCGCCCGCAGTACATAGGACGGTTCCCCGGCCGCCGACGCGCACGCCGATCCGGTCGAGACCGCGATGGACGCCCGCACGGCGGCGAGCAGACTCTCGCCCTCCACATTCTCGAACGATACGTTGAGCAGTTGCGCCACCGTGCGCGCGCCGTCCCCGTTGCGCAGCACACCGCCGAGCGCGCTCAGGCCATGCCACAGCCGGTCTCGAAGTTGCGCGATGCGCGGGACCTCGCTCTCGCGGGCGGCCTCGGCCAACTCGAACGCCGCCCCCATGCCCACCGCCTGGTGCGTCGCCAGGGTGCCGGAGCGCAGGTTCCGTTCCTGGCCGCCGCCGAATTGCAGCGGCTGAAGCTGCACGCCGCGCCGGCGCGAGACCACCAGCGCGCCGGCGCCCTTGGGTCCGTACGCCTTGTGGGCGGACAGGGACATCAGATCGAGCCCCGAGGCGGCGAAGTGCAGCGGACATTTGCCGACGCTTTGCGCCGCATCCACGTGCAACCGGGCCGAGCCGTGCCGGGCGCACACGGCGGCCATCGCGGCGATGTCCTGGATGAGGCCGGTTTCGTTGTTCACGTGCATCACCGACACCAGCACGGTATCGGGCTGCAGCGCCTCGGCCAGTTGCGCAGGATCGAGCACGCCCTCGCCCCCGGGGCGCAGATACGTCACGCGCCAGCCGCGCCGCTCGAGCTCGCGACAGGGATCGAGCACGGACTTGTGTTCCGTCCGCACGGTCACCACATGCCTGCCCAGCTCGCGGTAATAGGCCGCGAGGCCGAACAGGGCGAGATTGTTCGCCTCGGTGGCGCCGGAGGTCCAGATGATGTCCAGCGGGTCGGCGCCCACGGCGGCGGCCACCTGGGCCCGCGCCGCCTCCACCAACGCATTCGCCGCATCGCCGTAATCGTGACTGCTGCCGGGGTTGCCGAACGCCCCGTCGCGCGTCAGGCACTGCGCCATGCGCGCCGCGACCCGTGCGTCCACCGGCGTGGTCGCCGCGTAATCGAAGTAGGCTTGAGCGGCGCTCATGCGCGCGCTAATCGGGCCGGCGGCGCGAGGACTGTCCGCGCCGGCCCTGCACGGCCGAGAGGATGCCGCGCATGATGTTCAGTTCGTTGCGATCCATCTGTGCGCGATTGAACAAGCGCCTTAGCCGCTCCATCAGATGTCCAGTCCGGTCCGCGAAATCCACCTCATTCAGCACCTCGTGCAGATGCGCGTAGAAGTGTTCGACGTCGCCTGCCGGCGCGAGCGGCATTTCCAATTGCATGCGCGAACGCGGCTGCTCGCGCGCCATGAAAATCTCGTACGTCAGGAGCTGTACCGACATCGCGAGATTGAGCGAACAATATTCGGGGTTCGCGGGTATGCGCACCAGCACGTTGCAGCATTGCAGATCGTCGGTGCCCAATCCGTAGCGCTCCGAGCCGAACAGCAGCGCCGCGCGATCGTCTTCCGGCAGCCCGACGATGCGCCCCGCCACATCGCGCGGCGTCGTGAATTCCCAATGATACGATCGCGGCCGGGACGTGGTGCCCGCGATGAACCCGCAGTCGGCGACCGCCTCCGACACGCTCGATACCACGCGCGCATTCTCGAGAATGTCGTCCGCGCCGGCGGCCAGCGCGTTCGACTCGGCGTGCGGAAACGATCGCGGCCGCACCAGCACCAAGTCCCCGATCGCCATGTTTTTCATGGCGCGGGCAACCGAGCCGATATTGCCCGGATGGCTGGGATCGATCAGGACGATGCGAACGAGGGCAGTCATGCTCTGCTATTCTAGCGCCACCTTATGCAACCACTGCTCAATATTGGAATGCGCGCCGCACGGCGCGCCGGCGATTTGATCGTGCGCAGCTTGTCGCGCCTCGATTCCATCAAAGTCGACACCAAGAGCCGCAACGATTTCGTGACCGACATCGATCGCAAGGCCGAGGCCGACATCATCGCGACGATCCGCCGCAGCCACCCCCAACACGCCGTACTCGGCGAAGAGACGGGCCGCAGCGGCAACAGCGAGTTCGTGTGGATCATCGATCCGCTCGACGGCACCACCAATTTCCTGCACGGCTTCCCGACTTTCGCCGTGTCGATCGCGGTCGAGCACAAGGGACGCCTGGAACACGCGGTGGTGTACGATCCGATGCGGCAGGAATTCTTCACCGCATCGCGCGGCGACGGCGCGCAGCTCGAGGGGAAGAAGATTCGCGTCAGCACCCAACGCACGTTGGAAGGGTCTCTGATCGGCACGGGTTTCCCCTATCGCATGGCGGCCGAACACATCGATTCTTACCTCGCCATGCTCAAGGTCATCATGGGCACCGCCGCCGGCGTGCGCCGCCCCGGCGCCGCCTCGCTGGATCTCGCCTATGTGGCCGCGGGCCGGGTGGACGGATTCTGGGAATTCGGCCTCAAACCGTGGGACACCGCCGCGGGGGTGCTGCTCATCCAGGAGGCCGGCGGCCGGGTGGGCACGCCGACCGGGGCCGACTATGCGCTCGGACCGAACATCGTCGCCGGCAATCCGAAGGTGTACGAGGGACTGATCGAGGCGCTCGGTCCGCTTGCCCCGGAAGCCCTGCGCTTCTGAGCGAGCTCTGGGAATGGCTCTTACTTACTTAGGGTCGAGTGTTCAGCGGATAAAGCGACGAACAATCAAGGCTATGCAGCTAAAGTAAGCGCCGTTCGGTCTTGCGCTCCTAACCGGGCTTGGGCTTGGGCGTGAGCGTCGGGGGCGTCGGCGGTTTCGTGTCCGTGGCGGCGAGCGCACTGCGCCGGTAGCCATAGAGCGCATACACCATGAGCCCGAACGCGGCCCAGCCGAAAAACACCAGGATGGTGAACACCGGCAGCAGCGCGAACAGCACCACGCATCCGACCAGCGCCAGGGGACCCACGATCCACACCAGCGGCGTTCGGAACGTGCGCTTTCGCGCCGGGTTCGTCACCCGCAGGATCATGACTCCCAACGCCACGGCGAAGAACGCGCACAACGTGCCCCCGTTGGACAGATCTGCCAGCCGGCCCACCGGGAAGAAGGCGGCCGACATGATCACCACCGAGCCGGTGATGATGGTCACCACGTGCGGCGTCTTGAAGCGGGTGTGAATAGTGGTCAAGACCTCCGGCAGCAGCTTGTCGCGCGCCATGCAGAAGAATATGCGGGTTTGCCCGAAGATCATCATGAGGATCACGGAAGGCAGCGCCAGGAACGCGGCGAGGCCGATGAGCCGCGACACCTTGTCCCAGCCGAGCTGCCGCAGCACGTGCGCGAGCGGCTCCTCGCTGCACACCAGCGTCAGCGCCTTGGCCGGATCTTTGCAGGTATCGAACAATTCGATGGTGCCGGGATCGATCCCATGCCCGGCCGCGTCCATCACCGGTTGCGCACCGATCGAACCGATTGCGCCGGCGGCCACGAGCAGATAAAACACCGTGCAGATCAGCAAACTGCCGATGAGGCCGATGGGCATGTTCCGCTGCGGATTCTTCGTTTCCTCCGC
>JBEKYO010000116.1:0-14589 GCA_049510875.1 Steroidobacteraceae bacterium
CCGCGAATCTCGATCTCGCCGCCGCCCCGCGCCAGATCCGGCGCCAGCATCGCGAGGCCGATCGACCTCTTTAGCGTGCGCGAATGCGCGACGCTCGTGACCCGTCCGGCGATCGCGCCCTGCTCGATCACCAGGTGGCATTCCTTCGGCAGGCGCTCGGGATCCGCCAGTTCGAAGCCCACCAACAGCTGGCGCGGACCGCGCGCCCGCAAGATCCGCAGGCTGCGTTGGCCCACGAAGAACGGCTTCTGCATGTTCACCGCCCACGCGGCATTCGCCTCGAACGGATCCGTGAGGCCGTCCGTATCCTGGCCCACGATGAAATGTCCCTTCTCGAGGCGCAGCACGCGCTGCGCTTCGACGCCGAACGGGCGCAGGCCGCGCGGCGCTGCGGCGGCGGTGAGCGCGCGCCACACATACGCGGCATCGCCCGCCGCCACGTGAATCTCGTAGCCGAGTTCGCCCACGAATCCGACGCGCAGCAGCCGCGCCGCGACCCCGGCGAGCCGGGCGCTGCGCACGCCCAGGTAGGGAAACGCCGCATCGCCGAGATCCGCATCGACCAGCGGCTGCAGAAGGTCGCGGCTCAGCGGGCCCGCAAAGTTGAACGCCGCGCGGTGGCCGGTCACATTGACGAGCGCGCAGTCCATGCCCCAGAGCGCGTTGAGCCGGAGCAATTCGCGAAACACCGTGGCGGAGCCGCTCGTGGTGGTGGTGAAATAGTAGAGTTCGGGCGCCAGCCGGGCGATCACGCCATCATCGATGATGACGCCCGCTTCATCCAGCATGAGCCCGTAGCGCGTCATGCCGACTTTCAGGTCCGAGTACTTGCCGGCGTACACGCGGTCCAGAAACAGGCCGGCCTCTGGCCCGTACACCTCGATCTTACCCAGCGTTCCCACGTCGATCAGGCCCGCGCTGTGGCGCACCGCATGCACCTCGGCGTCGATGCTGCGCGCGCGGCTTTCGCCCGCGACCGCATAATACTCAGGCCTTCGCCAATTTCCCGCCGGCATCCACACCGCGTGCGCCGCTCCGTGCAGCGCGTCGACCGGTGTGCGCCGCTCGGGGTTGAAACTGCGGCCCGCGAGCAGCTTGAACGGCACCGGGTGATACATCGGCCGAGACGTGGTCAGCCCCAGCTGGTCGACATCGATGCCGCGATGCCGCGCCAGCACGCGCAGCGCGTTCATGTTCGAGTGTTTGCCCTGCGAAGGGCCCATGCCGACCGTGCTGTAGCGCTTGAGCAGTTCGCTGGAATCGAATCCCTCCTGCGCGGCATTCTCCAAATCCTTGACCTGCAGGTCCTCGTCGAAGTCGACGAAGTTCTTCGCCCGCGGATGATCGATGATCGGAAAGGGATGCGAGGGACGCCGCGAGGCAGGCGCCGCCTGCGCACCGGCGGCCGCACTCGCGACCGCACTCGCGACCGCACCCGCCACCGCACCCGCCACCGCGCCGGCACCGGCGCCCGCGCCGCGCCCCGGCTGCGATGCGGCTTGCGACGCGGCTTGCGCGCCGGCACGCGCCCCGTCGGCGATGCGCGCCTCGAGCCCGTACACGCCGTTCATGCGGCCGCAGGCAAAAATCCCCGCCGGCAATTGTCCGGGAACGAACTGCTCGAGCTCGCGCGAAAAGCGCGCGGCGCCGCCCGCCTGCAGATACAGATTCGAGGCCCCCGCCCACCCCACGCTCATGAGCACGGCGTCGCAGGCGATGCGCCGGCGCCGGGCTGCATCGATGCGCCCCGCGGCGTCGAGCGGCGCGATCTCGAGCGCGGCGAGCGCGCCCCCCCGGCCGGCGAACGCCTCGTACGGCGCGTGGCCCCGCACGATGGAGATCCCCTGCGCCGCGCACGCGGCGGCCGAGGCCGCGTCCTCGCCGCCCGCCCGCAGGTCGACGAGGGCGCCGACGCGCACGCCTTGCGATTGCAGGTCGAGACACACCTCGTAGGCTTCGGCGTTCGCGGCCACCATCACGACGTTGCGGCCGGGCGCCACCCGATAGCGCAGCACCAGGCGCCACGCCGCGGACGCCAGCATGACTCCGGGCAGATCGTTGTTGCGGAACACGGCCGGCTGCTCGATCGCCCCGCACGCGAAGACCACGGCTTGCGCGCGCATTTTCGTCAGGCGCTCATCGTCCACCAGCGCCACCCAATGATCCGCATAGCAGCCGGCTGCCACGGTGGCGCAGCACACGCGGATGGACGGCGTGCGCCGCACGGCGTCGATGAGCGCGCGCGTCGACTCGAGCGTGCCGTCGCGCACGCCGATCCCGCTGCCGCCCACGCGGAACCCCTCATCGACCAAGGTCACGCGCGCGCCGGCCGCCGCCGCCGCGAGCGCCGCCGACAGGCCGCTTCGACCCGCGCCGACCACCAGCACGTCGCAGAAAGCGTAGCGCTTCGGGCTGGTTTGCCGGCCGGCATCGAGCGGCACCGTGCCCAAGCCGGTCAACGCGCGGAACATGCGCTCCCAGCGAGGGAACAGCCGCTTCGTATGAAACGCCTTGTAATAGAAGCCCACCGGCAGGAAGCGGGCGAGCCGGTCCAGATGGCGCGCCCGGTCGCGCTCGAGACCGCCGAAGGTGTTCACCGCCGACACGCGCATGCCATCCTGCAACAGCGTGACATCGCCGCGCACGTTCGGCACGCCATCGACTTGAAACAGCGTATTGCTGTCGTGATTCGCGAACGACAGCACATGCCGCGGCCGGTGATATTTGAAGCTGCGCGCGAGATAGGGCACGCCGGCGGCGGCCAGCGCGGAGGAGATGGTATCGCCGCCGAATCCGCGGCATTTGCCGCCCTCGAAGCTAAAGGACAGAGCGGTCGATCGGTCGATCCACTCCTCTGGATGCGCCTCGAGCCGGTACATCATGGCGGCAGCCCGCCCCGCGCGCGCTCCGCGGGGTAGGTGGCGAGCACGACGTCGCGCGCGGTGTCGCGCTGTGCGATGAACCAATAGCCCGATGCAAGGTGGCACCACCATTCGTATTTGACGCCCGGGGATCCCGATCGATTGAACACGTAGGCGCTCCACTCGGCGTCCGTGCAGGTGTCCGGATCAGGGCTCACGCGCACCTCGCCGCCGTACGCGAATTCGATCACCGGACGCGGCCCGTTCATCGGACACACCATGATCTTCATCGGTGACCCCGCGGCATCAGTGCCCCACCGAGGCTGCGCCCTTTTCGCCCGTGAGCTGATAGCGCGCGAACCGATCCATGGTGAACCCTTCGATCAGCGGATGATTGACCCCGGTCGCCACGGTGTGGCTCATGGTCTTGCCGCACACCGGCGTCGCCTTGAAACCCCAGGTGCCCCACCCCGCGTCGAGGAAGAAGCCCTCCACCGGCGTGACGCCCATGATGGGCGCAAAATCCGGCGTCATGTCGGAAAGACCCGCCCACTGCCGATTGACTTTCACCTCGCTCAGGAACGGAAACAGATCGAGCATGTGCGAACTCAAGCCCTCGGCGAAATCGAGGGTCGAGCGCGGCTGGTGCAGCTCGTACGGATCGAGCGACGCCCCCATCACCAATTCGCCGCGCGCCGTCTGGGACACATAGACGTGCAGCGAGCCCGATACGATGATCGGATCGAGCCACGGCTTCAACGGCTCGGAGACCATGGCCTGCAGCGGGTGGATGTAAATGGGCGTGCTCAGGCGCACCATGTCGAGAATGCGCGGCGTGTGGCCGGCCACTGCGCACAGCACCCGCGGGGTCGCGATGGGCCCGCGGGTCGTGTCGACGCCCACCACGCGTCCGCCCTGTAGCCGGATGCCGGTGACCTCGGTCTGCTGATGAATTTCCACGCCTCGCAGGTCCGCTCCCCGGCCGTAACCCCACGCCACCGCATCATGGCGCGCGATGGCGCCGGGTTCGTGGAACAAGGCGCCGAGTATGGGCGCATGCCCGCCGCAGCTCATGTCGATCGACGGGATGGCGCGCTTGACGAACGCGGCGTCCACCGCTTCGGAGCGCACGCCGAAGTGCCGGTTGACCTCGGCGCGCCAGCGCATGGTGCGCAGCGCCGAATCGGTGTGCGCGAGGGTGTAGTGGCCGCGCGTCGAATAGAACAGGTTCAGGTCGAAATCCTGGCCCAGATCCTGCCACAGGCGCACGCTCTCGTCGTAGAACTTGACGCCCTCGGGAGTCAGGTAGTTCGAGCGGATGATGGTGGTGTTGCGCCCGGTATTGCCCCCGCCGATGTAGCCTTTTTCCAATACCGCGACGTTTCGAATGCCGTGATCGCGCGCCAGGTAGTACGCGCTCGCCAGCCCGTGGCCGCCGGCGCCGATGATGACGACATCGTAGGCCGGCTTCAACGAGTCGTGCCGCGAAAACATCCGGGGTTCCGGGTGCTTGCGCGACCAGCCGAAACGCAGTAATCGGTAGGGCATGCAGTTTCAGCGGAGGGTTGACATGTGCGAATATAAGCACGATTTTTAACTGTGGAGCAAATTAATTTGCGTATTGCGCAATGGCCTCGATGACGCGCACGCCGCGCCAAAATCTTACACCGGCGGCCGTCGCCGCGCGGGCCGACATGGGCGCAAGCCGGGCTGAAGCACGCGACTCACGCAGATTACTCAGACAGGCTCCCAGCGCCGGCCGCGTATGCTCGAACGACATCTCTGGCGCGACTTTGTCGGGGTAACCTCGAGCGTCGCCGTGCTCGGCGTGGGCGTGGGCAGCACCTTGCCGCTGACCGCGCTCGCGCTCACCGCCCGCGGTCTCGGACCCGAAGTGGTCGGCTGGATGACGGCCGCCACCGCCGTGGGGGGCATTGGCGGCACCCTCGCCGCCCCGTGGGCGACGCTGCGCTTCGGCCGGCGCCTCGTGATGCTCTGCTGCGTTGCCGTGGCGGCGGCGTCCGTGATGTGCCTGCAATACGTCGATTCACTGTGGGGCTGGGGCGGGCTGCGCGCGCTGTTCGGCGTCTCCATGGCGCCGCTGTTCGTCATCGGCGAGGCGTGGATCAACTCATTGCCCGGCGATGCGGTCCGGGGACGGGTGGTGGCGATCTACACCACGAGTTTCACCCTCTGTCAGATGTTGGGACCGCTGTTGACCGATGCCCTCGCGGGTCGGCCGCAGCACGCGTTCGTGATATGCGGCGCGGTGTTCCTGCTCGGGTTGCCCGGCATTGGCGCGACGCGCGACGCCGCGCGGGCAGCGGATCCGGCCGCTGCGCCGGCCGGCCGGAAGAACGCCGTCGCGTCCTGGTGGACCATCGTGCGCACGGCACCGGCCATCATCGCGGGCGCGGCGCTGTTCGCCGCCTTCGACAACATCATCTTGAGCTTTCTTCCGCTGTTTGCCCTTGACCGAGCCGCGAGCCAAAGCCGCGCGTTGGCCGCGGTGATGCTGGTGTTCGTGGGCGACGCCGCGCTGCAGTTCGCGGCGGGCTGGCTGGCGGACCATTTCGGGCACGCGCGCATGCACCGCCTCGGCGGCCTCGCGTTGTGCGTCCTGCTGCCGCTGCTGCCGTGGATGATCGCGGTCCCCGGCCTGTGGGAGGCTTACCTCTTGTTGCTGGGCGGCGTGGCCGGGTCGGTCTACACGCTCTCCATGGTATCGAGCGGCGAGCGCTTCAGCGGCGCGGCGCTGCTGCGCGCCTCCGGCCTGATCGCGCTCACCTGGAGTCTGGCCAGCAGCGTGGGCGCGGCCGCGACCGGCGTGGTCATGCAATACTTTGGCAGCGGCGCGATGACCGCCGTGCTCTTGCTCATGGCGCTCGGGTTCGTCGCCGCGACTCACGCGGAACGGCCGGCGTCGCTTTGACCCGTGATACGATTTCCCATCCCAGGAGAGACCGCCTTGCGACCTTACCTGATGCCCGCCCGCGCCGCCGCTCGACTGCTCGGCTGCGCGGTTCTGATGCTTGCGGCCGGCGCCGCGAGCCGCGTGGCCACGCCCGCGGCCACGCCCGCGGCCACGCCCGCGGCTACGCCCGCGCCCGCGCCGGCAGCCGCGCGCAGGCCCGGAGCCGTCGATGCCGCGCGGCTCGAGGCAGCGGACACGGAACCGCAGAATTGGTACGCCGGCGGCCGCGACCAGGGCGGCACGTACTACTCACCATTGGCGCTCATCAATGCCTCCACCGTCCAAACCCTGGGTTTCGCATGGGACTACGATTTGGGCAGCCCGATGCGCGGCCAGGAAGCCACGCCCGTGGTCGTCGACGGCATCATGTACACCTCCGGCACCTGGGGCTACGTCTATGCGGTGAACGCCGCCACGGGCCGTGAACTGTGGCGCTACGACCCGCACAGTGATTTCTTCACGGGGCGCAATCCCTGCTGCGACCTGGTGAACCGCGGCGTCGCGGTCTGGCATGGAAAGGTCTACGTCGCCTCCGGCGACGGGCGTCTGCACGCCATCGCTGCGGCCACCGGCGCGAAGCTTTGGGAAGCGGACACCATCACCGACCACAAGCTGCCCTACGCCAGCACCGGCGCCCCGCAGATCGCCGGCGACGTGGTGCTGATCGGCAATGCCGGCGCCGACATGGGACACGGCGGAGTGCGCGGCTACGTGAGCGCCTACGATCTGAAGACGGGCGCGTTCAAGTGGCGCTTCTACACCGTTCCGCCGGCCGTGGGCGAGCCGCTCGAAAATCCGGAATTGGCCGAGGCCGAGAAGACCTGGGACCGGACGCGCGATGCGCGCTTCAAATTGGGCGGCACCGCGTGGGACGGCTTCGCCTACGACCCGTCATTGAAGCTCGTGTACTTCGGCACGTCCAACGCCGCCCCCTATGACCTGCGCGAACTCGGACCCTCGACGCTCGACGGCCTGTACACCGCCTCGATCATGGCGCTGCATGCCGATACCGGCCGGCTCGCCTGGCACTACCAAACCACGCCGCACGACATGTGGGATTTCGACGCCACCCAGAAGCTGATCCTCACCGACCTCGACCTCGGAGGTAGCCGCCATCATGTGCTCCTTCAGGCGAATAAGAACGGCTTTTTCTATGTGCTCGACCGCAAGACCGGCAAGCTTCTGTCGGCGAAGAATTTCGTGTACATCAATTGGGCCGCCGGAGTCGACATGATGTCCGGGCGGCCCGTCGTCACCCAGGACGCCGATTGGCACGCCTCGCCGAAGAATGTCTATCCCTCGTGGGCCGGGGCGCATACCTGGATGCCCATGTCCTTGAGCGATCAAACGCACTTGGTCTACATCCCGGTCGTCGACTCGTCGGCGGTTTGGGTGGACATGGTCCATAACGGCGGGGACGTGAAATTCCTTGACGGTTTCTTCACCGCCAACGGCATCTTTCCCGACGACACGTACGACGCCGCCGACTTGAAGCATCTGTTCGGACCGCTGCCCGGGCTCAAGGAGCTGCGCGCCGCGAGAAAATCCAAGATCGTGCGCGAGCTGATTCGCGCATGGGACCCCGTGGCGCAGAGAACCGTGTGGGAACACGAGACCTCATCCGGCATCCGCGGCTACGACGGCGGGATCATGTCGACGGCCGGCAATCTCGTGTTTCAGGGCCGCGGCAACGGCTCGCTGTACGTCTATGCCGCCGACACCGGCAAGGTGCTCAAAGTCATCGAGACCGGCAGCCATATCATGGCCGCGCCCACCACCTACGCCGTGAACGGCGTGCAATATGTGGCCGTTCAAGTGGGCTACGGCGGCACCGGGATCGCCGAGGGCGAGATACCGCCGAGCAGCGCCGCCGTGAAGCACGAAAACATCAATCGTATCATCGCCTTCAAGTTGGGCGGCGGCGCGGTGCCGAAACCGCCGGCGCGCCTCGCCACGGCATTCGACAAGCCGCCGCAGCAAACCGCCGGCGCGGACGCGATCCACGCCGGCGAAATCAAGTTCGTGGAGGAGTGTTCCCGCTGCCACGTCCTCGGGCTGAACGTGACACCCGATCTGCGCAAGCTCGACGCCGGACTGCACGCCCAGTTCAAGGATATCGTCCTGCACGGCGCGCTCGCGCCGGCCGGAATGGAGCGCTTCGACGACATTCTGAGCGACGAGGACGCGGACGACATCCACGCCTACCTGATCGAGCAAGCCTGGGTGGCCTATCGAGCGCAGGAGGCCGCTGCGCATCAATGAACGATGCTCACCGCGGTTGAATTCACCTTGGACCCCGCGGACGTGGCCTCTGCGCGGCTGCTCGCCATCGGCATTCGGCCGCGGCGTGAATTGTCGTTGTTCTCGGCGGCGATCGCCGTGCTGCTCGCCGGGTCGGCCTCGCCCTGGAGCTTCAGCTCCCTGCCGCTGCTCATCGGACTCACCGCGAGCCTGGGCGCCTTTCGCCTCATCCAAATCGGCAAGGTCAAGGAAGCCGCCTTCGCCGCATTCCGCCGCAATCCCACGCTGCGCCACCCCATCGCCGCATCCTGGGATGACGACGGCGTGACCATTCAACCGGCGGGCGCCCTGACGGAACGCATCCGGTGGGCGCAGGTTCAGCGGCTCAAGGAAAACGAACGCGTCCTGCTGCTGCTGCAGGGAACGGATCTGATTCATGCCATTCCCAAACGCGCATTCTCGGACAAGGCAGCGTTGGCGTCATTTCGAGGTTTGGCGCGCCGCCACGGTAGTAAACTACGCGCCTGATGCGAGTTTTCGTGATTGTGGTGCTCGGGGTCGTTCTCGCAGCCGGCTGCGCGTCGACGCCGCCGCAGGCGCGGCTGCCCAAACCGCCGTCGCGCGCGTTCGATCCCTCGGTCGAGACCGCCCTCAAGCAGACCTTCGAGCCCGCGGCCCGGGCCCATGACGGCAAATCCGGTTTTCGCCTGGTGTCGCGCGGCATCGACGGACTGACCGCGCGCGTCGAGTTGATCGATGCCTCGCAGCACACGCTCGACGTTCAATCCTACATTTTCCGCGCCGACGAGTCAGGCAACCTCATCGCCCTCGCGCTGCTGCGCGCCGCCGATCGCGGCGTTCGCGTCCGGGTGCTGGTCGACGACGGCGATACCCTCGCCGGCGACGAGAAAATTCTCTCCTTGTCGGCGAACCCCGGCATCGAGGTCCGCATCTTCAACCCACTCTCCTATCGCGGGCACAATGAAATGCGGCGCGCGGCCGAGGTCCTGTTCCACAAGGGCCGCTTGGACTACCGCATGCACAACAAAATGATGGTCGCCGATAATGCCGCCGCCATCATCGGCGGGCGCAATATCGGGAATCAATATTTTCAGATCGATCCCGCATCCCAGTTCTGTGATGACGATGTGGTGGCCGCGGGACCCGTGGTGCAGCGGCTGTCGGCCGTGTTCGACGAATTCTGGAACGGCGATATGGCCGTGCCGGCGCCGGCAATCGACCGGCCCGACACCTCTGAGCGCGCCTTCTCGGCGTATCTGGCCGCGCTGGCACGCTACCGGGACGACCTCGACGCCAAGCACGGCGCTGCCGCGCCGGCGCCGCCGCATGCCCCGCTGGCCGACATCATCTCGGGCCGCGCCCCCTTGATTTGGGCGCCCGTGCAGTTGACCTTCGACAGCCCGGACAAGAAAGAGGTGGTCAAGGGCGCCGCGCCGGGGCGGCTGATCGCCACGGCCGTACTGGAGCGGGCGAAGCGGGTCGACAGCGAATTCCTGATCTTCACGCCCTACTTCGTTCCCTCGCCGGATGAATTGGCCGCGCTCGCCTCCGAGCGCGATCGCCATGCCCGGGTGCGCGTGCTGACCAATTCGCTCGAGTCGACGCCGAGCCTCGCGGCGCAATCGGGCTACATGCGCTTCCGGGTGCAGTTACTGCACCTGGGCGTGGAACTGCACGAGGTGCGCGCGCTGCTCGGGAACACCACGGGCAGCGGTGAAGCCACGGCGATATCGCGCTACGGAAATTACGGCCTGCACGCGAAGCTCTATGTATTCGACCGCAAGTCGCTGTTCGTCGGATCCATGAACTACGACCAGCGCTCCAAGCACCTCAACACCGAGATCGGGCTCATCATCGACAGCCCGCAGTTGTCGCAGGAGATCGCGGCCCGCTTCGATGAGCTGACGCGGCTCGAGAACGCGTACGCGCTCAGCGACGCGCCGGCCGGCGCGGGGCACCTGGTGTGGACCAGCGAAGCGGCCGGCACGGTGGTCCATCGCCGCATCGAACCGGCGCGCAGCGGCTGGCAGAGACTGAAGGTCAAATTCCTGTCGATGCTCCCCCTCGATAGGGAGCTATAGGATCGGCGGCGGCCCCGACATTGGCGCGGCGCAGCATTTTGCCCCCGCAAATAGGTCGGCCGGCCGAACCGGGTCACGCCCCCCGCCCCTAAGGTTGGGGTGCGTGCACGATCCGGCCGCCCAGGCTCCCAAGGTTTCTCGTCCTAGGGTTTCTCGTCGTAAATGATCACCGACAGCATTCGAATCGGTACCTTGCCGAGCCGCTCCGGGCCATGCGGGACGTCGCCGCGGAAACTCAAGGAATCGCCGGGCGCGAGCGGATAGCTGTGACTGCCATGACGATACGTCAGCGACCCCGACAGGATATAAATGAACTCCGTTCCGGGATGCTGGAAGCCCGGAAACACCTCGCTCTTGTCGGTCAAGGTGACGAGAAAGGGTTCGAATGATTTGTTCGGGCCGCGCTGCGCCGCGAGCAAGTGGTAGGTATGGCCGCGGCGCGTGCCGCGCCGAACCACTTCGAGGCCTTGACCGGCGGGCACTCGCTGCGCGCCCTCTTCATCGCCGCCGACATCCTGCAGCAGCAGCGCCGGCCGCACGCCGAGCGCGGCCGCCAACGCGACCAGCGTCTCGAGGCTTGGGGTGACATGACCGGTCTCGAGCCGGCTCAGCATCCCGGCACTGATCCGCGCCGTCGTCGCGACATCCGTGAGCGTGAGCCCCTGGCCCTCTCGCACCCGCCGCGCAATGGCGCCCAGTTGCCGCCCGACATTGGGTGCCGCGGCCGCGGGAGTCACACTGCCGGGAGCACCGGCGCCTGAGATCGACTTCTTGGAAAAACGCGCCACGCGAGCCTCGACTTTGTTTGCAATTTACACCGCACGCAATTAATTTGCACTACAGTAACTAGCATGATATTTATTTCCGATGCTGCGCTCCTGCCCACCTCAACCGCGCACTCGCGCCGGTCGGCCCGGCGTGGTGACTGGCGGGCGTGGCGGGCTGCTCCTATGATACGACTCCCTCGGCCTGGAGGCGCTGGTCCCTCCCGCGGCAAAACTACCACACAACGAATATCGCAACAGAGGATCTAAAGGTATGGCGCGCGATCCAAAACACGACATTTTGTTTCAACCGATCAAGATCGGACCCAAGACTCTGCGCAACCGCTTCTATCAGGTGCCGCATTGCATTGGCGCGGGCTCGGACAAGCCCGGCTTCCAGGCCGCGCATCGCTCCTTGAAGGCCGAGGGCGGCTGGGCCGGCATCAACACCGAATACTGCTCCATCCATCCGGAATCCGACGACACGCACCGCCTGTCGGCGCGGATCTGGGACGCGGGCGACGTGCGCAATTTGCGCGCCATGACCGATCACATCCACAAATTCGGCGCCCTGGCCGGCGTCGAATTGTGGTATGGCGGCTCGCACGCCCCGTGCATGGAATCGCGCGCCACGCCGCGCGGACCCAGCCAGTACGCCTCGGAATTCGAGACGCTGACCTACTGCAAGGAAATGGACGAGGGCGATATCGCCATGGTGCAGCAGTACTACGTGGACGCGGCCTTGCGTTCGCGCGACGCCGGTTTCGACATCATCTACGTGTACGGCGCTCATTCGTACCTGCCGCTGCAGTTCCTCTCGCCCTACTACAACAAACGCAAGGACGGCTACGGCGGATCGCTCGAGAACCGCGCGCGCTTCTGGCTCGAAAGCCTGGAAAAAGTGCGGCGCGCGGTGGGTCACGACTGCGCCATCGCGACCCGGTTCGCGGTCGACACGCTGTACGGCGATGCGGGCGTCGAAGTGGAGCGGGACGGCATGAAGTTCGTTTCGATGGCCGACCCGCTGGTCGACCTGTGGGACGTCGACGTCGGGGACATCGCCGAGTGGGGCGAAGATGCCGGTCCGTCGCGCTTCTACGTGCAGGGCCATCAGGTGCCGTGGACGCATTTCGTCAAGCAAGTGGCGAAGAAGCCCGTGCTCGGGGTGGGCCGCTTCACCGATCCTGAGAAAATGACGGAAATCGTCACCAAGGGGATCGCCGACATCATCGGCGCCGCCCGCCCCTCGATTTCCGATCCGTGGCTGCCGAAGAAGATCGAAGAAGGCCGCTACGATGACATCCGCGTGTGCATCGGCTGCAACGTCTGCATCTCGCGTTGGGAGATCGGCGGACCGCCGATGATTTGCACGCAGAACGCCACCGCCGGCGAGGAATACCGCCGCGGCTGGCACCCGGAGAAATTTCCGAAGCGCGGTTCCGACGATTCGGTGCTGGTGGTCGGAGCCGGACCCTCGGGCGGCGAATGCGCCCGCGTGCTGTTGGAGCGCGGCTATACCGTTCACCTGTATGACACCGCCGCCAAGATCGGCGGCCACGTGAACTCGGTCGCGACGCTGCCCGGGCTCGGCGAGTGGGGCTATCATCGCGACTACCGCGAGCTGCAGATCAACAAACTGGTCAAGAAGAACAAGCAAAGCCAGGTGGCCCTGGGTCAGAAGCCGATGACGGTCGACCAGGCGCTCGGCTACGGCGCCGAGCGCATCGTGATCGCCACCGGATCGTCGTGGAACACCGACGGCACGAATTGCCTGACCCACGATCCGATTCCGGGCGCGGATGCATCGCAGAGCGATCAATTGACGCCGGAACAGGTACTCGGGGGCGGTAAGAGCATCGGCAAGCGCGTGGTGATCCTGAACGCCGACACGTATTTCATGGCGCCGAGCCTTGCGGAAAAGCTGGCCGTGGCGGGTCACGACGTGACCGTGGTCACCGGCGTGCACCTCGCCAACTACATGCACTTCACGCTCGAATATCCGAACATGATGCGCCGCATGCACGAGCTGCACATCAAGGAAATCCACAACGCATTCAGCGCGAAAATCGAGAAGGGGCGGCTCGAGGTGTACGACATCTGGGGCGACGGCTCGAAGCGCACCTACCGGGGCGTCGGTCATTTGCCCCGCGAACCGAACAAGAGCCATCGCTGGGTGGAGTTCGATTCGCTGGTGCTGGTGACCGGCCGTCATTCGAACGACGGCCTGTACCGCGGCATCAAGGCACGGCAGGGCGAATGGCAGGCGAACGGCATCAAGGGCGTCTACATCATCGGAGATGCCGAGGCGCCGCGCCTGATCGCGGACGCGACGTTCTCGGGCCACCGGTTGGCGCGCGAAATCGAAGAAGCCAATGCGCAATTGCCGCTGCCCTACAAGCGCGAGACCGCCGTGTGGGGCACCGCCCATCTGCCGGGCGGCAACTTCGAACTCGAGTACAAGACCTGACCGTGAGCCGCACCGACGCTGTCACGCGAATCCTGTTCGAGGAGTTTTCGGCGGCCGAAGTGCGGCTTTTCTACGTGCTGGGGTACGCGGCCATCGCGCTCTTCGGGTACGGCGTCTATGTGCAGATCCGCAAGTACCGCCGGGGCGCGGCCGTCGAGATCGGCGGCCGCTTGCGGGCACGTCTCGCCGACATGATCGGCAAGGTGGCGAGTCACCGCACCATCGCCCGCCGCGACCCGGCGGCAGGCGCGGCGCACCGCCTGATCTTTTACGGCTTCGCGCTGCTGTTCATCGGCACCGCCACCATCACCCTGCAGTACGACATTCTCGAGCCGCTGTTCGGCATTCGGTTCTGGCAGGGGGAGTTCTATTTGATCTTCTCCCTGGTGCTGGACCTGGCGGGCGTCGCACTCCTGGGCGGCCTCGTGTACATGATGTACCGGCGCGGCTGGCTGCGCCTGCCCAAGCTCGACTACGCCCGCCCGGACCGCGCGCCCGGGGACCCTGATTTCGACCGGCCGCAGTATCGGCGCGAAGATTGGGCGTTCCTGTGGTCCCTGGTGGTGATCGGCGCCACCGGATTTCTTCTCGAGGCCGCCCGGCTGGTGTGGCTGCAGGCGCGCGTGGACGTCTGGGATACGCGGTGGTGGTCGCCGGTCGGCGCCCTGATCGCGGAAGCCTGCCGCGCGCTCGGCATGAGCGAGCACGGCGGCGCGCTGTTGCGCCATGGTCTGTGGTGGTTCCACGGACTGATCGCGCTCGCGTTCATTGCGCTGATTCCGTTCACCAAGGTCAAGCACATCTTCACCTCGGCCGCCTCTCTGCTGGTGCGCGACCCGCAAGCCGCGCAGCGCCTGGCGCGCATACCGGAATCGCAGGCGCAACCGGGCGTCGCCAAGATCACCGATTTCAACTGGAAGCAGCTGCTCAACTTGGATGCCTGCACCAAGTGCGGCCGCTGCCACGAAGCCTGTCCGGCCCGGGCGGTGGGCGCGCCCCTGTCGCCGCGCGACGTCATATTGAGCCTGCGTGACTTTGCGAAGGCCACATTGGAATCGGGCGCCATCCCGGCGGCGGCGGAACTCGACGTGCACGGCAAGGCGCCGGGCCAGGTGGCGCAGGAAACCCTCTGGTCCTGCCGCACCTGCATGGCCTGCGTGGAGATCTGTCCGGTCGCCGT
>JBEKYO010000117.1:0-18198 GCA_049510875.1 Steroidobacteraceae bacterium
CTTGAGCATGAAAGCTATCGTCGCAGCGGGGAAGGGAGGATCCAATGTCCTCGAACTGCGGGACGTGCCGCTTCCTTGGCCGGCGGCCAGCGGCGATGTGCTGGTGCGGCTACGAGCAGCATCCGTCAACCCTGCCGATGTTTTTTTCCGGCGGCTGGGTGGCTACGTCGAACGGCCTGGCCCATTCATTCTCGGTCATGACGGCGCCGGGATAGTCGAGGCGGTCGGCGCCGAGGTCGCCGGCGTGAAACCCGGCGATCGTGTCTGTTTCTGCTACGGCGGCATAGGTGCCACATACGGTACCTATACGGAATACGCGGTCATTCCCGCGGATGTCCTTGCGATCATTCCCGCAGAGGTGGATTTCGTTACGGCGGCTGCAATACCGTTGGTCTTCATTACGCTGGCGGAATCACTCTACGATCGGGGCGATGTGAAAACCGGCGAGTTCGTATTGATCCATGCGGGTGCCGGCGGAACGGGTCACATCGGCGTGCAACTGGCAAGGCTTCGCGGCGCTCGGGTGGCAACTACGGTCAGCAGTGCCAGGAAGGCTGCGCTCGCGAAGGATCTTGGCGCTGAGCTCGCGATTTCCTATCGCGATCAAGATTTCGTTGCAGCGGCGATGGACTGGACGAGTGCGCGAGGTCTTGATGTGGCGTTCGACAACGTGGGTCAGGACATCATGCGCGAGACGTTCAAAGCAATGGCTCCTTACGGCCGCGTCGTGACTCTGATGGGAACGCCCGGTGATACGAGCGACAGCGATGCCTATAACGCCAACCTCACCATCCACAACGTGATGATGCTGACGCCGATGTGGCGGGGATTGCCGGAAAGGCTACGCGCGCAGGCGCGGCACGTGCGGCAAGGCCTAGTGCTCGTGGCCGAGGGCAAGCTGCGAGTCGTCGTCGATCGTGTCTTTCAGTTGCACGAAGCGGCAGCGGCGCACGACTACCTCGAGAGCGGCCAGGCCATCGGCAAGATTGCGCTTAGCATCGCGTAGATTGCTGTAACACGTGGCGCTGTGCTGGCATTTGAGCGCAGCCTGAGTGCTCTTTGATCAGGGCCGACCGAGAACCCTTCACTGACCCTTGTCCTCGACGACGCTGTTGCCGCCATCAATGACAATCAGCTGGCCCGTCAGGTACGCTGCGCCGCGCGAACACAGATAGGCCACGCAGCTCGCGACCTCCTCTGGTGTGCCGGAGCGGCCGATCGGCGTTGCGCGGCCGGCCCGTGCATCGGCTTCGGGCTGGGATCCGGTCGCGATCCACCCTGGCCCGACCGCATTCACGGTAATTCCGTGGCGAGCCACCTCCAGGCACAGCGCCCGCGTCAAGCCCAGCATCCCGGCCTTCGCCGCAGCGTAGGCGGCATCGAACGCAATGCCGGTCACCGGTCCTGTCGTCGACGACACGTTGACGATGCGGCCCGATTTGCGCGCTTTCATCCCGCGTAAGCAGGCCCGCGTGACATAAAAGGCCGTCGTCAGGTTGCGGTCCAGGCTGCCCGCCCACGTTGTCGTTGCCATGTCTTCGAGCGGCCCGGTCGGGTCAAGGACACCGAGTGATGCCATGCCGGCGTTGTTGACCAGCACCTCGACATCGCCAACATCAGCGACCAGTTCGGACACGCGCTGCGCGTCTGTTCTGGAGAAGCCTACTGTGGAGGCGTTGATATGAAACGTCGAAGCGGAAGAGGGCTCAACGAAAATACGCAAATGTACGACCGACCTATCCCGCGTGAGCCCAGCTTAAGTTAACTCGCGGCGTGGCGGTCCCTCGATTCTTCACACACTTCGGTGCGCCCGCCGATTCCCCGTATTGACTGCACGTGAGTTGTGGCGCGCAATGCGTGCTGGCGTCTCTGGGTCGAGGGCGCAATAAAGAAATACGGGGCTGGCGATGAACAAGATTTCGCGTTGGAGTGTGGCGCCGGTGTTTGCGGCGGTGTTGGTGTTGGCGGTAATCACGACCCAATCGGCGCAGGCTGTGACTTTCACGACGCTTTACAGCTTTTGCCCAAAAGCCGATTGTTTGGACGGCCGCTTCCCCGAAGCGGGGCTGATCCAGGCCACCAATGGGGACTTGTACGGGACAACGTATGAAGGCGGCACCGCCGAGGGTGGTACGGCCTTCAAGATCACCCCCGGCGGCACGCTGACCATGCTGCCCAGCCTCGATTCGGACGACGCCTACCCCGATGCGGGGCTGATCCAGGCTACCAATGGCGACTTGTACGGGACGACCATGTACGGCGGCGCCGACAACGATGGTTCGGTCTTCAAGATCACCCTGGGGGGCACCACGCTGACCACGATGCACAGCTTCGATTCCACGGACGGCCAGTACCCCGAAGCGGGGCTGTTCCAGGCCACCAATGGCGACTTGTATGGGACAACACTTACAGGCGGCGCCTACAGCAACGGTACGGTTTTCAAAATCACCCCCGAAGGCACGCTGACCACGCTTTATAGTTTTTGCTCAAAAACCGATTGTTCGGACGGCGGCTCCCCCGCTGCGGGGCTGATCCAGGCCACCAATGGCGACTTGTACGGGACAACCATCCACGGCGGGGCCAACGGCGACGGTACGGTCTTCAAGATCACCCCCCGTGGCACGCTGACCACGCTTTATAGTTTTTGCTCAAAAACCGATTGTTCGGACGGCTCATTCCCCTATGGCGGGCTGATCCAGGCCACCAATGGGGACTTGTACGGGACAACCGCGGACGGCGGCGCCAACAACGTTGGCTCGGTCTTCAAAATCACCCCCGGTGGCACGCTGACCACGCTGTACAGCTTTTGCTCAAACACCGGTTGCACGGATGGCGAATACCCCGAAGCCGGGCTGATCCAGGCCACCAATGGGGACTTGTACGGGACAACAAATGAAGGGGGAGCCAACAACTATGGTTCGGTCTTCAAGATCACCCTCGCTGGCACGCTGACCACGCTGCACAGCTTCGATTATACGGACGGCTCCCTCCCCATTGCGGCGATGATCCAGGCCACCAATGGGGACTTCTACGGGACAACCCCTAACGGCGGCGCCTACAGCGACGGTACGGTGTTTCGCCTGTCTGTGGGTCTCGGCCCATTTGTGGAAACGCAGACCACCTCCGGGAAGGTGGGAGCCGTTGTCAAGATTCTAGGAACTGACTTGGCGGGCGCGACCAGCGTCACCCTCAACGGGACCGCAGCGACGTTCATGGTCGTTTCAAACTCCGAAATCACCACTACGGTGCCAACCGGTGCGACCACCGGCCCCGTCGAAGTGACAACCCCCGGCGGCACTCTCAGGAGCAATGTGGTGTATACGGTCACGCCGTAATGTTCTGAACCGTTCGAAAAATCAAACCTTCGCCGCTCTCACGCACACCCGCACAGGCACAGCAGATTCAGTGCAGTAGTCTTTGATTTTGCAACTGCCAAAGGCACCGGGGTGTAGTGGGCGTGTTGGGCGTTCGCTGGCGTCGGACGCAGGCCCCCATTTCTGAACGTGCCGGGGATGCGCCCCATGCCTCGCCTCAGGCGGTCACTTCGCCAGCAGAATCTTCTCCAACCAGGGAACGGGCAGCGCTCCCTGGTCCAAGGCGCGGTCGTGGAAGTCGGCGAGCGTAAAGTCCTTGCCTTTGGCCGCTTCGTAGGCGCGCCGCAGGTGCCACCATTCGCTGGTACCCACGTAATACGTCGGTAGTTGAGTCGAGCTGAGTTTAGCGCGCTGTAACTTGCCCTCGGCCTCGGCGCGAGTCTGGAAGGCGTCGTTCATCATGAACGACATGGCTTGGTCGTCCGTCATGTTCATAGTCTGCATGCTGACGTCGAGCACGGTATTACCCAGGGCGCGCAGCCACACTTTTAGATAGCTAATACGGTAACGCGGGTCGTTGTTGGCAAATCCCTGTTGCATCATGACCTGAGCACAGTACTCGGCCCAGCCTTCGACGTAGGCTCCGTTGCCGAACAGGGCCCGGGCGAGGCGGCGTGTGACCGGCTGGATATCGTTGGCGTGTTCGGCTTGGACGTAATGGCCGGGGAGCGCCTCGTGAAGGCTGAGCCACTTCAGCACCCAGTTGTTGTACTCGCGCAGCTTCGACTCGGCTATGTCGGCAGGCGTCTTCGGATCGATGGGCGTCACCCAAAACTGGGCCTCGGCGTTGGGATCGAGCGGTGGGGCGGAGTGGAAGCCAGCAACTGAATAGATGCCGCGCATGAAGAGCGGCGTAGGGATAACCTTAAGGTTGTCTCGCGATTTCAGCGAGACGATGTTGTTGGCGACGATGAATTGTCGTATGCCCACCAGATCATCTTTCACCGTCTGCATCAAGTCGTCGCGCTTCGGGTGATCGTCGGAAATCCTCTGCAGCACCTCTCCAATCACCTTGTTCTCGCGTTCCTTCGGGCTAAGGCTCGAATGGTCGTCGTGATCGGCGAAGTACTGCTTGTGCAGGGGAAGGGCAATCTGCAGCATTTCGGCACGCGTCTTAGTTAGTTCGCGTTGCGCATCGGCCAGGATCTGGTCGGGGGTGACCGGAGTTTCCATCACTAAACGGAATTTCTCTGCATATAGCTCTTTTCCCAGACGCCAGGTGCGATCGCTCTTGCGCTTCGCCAGATCTTCCTGAAGCCAGCGAGAAAAACTCTGGAGCGCTCCTACAGCGGGGGGTGCGACCTTGTCGAACCGAGCTTTCAACGGTGATCCCTGAGGCACGGCGGAGGCAATCGTATTCTGAATCAGATCGATGTTGCCCGCATTTTCCTCGATAGCGACCTTGATGAAAATGGGATCCGCGTCGGCCAATTCGCTCCGCGCCTGGTCGAGGAACCGCGGGGCCGAAGCAAGGCGGGAGAGGATGTGGCTGAGGCGCGTTCTCTCGGGTGCGTAGTCATCGGTCAGCGGTTGAAACAGCGCGGCGCCCAGTAATTCGACATAGAAGGTGGGGTTGTGCTTGTAATTCTGGATGCGATCCAGTTCGAGCAATGTGAGAGCTATCTGGTCATCTATCAGCTGCCAGTCGGCAGCGTCCTCGACGGCGAGGGAGGCGACTGGAGTCTCGGCGTGGAAGCGCCCGCGCCACTGCGTGTAGGCACGTTTTTGTTCCTCCATGCCGGCCGAGCTCACGTCATCGAGGAGCGCATCGAGTGCGATGGTCTTGCCGGTTCTAGGGTCGACGTGCTGGTGATAGCCGGCTTGGGAGGCGTTAGAGGGCGAAAGCGCAAGCGTTTCGTGAATGAACTCTTCACTGAGCGCGGCGAACTTGGCGTTGGCTTCGCTCGATGCATTGGGGTTTTCGGCCATAGCTGTAGTCGAGATCAGGATGCAGGCTACGACGATTGAGAATCTCATGGCGCTTCGATTGTAACCAAAGGTCGGCGAATGCGCAGGAAATCCTGATAGCAGGCTGAACGTTCCGGTGCATCGGCGGACCGTTCACCTAGAATTCGGCCTACACCCCACGCTTACTCTCGATCTCAAAGGGCACACGATTAGCATGCTGATACGGCCGGCGGCTCCGCAAATGCCAGAAAGTTACCTATGTGCCCGGTAGGGCGTTCGAAATCAACCACTGAGCTTTGCCAATTTGGATGAGCGTGCGCTCGCCGATCTTCGTCGCGTGCGCACGAGCAGGTAGGCACACCCCCCCGTCAACCATATCAATCCCACAACGAGGGCGGTCCTTTGCAAACTCCACAATAGCCAAATCGCGGCGCCCGCGCCGGCTCCCGCCAGTAACACCTTGCTGGCCCCGCCCTGCAAAACGCGCCGGCCGCCAAGGTGATCGTAGATCACGCATAGGTTCACTGACGCGAAGGCGCTGAACGCACCGAAATTGACGCAGGAAGCGGCGGTATCGACATCGACCACGAGGCCGATCAGCATGACCGCACCTGTCAACGCTATATTAAAATCCGGCGTTCTGAATCGCGGATTAAGGCGTGCAAACACGCGGGGCAGTGCGGCATCGCGCCCCATCGCAAATAGAAGCCGCGAGGAACCTGCCTGCGCGCACATAACAGATGCGATGAACGCAATCATTACGATGATGAAAATCAGAAGAAAACCTTGGCCACTGACCAGAGCGACGACCTCATACCCTGCGTTATCAACATCCTTAAAGTTGGTGCTCGGATGGACGCGGACCATTAGATAGGATGTGACGATGTATATGGCACCGCTTGCCGCCGCCGCAAATACGGTTGCGATAGGAATGTTCCGTGTGGGCGCGCGCGTCTCTTCTGACAAAGTCGTGACTGCATCGAAGCCGAGAAAAGAATACGCGGCCACCGCCGCGCCCCCGAGTATCACTTTGAAGCTCGAATGCATTCCGACAAACGGCGTCAGCGCCCCCCCGACAGTCGCGGGATTCTGGACACCGAGAAACCGATAGCACATTACAATGAGGACAGCGAGGACCGCGAGCTGCGCCATCATGATCGTCAGATTTACCCTATTCGCAATCTTGATGCCAAGCAGGTTGATTAAGGTCGTGGAACATGCAATGACGAGCACCCAAACACGATAGGAGACGCCTGGTAGTACTACTTCGAAGGCCTTTGCCGTAAAAAGACAAATCACCATGGGCACAAAGAAATAGTCTAATGCCAGTATCCATCCCACAAGAAACGCCGCTGACGGATTCACCGTGCGAAAGACATAGGCATAAGCGGACCCTCCTTGCGGGTAACAGGCGGCCATCCGCGCATAACTAATGGCGGTGAGCAAGATTGCGGTAGTCGCGATCAAGTATGCAGAGGCCACGGCTCCACCCGTGCCTGTGGCCAGTATGCCGAAAGTGCTAATGACCGACGTTGGGCAGATGTAGGCAAGCCCGAAGAGCGCTGCGGAGAATCCGCCGAGGCGCCGGTTCAACGTGGCGGCAGCATCGCCAGGCGTCGGCGCGCTCATACATGCCTGCCCGTTCACATAGGTATGGCGCATGTCCCTTCTAGTCCACAAACGGTATCTTGGTCACAGTCGCTTGCGTAGTGCCCGCCTGATGCGTGATTTGAACCACGTCCCCGAGTTCTAGCGATGCGTCTCCGATGGCAATGCCAATATGTCGGTTCAGTGCGAATGAATGCACTGCCCATCGTACTTCACCCGCGTTACCCTTCTTGTCCTCGAGGGGCCAATACCATTCAAGATTGGGTAATTCCCCATCGATGAACAGGCCGACCGTTTTTCGCTTCGCGCCCTCCGCCGCCACCTTGCGCAAGGCCGGCCGACCAACGAACTCGCCTTTCTCCAGATCCACAAGTCGCCCGTGGCCGGCTTCGTAAGGGTTCATGCCGGAGTTGGAGTAATAAGCGGTGTCCGTGACGCCCTTTTCGACAGCGCGAACCACGTTGGGTCCCGTGACCATCAGCCCGTAGGGACGGCCCGCCTCAATTAGCGCATCCCAGAGCGGCATCGCGTGCTTGCTGGAGAGTGGAAATATCTCGAACCCAAGTCCCCCACTCCAGCCAGTTCGCGAAACAACGGCATCGATGCCGGCCACTTTGGTCACGACACACTTGTAAAAGCCGAGACTATCCACGCGTGATTCGACAAGATTATGCAACATGTCCAAGGATTTGGGACCTTGCACTTGAACCGGCTCCACGTCGGGCTCATCGATCTCCACTTCAAGACCACTGTTCATGGCGACACCCATCGCCCATAGGGTGAGGTCGACGTCACCATGCGACAACCAGACCACATTTTCCCATGGATATAGAAGGACAGGATCGCAGAGGATTTTCCCCTGCGGATCGCACACCAAGGTGTACTTACAATCCCCCACCCTGAGCTTCGTAAGATCGCGGGTCGTGAGCAATTGCGCGAAGCGGGTGGCGTCCACCCCACGAATCCTTGTCTGTCGTTCCCCACCCACGTCCCAAAGCGTGACGCGTTCCGTGAGCGCAGCATATTCCTCCGCCGGAGAGTGGTGATAAACCAATGGCAGGTAAGTGTGGTTATAGACCATGAATTCAGCAACGCCCGCCTTTGCGGTCCCGCCCCAGTAGGCCGAGCGGCGCGAAATGGGGTATAGATGTGTGCGCTCCCGAGGCTTCAGCGGCTTCGTGTCGAAATACTCCACCCACCTTGTTATCTTGCCCTCGGCGCTTGTTACGGTAGCCACGAACCGAAAGTCGAGCCGAATGGGAGTCCCGTCCACCAAGGGGTGAATGCCAACGTGCTCGGCGCAAAAAATACCTTCGGCGAACGCCTCCGTGTCGGTCTCGATGGTATTCTCGAGTATTACACTGATTTTTTTCAGGCCGCGAATCGCCGTTTTAACCTCCGCGCCAATCGCCTTCTTACCAACGACTCGACCGTCAAGCAGCGGAAGATCAAGCACCGCATCCTCCGCGAAAAGATTTTCAATTTCATCTCCTGCCTGGCGTCGAAACGCATCGCAATAGGCCCGGAGCAAGTTCCCGGCGGTAAATTGGCTCAACATCGCTACACCTTATAATTAGTGAGATGCCTGGGTTGATGCGAATAGGGTGCCGTCGGTCCAAAGCCGATAGGGCCGCGCATCCAGGTAGGTCGAGAGCCGCCGAATGTCATGCTTTTGAGCCTCGAGAACGACAGCCAGCGGAATCTCCACCGCGTGCGCATCCCGATGCAACTTCGCCTGCAGTCGACCTTCGGCGATGACCAGGTTTCTTGACTCTTTCACGCGCGCAAAATGAATTTGCGCCGATTCGGTCACCTCAAATATTCTCTGGAGGCCAATTGCTATCTCGCGTTTGCCGAAAAGGCGTTGCCCCAGCAACGGCATCTCAAAAACCGCATGCTCGGCAAATAACATCAACGCCGCAGATAGATCTCGTCTATTGAACGCATCCTGATACTCGTTCAATTGAGCCTGTGTAGTCATGCCGCCTTTTTCTCCCATTGCCGACTCCCTAGTTGCCCAAGGCATAGGATCACGCATACCGGCGTTATTGCCAATGGACCCCATAGGGTCCTTTTCCAACGTGCCCGGTTATGAGAAAGTTTACGAACGCCAGGAACAGCTCGCGCTCGGTGTTGATGTCAAGCTTCAGATACATCCGCTTTTTGTGATTCTTCACAGTATTGACGCTTAATTTCAGCCGCTCGGCAATCTTGATGTTGGGATAGCCCATCAAGATGAGATGCACAATGTCGCGCTCGCGTGGTGTGAGTTCGTGCCGCAAAAAGGAGCCTAGCGCCGTTTTGTGGTCGATTGGCAGCAATCCCGGCTCGGAAACTCCCATCTCGTGTCGGCCACGCCCCCCTGCGTTTGGCGGACTTTGCGTGCGGCTCAGTCGCTGATGTAACTGATGTAGGCTCTCGACGAGTGGAAACAGGGCTCGCATTTCCGCGATCTCATAGGATCTAAATAGCGTCTTTCGCTCGTAAACGACGCCGACGCAGGTTTCCACATCGACTGGTAACAGCATGACGAGATCATCGGCCATGCCGGTCAGTCTCAAAAAGACGTTAAAGTAGTCACCGGATCGATCCGCCGGCGTACTCACGGCGGCAAGATCTTTGACCCCTTGCACTCGTCGTCGCCGGCATAGTCTGTAGATCGGATCAACGCGGTAGAGCCCCCGCAAGTACAATTCCATGTGGCCTGATTCCAATCCATCGTGAATGAGGTATTCGGGGGCATTGCGGCGCGAGTAGCGCATGACCATGGAAAGGTCCGCTCCCAGGTGCTTACCAAAGGCTCTGAGCAACTCGCCGTAAAACGCCGCATCACCCACGCAGTCCGCCACTCTGGCGAGTAGCGAAAGGGCCGCGCTCATATTTTGCTTGTATTGCTTTTCGTTCGGTTGCGCCAATGATTCACCAGACGTTGATCGCTGTGTAGGACGGAGGCTATGGTACGGACTCCGAAGGGTCCATAGGTGACCTTCGCTCTTGATGTCAAGATGGTGGATTTCTCATTTCCCATGGCTGACCGGCCCGGTTGCAACGTAGCCCTATCGGGCCCATTGCTACCCGTCCCGCTGAAATGGCTGCTCAATTGCGAAATCCCTCCGGTATGCTAGCTGAGAAGCTCAGCGAAATTGGCCCACCAGCATGCGCGGCCCGATCGATCATGGTAACGAGCGCGACCAAGCGTCTCATGGCGACTCTTTTTGATTAACCTGAAGCCAGTAACCCCGATATCAAGGCGAGACATGCACGTTCTCACAGTCCTCTGCCATCCGAACCCTAACTCTTTCTCGCATTCAGTGGCGAAGCGCTTTGTGGAAGGAGCCCAATCGGTTGGGCATTCCGTAGAATTTGCCGACCTATACGCCGAACATTTCGATCCGATCCTGACAGAGCGTGATCTACAGCAGTTCAATGGGGTTGCAATGCCGGATGATGTCCGGCTTGAACAGGCTCGTGTCGAGCGCTCGGACGCACTGTGCTTGGTCTTCCCGATGTGGTGGTACGGACCGCCCGCCATGATGAAGGGTTGGTTCGACCGGGTTTGGTCCGCTGGGTGGGCATATCAATGGCAACATGATCCCGAGGGAAGCTTACTCGCAGCGCGTCCCTGCACTATGCTAATTCCAATGGGGGCATCGGATAATCAGTTGAAGCGCTGGGGGTATCGCAAAGAGATCGAGCATCTATGGAGATACGGAGTGCTCGGGTACTGTGGAGTCGATCCGATTCGTATTGAGTTACTAACCGATTCCGCGTTTGAACCCGGCGTTCATGCACGACATCTTGAAGTCGCCTACAGTGCGGGGTGTGCCATCGAACACGATGCTCTTGCTCGACCCGGAATTCGCGAGCTTCTGTAATTCGGGTTGTCGCCTCAGGCCGTCGGCAAATTGGGATCTGCTTGCTTGAACACGACGCCCGGGCTCACGGGACTTGAGTTCGGGCGTTCTCGCCAGGCACAAACCGGTCCGCCTCAGTCGCCGGCGAAGCCACGGTTCCGGCGCGCGCCAATCGGCTCGTCCACAGCCCGAAGTACTTCGCGTTGAGTTCGCATTGGGGAGGCCAGTCGTCGGTTGAAGCAGAGTTGTCGGTAGCGGCCTAATTTGAGAGGGCGCCACCGGGTCGTCCTGTCCTATACCTTGAAAATCTGCCGCGGTCTCTCCAAACTGGCGTGTAACTGGCCGAGCCTAGCCATAAAGGGGACGAGCGGAACCATGGAAACCATCGGCGGCGATTTACGCCAAATGCAGCGAACCCCGCTGGCCGCCTCTCACGTTCAGGCGTTGCGTGAGGCGGGCACGATCGCCACCTATCCCGCGGGTACGTTTCTCGCAAGACCCGGCGAACCGGTGGATCGCTTTGTTTATGTCGAGGACGGCGAGATAGAGGTCGTCAATCCCTATACCGACGAGCGCCATTTGCCGACCACCTTGGGACCGACACAGTTCATGGGCGAGATCGCCTTTTTGAACGGCGGCGCCTGGTCGTTGCCGATGCGGGCGGTTCGGGAAACGCGCGTGATCGAGGTGCCGCGCGAACCGATGCTGAAGCTGATGTCTCAAATCCCGGAGATGTCAGACATTATCATCACGGTATTTTCTGCGCGCCGCCGGCGCCAACTCGACACCCGCGACGGCGTCCTACGATTGATTGGCGAGGAAGAGGACCGCAACGTGCGCAGCATCGCAGAGTTTGCCAGCCGCAACCGTATTCCCTACAGTTCCTTGCCGCTGCGAAGTGCTGAAGCCGAGGCGACCGCGCGTAGCTGCGCGATTGCTCCGGGGGAGCCAGCTGTGATATTTGGGCGAAACGTTCTCGTGACCGATCCCACGCCGGACAAGGTTGCGCGACTGATGGGCCTGCATCTCGACTTCCGCGACGACGAGGCGTTTGACGTGCTGATCGTGGGTGGCGGGCCCGCGGGGGTTGCTGCGGGAGTCTATGCTGGAGCCGAAGGTCTGTGCGCGCTGGTCGTGGAAGACATTGCGATCGGCGGCCAGGCCGGTACCTCCAGCCGCATCGAGAACTACATGGGCTTCCCGACCGGCATTTCCGGTGCGGACCTGGTCTGGCGCGGCGAGGTTCAGGCAATGAAGTTCGGAACGCGCTTCGCGATGCCGCGACGGGTGACGCTGCTGGAGAAGCTCTCGGATCAGAGCTTCTGCGCCACCTTCGACAACGGACAGCGCGTTCGTGCCCGAGCCGTGGTGGTCGCGACCGGCGTGCAGTATCGACGGCCGCCGCTCGAGCGCCTGGCCGACTTTGAAGGCGCCGGCGTTTATTATGCCGCGACCGAAATGGAGGCGCGCTATTGCAAGGAAACCGAGGCGGTCATCGTTGGCGGCGGCAATTCGGCGGGGCAAGCAGCGATGTTTCTCAGCCGCTCGGCGAGCTGCGTGCGCGTGCTGGTTCGCGGGGCGTCGCTGGCAGCATCGATGTCGAGCTACCTCTCCAGCCGGCTCGCCGCAGACCCCGGAATCACGATTGAGTATGGCGCCGAGGTGAGCGCGTTGCATGGCGCCTCGCATCTCCAGGCCCTGACCATTCGTGACGTGAAGACCGGGGCGACCCGCCGCATCGACACTCGCGCGCTGTTCATCATGGTTGGCGCCGCGCCGAATACGCAATGGCTCTCTGGTCTTGTGAAACTCGACGACAAGGGTTTCGTGATCACCGGTTCGGGCGAGGCATCCGCATCTTCGCCCTTCGCCACCTCGCTTCCCGGTATCTTCGCGGTGGGCGACGTGCGTGCAGGCTCGGTTAAGCGCGTGGCATCCTCGGTCGGCGAAGGATCGGTCGTGATCTCCAAGGTGTGGGAGTTTGTCAAGGAAATGAAAGTCAATTCGTCCAATCGGGTAATCGGGTAATCGGGTAATCGGATTCTTCAGATCGATCACCGAACCATTACGCAGGGAGGTACGGGCTAATGATCCGAACCCGGCGCAGCGGACGTGCGAAATGGAGGATTTCCCGGTTGCTGATTCGTTTTCGCTCCGTGCGAAACGCAGCGCCTCGATGGCGATATCCAGCCCGAGTTTGCTTCGGTATTTGAAGCAGTTCCAGCTCTGTTCCTCGGGGCCAGCCGACCGCCAGCTAGTGATGGACGGTGATCGCAGGATCCAGCAGGGCTAACGCTCCAGCGACGGTGGTTTTACCTGTTCGTTTTATGTCATCGCTCGTGTAGGAACGACCCGTTCCGCGGCACTTCCCCGGAACGGCAATCCGACTCCCGGTATGAATCAGGCAGCTCGGATTCTCGGCGGCTGCCGAGTGCTTCTCGGGTTGCGGCGTTGCATCATTGCCGATCGCTGCGGCGCTCGCGAATAGTAGCCCAGCGGCAACGGCTGCGACTACGCGTGTGTGAATGGCCATAAAGGATCTCCTAGTTCACTCCTATTTTAGCTCTCGACAAGACAAATTGACATGAGGGATTAAGGTCCAATGCCTCACCATCCTTGCGCTGAAAAAAGACGCGCGTTGTGTTGACGGGAGCGCACAAGGAAGTGCTGAGCCTGCCGCGCATTAAAGTACCGCACAGATTGGACAGCTGACTTTCGTGCATTAGCCAGCAGCCTTCATCACGCTGCGAGCGGCATTCATCCCATTTTCATACTCATCGGTTGACGGGCGGCTATCGTCCACCCGCATCAGTGCGGCGTTCGTTTGATGGTCATGTCGCGACAACACAACGGGAGTCTTCGCAATGGCAGGCGCGCTGCCATGGGCGGACTCACTTTGCAGGGAGACTAAAATGAGAATGCGGAAGCTAATCAGCGTCAGATCGCTTGTGAAGGGATGGGCGTTTACGTTGCCGGCGCTTGTGTGCATGGCCGCCATGGAACCGCCTGCCATTGCGCAGCAGGCGCCCGCTACCAGCGCTGAACCCGTGCCGACGCTGCAAGAGGTCGTCGTCACCGGATCGCGCATTCCGGTGCCGGCGAACATCGCGGCAACGAGTCCGACGGCAGTCGTCAGCAGTCAGGAAATTCAGCTGCAGGGGCATACCGACATCACCGATGTGATCAATGCCCTGCCGCAGAACATCATCGGCTCCAACGCCGACTTTGGCAACACATCGAGTCCCTTGACTTCCACGGGCGGTTTTTCGACGGTGGATCTTCGCGGCCTGGGTCCGCAGCGTACGCTCGTTCTCGTCAACGGCCGGCGCCTCGGTCGATGTGGTGACCGGCGGCGCGTCGGCCACCTACGGATCGGATGCGATCGCCGGCGTCGTCAATTTCATTCTGAAAAAAGACTTTCAGGGCATTCAAATCGACGGTCAGTATGGCTTCGACCAGCACGACCAGCACAACGGCTATGTCGAAGGCCTGTTGAGCCACGACGACCCCATCACCGGGTTCACCGCTACCACGCCGCCCACGGGGAGCATCCGCGACGGATACAAACACGACCTGTCGATGCTCATGGGCACGAACTTCGCCGACGGGAACGGCAACATCACCGGATATTTCGTGTATCACGATCAGCAGCCCGTGGCGGCCTCAGCCCGCGACTTCTCGGATTGTCAGCTCTACTCGAACGGCGATCTCATCTCGAAGGTGTATAACGGCGTGGAGTGCATCGGCAGCTCGAATGCGAACCGCTTCACGCCCTTTACCGTCGGCGCCGCCGGATTCGGCAACGAGTACACCGTGGTGGGAAATCAATTCCTGCCCTGGCCGCAGCCCGGCTCGAGTCCGCCCGGCATCTTCGATTTCAATCAGTACGAATATCTGCAGCGCGAGGACAAGCGCTACCAGGCCGGGTTCCTGGCACACGACGACATCAATGACCACGTCAAGCCGTACATGGAGTTCGGTTGGATGGACGACCGGACCGAGGCGGTGGTTGCTCCGTCGGCTCTGTTCGTCAACCAGGATCCCTTCACGAGCGACAACAATTACCGCACCAATTGCAGCAATCCGCTGCTAAGTGCGCAGGAAGCGTCCTTGATCTGCACACCCGCGCAGATTGCGGCCGACCGCCTCAATCCGGGTTCGCAACAGGCCGATCTACAGATCGGCCGGCGCAATATCGAGGGCGGCGGACGCGAGTCAATTTATGAGCACCAGAATTTTCGGCTCGTCGTCGGCACCAACGGGGACGTGATCGAGGGGTGGACGTATGATCTTTATTCGTCCTACTACTATGTGACCACGTTTCAGGCGAACAACAACTACCTCGATCTGTCCAAAGTGACCAATGCGCTCGAGGTGACCACCGGCGCCAATGGAGCGCCCGTCTGCATCAGCGGCAGGCAATGCGTGCCGTGGAATATTTTCAGCACCGGCGGTGTGACCCCGGCGCAGGTCGCTTATCTGGAAACGCCGGGAACCGCCGAAGGCAACAACACCGAGCAGATCGAACACGTCGATTTGACCGGCGATTTGGGCAAGTACGGCCTGATATCACCCCTGGCGAAGGACGGCGTCGCCGTCAACTTTGGTGGGGAGCACCGCATGGATTCCGTCACCTTCAGTCCCGACGGGGCGGAACTCGCGGGCGATCTCGCCGGGTTTTCCGGCGCACTCGTGCCCATCAATGAGCACTACGACATCAACGAGGCCTTCGTGGAGGCGCGGGTGCCCATCGGCCACGATCTGCCGGGACTCTATGACCTGACCGCCGATACGGGATATCGCTACTCCGACTACAACACCACCGGCAGCACGAACACCTATAAATTCGAGGTTCAATACGCACCCATCCAGGATGCGCGCCTCCGATTTTCATTCGATCGCGCGGTGCGGGCGCCCAATCTCATCGAGCTGTTCGCGGCGCCCTCCTACGGCCAGGAAGACGTGGTGGGGTCCGATCCGTGCGCAGGGGTCCCGTCGGCATCGCTGACGGCCTGTGAGCACACCGGGGTGACGCCGGCGGAATACGCGGTGAACCCCAAGACGGGCGTGAACAGCATCACGCAGTGCGTTTCCGGTCAGTGTGGACAGGTGATCGAGGGAAACAGCCAGTTGATTCCTGAAGTGGCCAAGACCTGGTCGCTCGGCCTCACGTTTACACCGGTCGCGCTGCCGGGGTTCACCGCCAGCGTCGATTATTACCACATCCGTCTCGAAAACCAGGTCGGCAACTACCCCTTCTCCGTCATCTTGAACGGCTGCCTCAACCAGGACAACCCGATCTATTGCAACCAGATCGTGCGCACTCCGCAAGGGGCGCTCACCGGTGCGACCGTTGCCGGCGGCGGATACTTCCTGCAGAGGGACTACAACCTCGGTCTTGCGATCGTATCGGGCATCGACCTGCAAACGAACTATCGGTATACGTTGCCGGACGGATGGGGTACGTTCAGCGCAGCCCTGAACGGCGCCTATTTGTTGCACGACATTTTCACGCCCTTCCCAGGCTCGGGTAGTTACGATTGCGCCGGCCTGTTCGGCGACAGTTGCGAGAACGGCTCGGTGAATCCGCACTGGCGGCACAATTTGCGCTTGAGTTGGGATACCCCGTGGCATCTCCTGGCGTCACTGCAGTGGCGTTTCATCGGACCTACCAGTTTCGACAACAACTCCTCGAACCCATTGCTGCAGGGCGCCGAGGAGGCTCCCCAGGAGCCCGCGGCTCCGTTTCCCTACTACGACCAATACAATGCACGAATTCCGGGCTACAGCTACCTGGATATGACGTTGGTGTATCACGCGCTCACGAATCTGGAATTGCGTGCCGGCGTCAACAATCTGTTGGACAAGGACCCGCCGCTCATTCCCTCGTTGGATATCACCGGCAATGCCGGCCCGGCGAACTCGTGGGGGACCTACGATTATTTGGGCCGCCAGATCTTCTTCGCCTTCACGGCGAAGTTTTAGATTCGCGGGGCGCGGCCCCAAGCGGGGCCGCTTCGCATCCAGCACATTCATTGATTGCACGCGAGGCGAGAGTGCAACAGCCCCTATCGGATTCTCTTGACCCGTGTCCGATGGCGCGAGTCGGTGGACAACCAGAACGAACCCAGCGCCCCGCTCGAAATAGTCACCTCCTGGCCAATGCGCGCCGCAAAATCGGGATCGAGCTCGATTTGTTGCCAGCTCTGCGCGTTGTCGAGCACGAACACCTGCCGGTCATTCATGTACCGTGACACGCTTGCGATGTGCGCGTGCACTGCCGTCGGCGTCGGCGACGATCCTTGCTTTGCCTCCAGTCCGCGCACCTGCCCGTCCGATAGTCCGAATTTCTGCTCGGGCGTCAGCGCGATCACCGATGACGCGTTCGAAGTGTTTTTTTTCACCTGTTCCATTCCATGGTCGAAGCAGGCCAGCCGCGCGCTGTCCGAGGTGAGCTGGGTACACGCAATCAACGACTCCGACAACGAGTCCGACAACGCGTCGCCCATGCCAAGAGCGGGCCAACAGCAAACAACCCACGGCAAGACACCGCGGCTGAGAACTCCATGCGGAAACAGCATCCCGCGCACGCCTCCCACCAGCACTCGCCATGCCAACCCTCAGAATAGCGCTTTTGTTCGCGACCGTCAGGAGCTCTCAGTTTTTTCGCGACTCGGAAGTCGATCCGAAGGCCCGCCGCACCATGGGATCATTGCCGTTCGATAATGCACTTCGTGCGGCCGGCCGGCTCCTGGCGTCGGCTGCGCTGCTGTGGGGTGGCGCGGACCCGGCGTTACCTCAAGCGCAAGATGATCTCTCGGAAATAGTGGTTCAAGCGCCCGAACCACGCTTCGTCGCACCCACCCGCCGCGACCAGATCGGCAGGATCTGGGCGCCGGTATGGATCAATGGTAAAGGTCCATTCCGCCTGGTACTCGATACGGGTGCAAACCGCTCCGGCGTCTCCGCCCAGGTGGCCGAGCTCCTCGGCATTTCGCTGGATCAGTCGCCCCCCGTTCTGCTGCGGGGAGTCAATGGAATTGTGACGGTGCCGACCATCCGGGTCGAGTCCTTGAGCGTTGGCGACCTCACACTCAGTCCGGCGATTCTACCGATCGTGACCGACGCGCTGGGCGGGGCCCAGGGAGTGCTGGCCACCGACGAATTCACCGATCAACGCGTCTCCATCGATTTCAAAAACGATCGCGTCGATATTCGGCGGTCGCGCAACGAGCGAGCGCGCTCCGATTTCGTGACCATCCCTCTGGAGCGCTCGGAGACCGGGTTGCTCGTGTTTCATGCACTCGTCGGCAACGTGCGTACCCAGGCGATCATCGATACCGGCGGACAGAGAACGATCGGCAATTTGGCGATGCGCGATGCGCTGGTACGCCGCCATGAGCCGGGCTATTCGGTTCAAATCTTCGACGTGACCGACGAGGCTCAGGCCGGCG
>JBEKYO010000118.1:0-20231 GCA_049510875.1 Steroidobacteraceae bacterium
CGACAAGATCGCAGCGCGGCTCACGCGAAACACCCCGGCAGGCCCCTAGCTGGAAATATTGTAAGGTCGGGATTGGGCAGGTATTTTGGGGAGGGGGTTTCAGCCGGCAGCTTCGAGTGCGGCCACCGGCGGCAGCAGGCGCGCGCCTTCAATGATGACGTCCCTCAGCCAGATGCTGCCGGGATCGAGATCGCGATACTTGTGCCACTGCAGCACCTCGATGAGCTTGGGAATCTCGAACGCGGGATTGACCAGGCGGATCGGCAAGGCGCCGGCGAGCAGTTTCGCAAGCCGCGTATGCATGGTCGCGATGCGCGTCGTGCCGATGACCAGGTGAGGCAGGAGATAGAAGCTGTGGGCGTTGACCTCGACGCGGCGCGCATCGCCGTACCGGTTCGCCATCCAGGACTCGAATTGGGGCAGGCCGTACTTGCCGCTCTTGAACGCAACGTGGCGCAGAGCGAGATATTGATCGATCCCGATCGAGTCGCCGACTTCCGGGTTGTCGGCATCGACCACGATGATGTAGGAATCCTCGAACAGCACGGCGCCGGACTGCACGGGCGAATTCTGGCTCTCGGGATTGATGATGAAATCCACCTCGCCGGCTTCGAGTTCGGCCGCCGCGCTCTCGCTGGGGTGGCGGAATTCGAGCGACATGCCCGGGGACTCGCGGTGGATACGGCGCAACACCTCGAGCAGCAGGACGTTGATCGAGTAGTCCGACGCGACCACCGAGAAATGCCGGCGCGTGGTCGCCGGATCGAATTCGGGCCGCGTCGCGATGGTCGCATCGATGCGCAGCAGCACGTCGTTCACGGGGTCGACCAAGCTTTCGGCCAATGGCGTCAATTCCATTTTGCGGCCGATCTGGACGATCAAGGGATCGCCGAAGTACTCGCGCAAGCGGGCCAGAATACCGCTCATTGCCGACTGCGTGACGTGCACGCTTTCGCCGGCCCGGGTGACGTTCTTCTCCGTCAGCAGCGCCTTCAGCGCCGTCAGCAGATTCAGATCGAGTTTGTGGTAACGCATGCGGCGTCGATTGTACGCCAGGCGCGCGTTCCGCATGGCCGAACGCGATGCCGGGCATCGAAAGGTTCGATTTCCGCCGCCGATTCGTTCTCTCCATGATGCTTGCATGAATTTGCTGATCACAGGTGCCAATGGCTTCATCGGCAGGGCGCTCACGCGTCGGCTGTTGGGGCACAGCGCGCTGCTGCCCGCCGGTTTGGGGCCGCTCGACCGGCTCACGCTCATGGATTTGAGCGTCGAGGATCCCGGGCTGCCGCGGGTGCGCCGCGTGGCGGGGAGCATCGCCGATCCGGCGGTCATCGCGCAGGCGCTCGACGCGCCGGTCGACGTGCTATTCCATCTGGCGAGCATTCCCGGCGGCATGGCGGAGCAGGACTACGAATTGGGGCGGCGGATCAATCTGGACGCGACGCTGGGCTTGCTGGAAGCGGTGCGGGCGCAGGCGCCGAGCGCCTCGCAGCTGACGACCTTCGTGTTCGCCAGTTCCATCGCCGTGCTCGGTTCGCCCCTGCCGGCGCGGGTCGACGATGCAACGCCGCTGCGCCCGGCCTTGAGCTATGGGGCGCAGAAGCTGATCGGCGAGATTCTGGCCGAGGATTTCGATCGCCGCGGATGGGTGCATGCCCGCTCGGTGAGACTGCCGGGCATCGTCGCCCGGCCGCCGCAGCGTACGGGCCAGTTGTCGGCGTTCTTGAGCGATATCATCCGCGAGTTGGCACAGGGGCGCAGCTTCGCCTGCCCGGTGTCCGCGGATTCGACCACGTGGCTGATGTCGGTGCATCGCGTGGTCGACAATCTATTGCATGCGGCGCTGATTCCCGCCTCCGCCTGCCGCGAGACGCGGGTGTGGACCTTGCCGGCGCTGCACATGTCCATGTCGCAGCTCGTCGATGCGATTGCCGGCGTGCACGGCAGCGAGGTGCTGGCGCGGGTGAGCTACGCCTCGAACCCCGCGCTCGAAGCAAATTTCGGCCGCTATCCGCCGCTGGCCACGCCCGCCGCCGACGCGGCCGGCTTTGCACACGACGGCAACCTGGCGGCCCTGGTGCGGCGCGCGCTCGAGCCGACCTAGCGTGAAGACCAATCCGCTCATCGGCTGGGCCGTGGACCGGTCGGCCATTCAGACGATCGGCACCGGGCTGCAGCGCCCGGAATGCATCCTTGCCGAAAGCGACGGCACGCTGTGGAGCGCCGATGCCCGGGGCGGCGTGATGTGCATACGCCCGAACGGCACGCAGCAGCTCGTCGCGCAAAAAGTTCATCGCGGAATCGACGTCGACAACCCGACGTCCTTGATTCTGGGCGGCGCGACGCTGCCCAACGGCATCGCCATCAATCGTGCCGGGGACTTCCTGATCGCGAACTTCGGCACCGATGCGGTCGAGTTGATGCATCGCGACGGCAGTTCGCGCACACTGTACACCCACGTCGACGGCCAGCCGCTGGGCAAGGTCAACTTCGTACTGTGCGATTCACGCGATCGAATCTGGTTCACGGTGACCACGCGCCTGGTTCCATGGACGCGCTCCATCAACGAGAAGGCGCCCGACGGCTACATCGGGCTGATCGACGGACGCGGCATTCGCATCGTGGCCGACGGTTTCGTGGGAACCAACGAGATCCGCTTCGACGCCACCGAGGAGCGGCTGTACGTGGTCGAATCGAACGCACGCCGCATCTCGCGCTTGCGGGCGCATCCCGACGGTTCGTTGAGCGATCGCGAAATCTTCGGGCCCGCCGACCTGCGCGGCACGCCGGACGGCTTCGCGTTCGATGAATTCGGCAATTTATGGATTACCATCGTGCAAACGGATCGGCTGGTGGCGCTCACGCCCGAGGGGGAATTGCTCACGCTGCTCGACGATTGCGATGCGGACCTGGCGGCGGTCTACGATCGGCATTTCTACGCCGGAACGATGACCCCGGAGGTCATGGCCGCAACCAAGGGCAGCATCGCGCCGTGGATGGCGAGCCTCACCTTCGGCGGACCCGACCTGCGCACGGTGTACCTCGGCAGTCTGATGGGTACGACGATCCCGTATTTTCGCGCACCGGTGGCGGGGTTGCCGATGGCGCATTGGAAGCGCCGCTGATGGGCGACAGAGGACACTATGAAGCTTGCAACACTCAAGAATGGCACCCGCGACGGCCGCCTGGCCGTCGTTTCCAGCGACCTCACCCGGGCGGTATTCGCCGGCCCCGTAGCGGCCACGTTGCTCGACGCGGTCGAACGCTGGCCGGCGGTGGAGCCGCGGCTGCGGGCCCTCGCGATGGCGCTGGAGGCGGACATGGCGCAGGGCGCATTCGCATTCGATCCGGTGCAGGCGATGGCGCCTCTGCCGCGGTGCTACCAATGGCTCGACGGATCGACCTTCGCCAATCATGGGTCGCTCATGGAGCGCGCCTTCGATACGGGGGTCACCAACGAATACGTAAAGTATCCCCTGGTGTACCAGGGCGCGTCGGACGATTTCATCGGTCCCTGCGACGATGTCGAATTGACCAGCGAAGCGGACAACATGGATTTCGAGGCCGAGGTTGCCGTGATCGTCGACGAGGTGCCGATGGGCACGCCGCAGGATGGCGTGGCGCCGCACATCAAATTGATCTTGCTGGTCAATGACGTGAGTTTGCGGGCGCACGCCGCGCGGGAAATGAAAACCGGTTTCGGGTGGGTCCAGGCCAAACCCTCCTCGAGCTTCTCGCCCGTGGCGGTCACCCCGGACGAGCTCAAGGGCGCGTGGTCGGACGGGCGCGTGCAATTGCCCCTGCACATCGCGCGCGACGGCGCCTGGTTCGGGCATCCGAACTGCAACGAGATGACCTTCAATTTTCACCGGCTGATCGAGCACGCCGCCTATTCGCGGCGGCTGCGCGCCGGCACCATCTTGGGATCGGGAACCGTGTCGAACGCCGCGCGCAGCGCGGGCTCGGCCTGCATCGCCGAACGCCGCGCCATCGAGACGCTGGATCAGGGCGGCGCGAAAACCCCGTTTCTGCGCTTCGGGGAGCGCGTGCGCATCGAAATGTTCGACGCCGAGCGGCGCTCGATTTTCGGCGCCATCGATCAACGCTACGTCAAGCAGGGGGGCGCATGATCCGCAACCTCAAATCCGGTTTGAGCGCCGCGGCCAGGGCGGAAAGCACCGCCCAAGTGCGCAGCACCGTCGAAGGCATCCTCGAGAATATCGCCGCGCGCGGCGGCGACGCGCTGCGCGAGTACTCCGAGAAATTCGACCAATGGTCGCCGCCGCGATTTCGCCTGAGCGCGGATGAGATCGCCGACTGCGTGCGCAGTCTGCCCGCGGGCACGATCGAGGACATCCGCTTCGCGCAGACGCAGATCCGCAATTTCGCGCTGGCGCAAAGGAATTGTCTGCAGGATCTCGAGATCGAAACTCTGCCGGGCGTGGTGCTCGGACATCGCAACATTCCGGTGAGCAGCGTCGGGTGCTACATCCCGGGCGGCCGCTATCCCATGGTGGCTTCGGCGCATATGAGCGTGGTCACGGCCAAGGCGGCGGGCGTGCGCCGCATCGTGTCGTGCGCGCCGCCGTTCGGCGGCAAGCCGCATCCCGCCATCGTCGCCGCCATGCACCTGGGCGGAGCCGACGAGATCTACGCCATGGGCGGCGTGCAGGCCGTCGGAGCGATGGCATTGGGCACGGACGAGGTCGCACCCGTCGACATGATCGTGGGACCGGGAAACGCCTACGTCGCCGAAGCGAAGCGCCAGCTCTTCGGGCGGGTTGGCATCGATTTGCTGGCCGGACCCACGGAAACCTTGATCATCGCCGATGACACCTGCGATGCGGAAATGGCGGCCGTGGACCTGATCGGCCAGGCCGAACATGGCCCCGGCAGTCCCGCGGTGCTGCTCACCAGCTCGGCGCGTCTCGCGCGCGAGGTGCCGGCAGCCATCGAGACGCTGCTGGCGTGGCTGCCGACCGCCGAGGTCGCGCGCCAGGCCTGGCAGAACTGCGGCGAGATCATCCTGGTCGACACCCTCGAGGAACTGGTGCAAGAGGGCGACCGCATCGCCTCGGAACACGTGCAGGTGCTGACCCGCGACCCCGGTTATTTTCTCGAGCGCCTGACGAACTTCGGCGCGTTGTTTCTCGGGCCGCGCACCAACGTGTCCTTCGGCGACAAGGTCATCGGCACCAATCACACCTTGCCGACCATGCGCGCGGCGCGCTACACGGGCGGGCTGTGGGTGGGCAAGTTCATCAAAACCTGCACCTACCAGCGCATCAACAGCGACGCGGCGAGCGCGCTCATCGGCAGCTACGGCTCGCGCCTCTGCGCGCTCGAAGGGTTCGCGGGCCACAAGGAGCAGGCGGACCTGCGCGTGCGGCGCTACGGCGGGTCCACGGGGCGCCAATGAGCCGCTCGGCGCACGCGGTGGCGGTGGTCACCGGCGGCGCGGGCGGCATCGGCGGCGCGATCTGCCGTGCGCTGGCGGCCGCGGGATTTGCCGTGGTGGTGGGGTACCGCAATTCCGCCGAGCAGGCGCACCGGCTGGCCTCGGCCCTGGGTGACGGCCACATCGCGATGCAGGCGCCGGTCACCGACAGCGCGGCGCTCAAGGCGCTGGCCGCCGGGGTCGCGCAGCGCTATGGCGGTTGCGATGTGTTGGTCAATTGCGCGGGGACCACGCGCTTCGTGCCGCACGGCGATCTCGACGCCCTCGACGATGCGCTGATCGACGAGATCCTCGCCACCAACGTGCGCGGCAGCTTCGCCGCGGTGCGCGCCTTGCTGCCGCTGCTGCGGGCCAGCCGGCAACCGGGCGGCGCGGTGGTCATCAACGTCTCCTCGATTGCGGCGCGCACGGCCATGGGGAGCAATGTCATGTACTGCGCGTCGAAGGCGGCCCTCGACAATATGACGCAGTCGCTCGCCCGGGCCCTCGCCCCCGCCGTTCGCGTGCTCTCGATAGCGCCGGGATTGGTCGATACCGAATTCGTCAAATCCTTGGATTCGCACTGGCGCGACGAGCAGGCGGCGCGCACGCCGTTGGGGCGCCTGGCCGCTCCGCAGGAGGTCGCCGCGGCGGTGGTGTCCGCAGTGCGGGATCTGACCTTCTGCACCGGCTGCGTTTTGGCCGTCGATGGCGGCAGGCCGCTCAATTGAGGCCGATTCGGTAGAGTCGCCGGGCGCTGCCAATCGTCGGCCGTGATGCCCTGGATCAGAACATATCATTTCCCACGGGGAGGCCCCGCCGCTAGCCTGCGGGGGGAGAGTTGGCGGGTGTCGCTGGGAATTGCTGCGCTGGGAGTTGCTGGGTGTTGATGCGGTCGCGGCGACGCCGTTAATCCATTACCGATAAAAAGTGCGAAATGCCCCAATTAGACGACAAGGTCGCGATCGTGACCGGCGCCGGCGGCGGAATCGGTTCGGCCACGGCGCAGCTGTTGGCGGCCCGCGGCGCGCGCGTGGTGCTGGCCGATCTCAATGCCGCAGCGGCCGAGTCGGTCGCCGCGGCCATTGAAAAGGCCGGCGGGCGAGCCTGGCCGGGTTGCACAACAACGCCGCCGACCTGTCGCCGCAGTTGTCGGAGCACGATCGCGATGTGGAAGCGATGGCGGTGGACACCTGGGACCGGACTTTCCGCGTCAACGTGCGCGGCACCATGCTCGCGTGCAAGTACGCATTGCCGCACATGGTGGGCAAGGGCGGGGGGTCCATCATCAATACGGCCTCGAATCTCGGACTGCAGGGCAATATCGGCCAAGCGGCGTACGCGGCGTCCAAGGCGGCGATCATCCAACTGACCCGGTCCGTCGCGGCCTCGCATGCCAGGCGCGGCATCCGCTGCAACAGCGTATCGCCGGGACTGGTGCTGACGGCCGCGGCGCGCGACAACCTGCCGCCACAGCTGCATCGCATCGTCGCGGACGAAACCCTCACGCCGTATTTGGGAGTGCCCGAGGACATTGCCCACGCGGTCGCCTACCTCGCGTCCGACGACTCTCGCTACGTGACGGGACACAACCTGGTCGTGGACGGCGGGACCTCCTCGCACGTCCCCGGCTTTGCCCAGTTCAGCGCCATGATCGCCTCTGCCTGACATGCCGGCGGCGTACCGAAAACCGGGAGCGTTGCAGGGCATCATGTTGCTGCTGCCCATGACCATGGCGGTGATGGGCATATCAGTGCTGACACCGGTGGTGCCGCTGCTGCTGGCGCAATTCAAGGACGCGCCGCATCACGAGTACCTGGTGATCGGTGGCATTCTCACCATGCCCGCCATCTGGGTGCTGCTGTTCTCTCCCGTGGCGGGCGCGCTGGCCGACCGCTGGGGCCGGCGCAACTTGTTGGTCGCGGCGATGATCGTCTACGCGCTGGTCGGCATCGCGCCGGCATTCCTCGACAATCTGTACGCCATCATCGCCTCGCGGGTGGCCGTGGGCATTTGCGAATCGATCGTGATGACGGTGTCGACGACGATGATCAGCGATTACTACGTGGGTCACGCCCGCGAGCGTTGGCTCGCGAGTCAGACCGCCGTCGCCTCGATATCGGCGCTCGGTATCATCTACCTGGGCGGCCGGTTCGGCGCCGCCTACGGGTGGCGGGGCCCGTTCTACCTGTACGTCTACAGCCTGCCATTGGCATTGTGCGTGCTCGCGTGGATTTGGGAGCCCGCGCGCACGCTCCCCGCGGGCGAGGCGCCGGGCGCCGCCACGCCAGGCCTCGCCACGCCGGGCCTCGCTGCGCCGGGCCTCGCTGCGCCGGGTCTTGCTGCGCCGGGTGCCGCTGCGCCGATGGCCGCCACGCCGGGCGCCGAGGATGCCTGCTACGCGACGTTTCCGCGCAAGCGCATCATCGGCATCTGCGCCATCACATTGATCGCCTCCATCAGCTTCTACACGGTACTCACGAAGAACGCGGAAGCGCTGTATTCGCTCGGCGTCGTCAGCGCCGCTCAGATCGGCAAGCTCACCATGCTGGCGAGCATCGGCGTGCCGCTGGGCACTTTCGCGTTTTGGAAACTCTCGCGCCTGCCCGTGGGCTGGCTGCTGTGCGTCGATTTTGCGATCGTGGGCGGCGGCTTCGTCCTCATGGGACGCGCGGCCGACCCGGTGAGCTATGCCTGGAGCTCATTCATCAACCAATTCGGCTGCGGCCTGGTGCTGCCGACCATGCTGGTGTGGGCGACGCGCGGCCTGGGTTATTCCATCCGCGGCCGCGTCAATGGATGGTGGCAGGCGGCGTTTGCCATCGGTCAATTCCTGAGCGGCATGGTGGTGACGCTTCTCAGCAAGCAACTCGGCGGCCTGCTGCCCGCGTTTTCGGTGATGGGCGATGCCATGTTGGTGTTTGCCGTGGTGGCCGCCGTCGCCGGCGTCGCGTGGCGCCGCCATGCGCAGCCCCAGCCCTTGGGCTCGAGCTGAGGGTTTTGCATGCCGAACACATATGACGTCGTGGCGATGGGCGCCGGGCACAACGGCTTGGTCGCGGCGGCGTACCTCGCCAAGGCCGGCAAGCAGGTGCTGGTGCTCGAGCGCAAGCCCTGGCCCGGCGGCGGGGTGGTGACGCGCGAACTCAATACCCCGGGCTTTTGGCATGACGAGCACTCGAGCGTGCACATCATGATTCAAGGCAATCCGATGATCCGGCACGACGAACTGGGGCTGCAGAGTCAGTTCGGCCTGCAATACAAATACGGCATCCCGTACGCCATGGTGTTCCCGGACCAGAGCACATTGATCGCGTACCAGGATCTGGACAAGACCTGCGAAGGCATCGCGAAGGTGTCGCAACGGGATGCCGAGACCTACCGGCGGTTCGCGCAGCGCGCCATGGCGGTGTTGCCGATGATCGGCGCCGGCATGTACGCCCCGCCGACGCCCATGGGCGCGATGTACGCGATGATGGACGCCGGCGAGGAAGGGCGCGAAATACTCGATGCCATGCAGCGCAGCTCGCTCGACATCTGCAATCAGTGGTTCGAAAGCGAGAAGGTCAAGATCTGGCTGTTGCGCCTCGTCTCGGAAAACCTGCAGCTGCCCGACGAGCTCGGCACCGGCTTCGGGGTGTACCTGATGCCGGGACTCATGCACGGGTACGGCGTCTCCCAACCGCTCGGCGGCAGCGGCAAATTGACCGAATCGCTGGTCCGCTGCATCGAGCACTACGGCGGCGAAGTCCGCTGCAACAGCGAGGTCACGAAGATCCTGAGCTCCTCGGGGCGGGCCACCGGTGTTCGCCTGGCGACGGGCGAGGAGTTCGCCGCCCGGGACGGGGTGATCGGCGCCATTCATCCGCACCGCCTGCGCGCGTTTCTCGACGGCGTTCCGGAGCCCGTACTCGGCCGCGCGGAGCGGGCGACGCTCGCCGCCTTCAGCATCATGGTGAGTCACTATGATCTCACGGAACAAGCCCGGTTCCGCGCGGGCCCGGAAGTCGGGCGCGCGATCATGCTGGAGTTCATGAGTTCACAGACCTTGAGCGAAATGCTCGATGACTTCGATGCGCTGAAGCGCGGCCGCATCTCCGAACGCGTGCTGATCGCGGGCGGTGACGAAAGCATCACCGATCCCTCCCGGGTGCCGCCGGGGCGCGGCATGTTCCACGGCATCACCTTCGCGCCCTACAACCTCGAGGACGGCGGCGCCGCGCGCTGGGACGACATCGCCGAGCAGATGGGCGACCGCAGCCTTGCGGCCTACCGCCACTTCGTGACGAATCTGACCAGCGAGAACATCATCAAACGCACCATCGCCACGCCCTTGGATCATGCGCGCAACATGCCCAACAGCATGGTGGGGGGCGATGTGCACGGCGTCGCGCCGTATTTCTATCAGACCGGTGGACATCGGCCGACGCCGGATCTGGCGCAGTACACCGTGCCGGGTGTCGAGCGGTTTTATCTGGTCGGTCCGTTCCAGCATCCGGGAGGCGGCGTGTACGGTGCCGGGCGCGCCACCGCGATGCGCATGTTCGAGCACTTGGGCTTGGATTTCGACCGGCTCGTCGGCAACGGCCCGCCGAGAAACCGCGGCAGGACCACCCCCATCGCACCCGCCGCCGCGGACGAGATCGCCGGCGCGCAGCACGACAGCGTCACGCTGTACGGTCCGGCCGACGAGGAGCTCCTGGTGATCCGCAGCCTCGAGCGCGACGGCAATTCTCTGGTGGTGAAGGGGCAGGCCTATGGCACCATGCCGCTGTCGGCGGCGTTGCGGCCGGAGCAGGCCCGGCGGCTGTTCAAGCTGGTGAAGTGGCCGCTGGTGCCGTTCCTGGTGAGTTTTCTATTTCGCCGTGCGCGCAAGGACTGAGACGGGCAGATGAACAGGATGGAGTTTTGGCATCATCACGGCGGCATCAGCGTGCCGGATCTCGAGGCCGCGATCGCCTGGTGGCGGACCGTGCTCGGCTTCGATGTGGTCGAGCGCTTTCCGATTCCGGCCATTCCCGCCCAGGTGGCGATGCTGCGCAACGGTCCGCTGCACATCGAACTGTTCGAGGTGGCCGGAGCGAGCGCCTTGCCCGAGGAACGGCGCCAGCCCGACACCGATGTCTACACGCACGGCAACAAGCACGTGTCCTTCGCGGTGGAGAACGTGCACGAATTCGCGGCCGAATTGCAGCGGCGGGGCGCCGATATCGTGTGGGTGAAAGAGATGAAGCACGGGGCCAATATCTTCATCCGCGACAACGTCGGCAATCTGATCGAATTCGTGCAGGCGGCCAAACCGCCGGCCGGCTACGCCGCGCTCCGGTGAGCGGCGCCGCGGCGCCGGCGCGGCGCCCGAAAAGTGCAGGGAACCGGCAGACGAGCGGCGACTTCCCTGCCTGCGCGGCGGCCTCATGGTGTGCGTCGGCGCAATACCTTGCATCGGCATAATCCATTTTACAGCCACCGGGCGGGCCGCTAGATTGACCGGCGCAACGAAAGGCCGCCGCCGCCCCCCTTGACCGATCGCCCCACCACCCTGGACAGACCATGTTTCGCTATTTTCCCACCAACTACGTCTGGAACCTGTCCGTCGACCTGGCCATCGAAATGGGCGCGCGCATCGGTGAAATCGAGGAGATGTGCGCGCCGCTGATCGAAGCATCCAAGCAGGCCGATGCGCCGGGAACGCGCGCATTTGCAGAGAGCTGGGTGGCCATGGGCGACAAGCTCTGCGGCCTGGCGCAGGACGACGAGCAGCGCGGGCGCTCGATCTCCGCGGGCGAGAAGCTGCAGCGCGCGGCCATCTATTACGTCACCGCCGAACGCATGCAGGGTCACGGCAGTGCGGGGCGCACGGAACTCTACGCGCGTCTTCGGAAGACCTTCACGCGAGGCATCGCCCTGGCGGGCTCCAATTGCGAGCGCCTGGAGATTCCCTACGGCAATGCGCATCTGGCCGCCTTGTACGTGCGTGCCGAGGCAGTGGCGGGGTGGGCGCCGATTCTCGTTCAGGTGAACGGGTTGGACAGCACCAAGGAAATGAAGTACTTCGTCGGCCTGCCCCGATGGCTCGCGCAACGCGGCGTCTCCTCGCTGGTGGTCGATCAGCCGGGCACGGGCGAGGCCTTGCGTCTGCATGATCTGAAGGCGGTGTACAACTCCGAAGCGTGGGCGAGCAAGATCGTCGACTATCTCGAAACCCGCGCGGACATCGACGCCACACGCATCGGTCTCGAGGGTGTGTCGCTCGGCGGCTACTATTGCCCGCGCGCGGTGGCCTTCGAGCCGCGCTTTGCCATGGGCGTGGCTTGGGGCGCCAACCACGACTGGCGGGATGTGCAGAAAAAACGCCTGCAGCGGGAGGGCAGTTTCCCGGTGCCGCATTACTGGGAGCACGTGCGCTGGGTTTGGGGCGGCAAGGATGTCGAGGAGTTCATGCAGATAGCCGAGAACGTGCACCTCGACGGCATTCTCGACCGCATCAAGGTGCCGTTCCTCGTGACTCACGGGGAGAAGGACTCGCAGATTCCGCTGCACTGGGCTCTGCGCACGTACGAGCAGCTGGTCAATAGTCCAAAACGCGAGTTGAAGATTTTCACCGCCCGGGAAGGCGGAGTGCAGCATTCGAGCTTCGACAACTCCGCCAACGCCGGGGCCTACATCGCCGACTGGGTGGCGGAGACCCTGGGCGGCCGGACTGCCGTCGCGAAGCCATGAGTCCCAAGTCGACCACGAGAAATCCATGAACATCATTGGGCCGGATACACTGATTTTTGGCGTCGACGACCTGGGCGCCTGCACCCGCTACCTCACGGACTATGGGTTGGAGCCCGTCGGCGTCACCGCGGCGGGCGGCAGCTTCGAGGCGCTCGACGGCACGTCGGTGACCCTCCGGCACCGGGACGATCCCGCCCTGCCGCCGGCGCTCGGCACCGCGAGCATGCTGCGCAAGACCACCTATGGCGTGGCGGACGACGCGGCGCTGGCCGCCATCGGCGCTGAATTGCGCAGGGACCGCGAGGTGCGCCGGCTGGAGGACGGATCGCTGGAAAGCGTCGATGACATGGGTTTCGTGATCGGTTTTCAGGTGACGCGGCGGCGCGCCATCGAGCTGCCGGGCGAACTCGTCAATGCGCCCGGCGCGAAGGTCATGCGGCCGCCGAATTCCGTGGCCGCCAATGAGTATGCCGTCATCCGTCCGCGCACTCTGTCGCACGTCGTGTATTTCGTGCCCGACGTGGCGCGGGCCGAGGCCTTCTACGTGGAACGCCTGAAGTTTTGCTGCACGGATCGATTCATCGGCGTCGGCCCGTTCCTGCGGCCCCGGGGCTCGCTCGACCATCACTGCCTGTTCCTGATCCAGACGCCGCCGTTCATGAAAGGCTGCGAGCATTTCACGTTTCACCTGGGAGGACCCACGGAATTGATGCAGGCCGGCACGCGCTTCGTGGATCGCGGCTATACCACCTTCTGGGGTCCGGGGCGGCACAAACTCGGATCGAACTGGTTCTGGTATTTCAACAGTCCCTTGAGCTGCCATGTCGAATATGATGCCGATATGGATTTGCACGATGACCAATGGACGGCGCGGGAAGTGCCCATCAGCGCCGACGCGTCGCAGCTATTTTTGTTCACGGCGCGCGAGCGTTGGGCGCCGAGCGGACCGCCTCCCGGTGCGGCCCACTGACGGCGCGCCGGCCGGCAACGCGGCCACGGTTCGCCTGTGCCGTTTCGATGACTTGGTGGACGGGGATTCGCGCGGATTCGACCCGTGGGGGGAGGGGCGCGACACCATGTTGGTGATTCGCCGGGGCAAGCGCTTGCATGCGTGGCGCGACGCCTGTCCCCATATCGAGGGCACGCCCATGGCATGGCGCAAGAATGCCTACCTCAATGCCGCCCGCGATCGGATCGTGTGCAGCGCCCACGGCGCGTTGTTCGACATTGCGACCGGCGTCTGCACGCTGGGACCTTGCCTCGGCCAGTCATTGCACGCGCTGCGTGTCACGGTGAGCGGCGGCGTCGTGTACGTCGGGATGGACGCGGGCCCGCGGCCGCCGGCTCCGGCTCTGATCTGCGTGGTGGGTGCGTGTTTGGGCCTGATCTCCGCGCTACCAGCGCGCGCAGCGGCTGACCCGGCGCTTCACGACCAACCGGCATCCGCACGCAGCCTCCCGGCCGACAATTTGCCGCCCTTCGGTATGCTCGATGACCAGGGGCATTTCGTTCCTACCCCACCCCGATCGGCGCTCAGCCTGCCGCCCCGGGGGCCGGGTGCTCCCCCGGAATCGACCGCCCCCGGGCCCTCTCTGGCGCATGCCGTGAGGGCGGCTCGCGCGGCGGTCGATCGGTGTGCCGCGGCCGGCTACCGGGTTGGCGCGGCCGTCGTCGACTCGGCCGGTGAAGCCCGCGCCATGCTGACCGCGGACCACGCGGACGGCAGCCACGTGTTCGTCGCCATGCGCAAAGCGTTGACGGCAGTGGCATTCGGCATGCCGAGTTCGGCGGCGAACGAGGCCGTGACGCAGCACGAGGAGCTCGTCGCGCGGGTGACCCCCAACATGTTCGTCGAGGCCGGCGCGCTGCCGATCGTCCAAAACGGCGCCGTGATCGGCGCCATCGGCGTCAGCGGCGCGGCCGGCTGGCCCATCGGCCATCAGGATGAGCTGTGCGCCGCGGCTGGTCTCGCGGCCAGCCTTCATGCCGATCGACGGCAGGTTCGCGGACGGCCTTTGAAGCCGCGGCCATAAGGGTCGACAGGGTGCGCCTGAAAGCGGCAAGATACGCCGCCAATCCCCGTGCCCATGGAGTTCATGTTTCGTGATATCCGGTTTTTGTGACTGGCTGGCGGCAACGCCGGTCAGCCAAGCCTTTCAGGCTGCGAAGTGGTTCGTGCCCCTGGTGCAGACCGTGCACATCTTGAACATTGCCGTGGTGGTGACGTCGGTGGGCATGATCGATTTCAAATTGCTGGGAATCGCCGGTCGCGGGCATTCTCTTGCCGCCATGGTGTCGGGCTTCATGCCGTGGATCTGGACCGCCTTGGTCATTCTGCTGTTCACGGGCACCTTGCTCACGATCACCGAGCCGTCGCGCGAGCTGATGAACGCCGCATTTCGCATCAAAATGGCGCTGGTCGTCTGCGCGGCCTCGATGCTGCGGGTGGTGCAACGGCAACTGCACCGCGACTCGAGTTATTGGGAGGTCTCGGCGCCCCGGCGCCGCGCGGCGCGCGCCATCGGCGCCACCTGTCTGTTGCTGATCGTGAGCGTGGTCACCGCCGGTCGCTGGATCGCCTACATCTAGCCCGCGGCGGCTCGGATCATCATGGTCATCAAAGAAGCCTGTCAGTGGCTGCAAGATTTGGGATTCCCGACCGAGATTCGCGAGTCGGATTGGCTGTTTCCCAGCATTGAAACGGTGCATGTGCTCGCGCTCACGCTGGTGATCGGCTCCATTCTCATGGTGGACGTCCGCTTGCTCGGCATCGGCAATCGCGCGCGCTCCGTCCGCTCCGTGACGGAGCAGTATTTGCCGTTGACCTGGGTGTCGTTCGCGGTGGCGGCCGGCGCGGGCGCACTGCTGTTCTCCTCGAAGGCCGTGACTTACTTCGGGGATTTTCCGTTCCGGCTCAAGATGGTCTGCCTCGCGCTTGCGGGCATCAACATGGCGTATTTCCACCGATCGGCCTTTCGGCGGGTGGCCGAGTGGGACCACGGGAGGCCGCCGCTCGGGGCGAGAGTTGCCGGCGGCCTGTCGTTGCTGCTGTGGACCGTCATTGTCGGAGCCGGGCGATGGGTCGGCTTCACGACCTGATTTCATCCGCGCGCTTGCACGGCAGGATACCTGCGGCCGTGATCGGCGCCTTGTTGCTGGCGTGGGGTGTCCACGCCATTCACCGGCATCTCATGATCGCGAGGCTGCTGCTGACCGATGCCGATCAAGTGCTCGCCCAGGACGGCCTGTCGCGCTTCGCGCGCGCACAAGGCCGTCCGCTCTACGGCACGTTCTGCAGTTCCTGTCATGGAGTGAACCTCACCGGGGATCGGCGTCTGGGCGTTCCCGACCTCACCGACGATGATTGGCTGTATGGGTCCGGCGAAGTCTCGGAGATCGAGCGGGTCATCCTCTACGGCATTCGCGCCGGAAACGGCAAGGGGTGGAACCTCGCGAGTATGCCGGCCTATGCGAGCGCCGTCCCCTATGGACGCTTCACGCTCGATCCGCTGACTCCCGGCGACATTCGCGACACGGTCGAATACCTGCGCACGCTCGAGCGCAGGCCCGCCGACGCCGCAGCGGCGCAGCGCGGCGAGCAAATCTTCCGTGGACGGGGCGCGTGCTTTGATTGTCACGCCGCCGACGGCCGCGGCGATACGGCCATCGGGGCTCCCAACCTCACCGACGATGTGTGGCTGTACGGGGATGGCTCTCGACAGAGCGTATTCGAGTCGATCGCGCGCGGCCATCACGGCTCGTGTCCGGCCTGGACTCACCGCTTGTCGGCGTGGCAGGCCCGCGCGCTGGCGGTGTACGTGGGCGGCGCCGCGCGCTCGGCGAGGAAGCCGCCATGAACGATGCCGCCGGAAGTTTCTCCACGCTGCTGATGGCGCTCGGCGCGGCGCTCGGCATTGCAATCGCCGGCTATGGCTTGTTCACCGCGAAGGGGACGGCCAGCCATCAGGTACCGCCGGAGGATGCGGCACTGGTGAATCAACGCCCGATTCTGATGAGCGACTTCGTGGCGCAGGCCGAGAGCACGTACGCCGTTCCCTTCGCGCAAATCACTGCGTCCCAGCGCAAAACCATCCTGGACGCGATGATTCACGAGGAACTCTACGTGCAGCGGGGACTCGAGCTCGATTTTCCGGGCACCGATCCCGACACGCGCAACGCCCTGGTGGCCGCCGTCGAGCAGCAGGCAGTCGCCGATGCCACCACCGAGTTGCCGTCCGTTCAGGCGCTGCGCAGCTACTACGATGCACATCGCGAAGGCTACGCCACCGAAGGCACCATGACCGTCCGGGATCTGCTGCTGGCGGGCGGCGCGGCACGGCCGCCGGGGGATGCGCTGCGCGCCGCGGCGGCGCTCAGCGCTCTGCGCGGCGGAACGGCGCCAGGCGAGGCCGTGCGGCGCTATGCATTGCTGGAATTGCGGCCGGAGCGGGGCGAGGAGTTCTACTTCGCCGCCAAGATTCACCTGGGCGAGCGCTTGTTCGAAGCGGCGAAGCTGCTCGCGGACGGCGCCGTGAGCGAGCCGATATCGCTGGCGGACGGCATTCACGTGCTGTGCATGGTGAAGAACGTGCCGCCCGTGCCGCTGCCCTTCGACCAGGCGCGCGAGCAGGTGCTGGCCGACTACAAGCGCGACGCGGCCGCGCGGCTGCGCGCCGCCGATGAGAAATATCTGTACGGCAAAGCCGACATTCAAATCGCGCCGGCGTTGCAATGAAGGCCGCGCGAGCATGCCTGGGTGCCCCCGCGCAGCGCGCGGTCTGGGCAATCTGCGCGCTGTTGCTCGGCGGCGGCGGGGCGCAGGCGCACACCCGCAGCGAAAGCCATTCGTCCTGGCAAATCGCCGGCCCGGTGGTGCGGCTGCAATTCACCGTTCCCGATCTGGAGGCGCGGCGGCTTGCGCCCGGGGGCGGCGATCCAAGCAATGAGGCGCTGGCGGCGTATCTCGCGGCGCGTCTGGGGGTCACCGCGCAGGGGCGGGAATGCCCGGCCAGCGAGCCGCCGCGCGCCGTCGCGTCCGCGCCGCAGTACCGGCGGTTCGAGTTTCAATTGCGCTGTCCCGGCGAGACCGGCATGCGCATTCATTCGACCGCCTTTGTCGATCTGGTCGCGACCCACACCAACTTTGCGCAGATTCGCGACGCCGGCGGGAACTTGGTCGAGCAACTATTCACCCAGGACCACCCAAGCCTCGATCTCGGGGGCGAGGGCGCCCTCACCCGGCTAGAGAGCGCCGGCTTCCTCGAGTACGTGACGATGGGCATCATGCACATCTTCACCGGCGTGGATCACCAGGCCTTCTTGCTCGGCCTGGTGCTCATCTCGCGCAGGCTGCGGGACCTGGTATTCGTCGTCACGGGCTTCACCCTCGGCCACAGCCTCACGCTCGCGCTTGCGGTGACCGGTGTGATTCGCCCGCATGCCGAATACATCGATGCGTTGGTGGGCCTGACCATCGCGCTGATCGGGGCGGAGAACATCATCGCGAACACCCGGCGCCCGCTGCCGGTCGCCTTGGGCGTCGGCGGCCTGCTGATGGTCATGGCGGCCGGGCGCGGGTTGGGATTTGGCGGCCTGCCGCTTCTCATCTTCCTCGGCAGCGGCCTGTTCGCAGCCAATTATCTGATGGTTTCCGGACGCTTGCGCGATGCCGCCCGGCTGCGCATCGTGGTCACCCTGGTATTCGGCCTGATCCACGGCTTCGGTTTCGCCTCCAATTTGCTGGAGATGCGCCTGCCGGCAGGTCGCCTGGCCGAATTGCTCGTGGGGTTCAATCTCGGCGTCGAGTTGGCGCAATTGGCGTTCGTCGGCGCGGTACTGCTGCTGGTGCTGGGGTTGGGGCGCCTGCAGATCGGATTGCCGCGCCGCCCGGTCACGGACGTCGCGGCGTCGTTCCTGGTGGGCCTCGGCATGTACTGGTTCGTGTTGCGCAGCTACGCCTGATCCGTGGGCAGCAGCCGGCCCATCTCCGACCTGACGGCCGCGTAACACTCGCAGGCCCTCGATTGCAGGCCGACCCGATTCAACACGTCGATGTGCCCGCGCCGATACCGGATGAAACCCACGTCCTGCAGCCGCGATGCGGCCTCGGTGATGCTTTCGCGCCGCACGCCGAGCAGACCCGCGACCAACTCCTGGGTCATGCTCAAATTGCGCGGTGGGTACCGATCCAACGTCCACAGCAGCCACCGGCTGAGCTGCTGTTCGACCGAGTGGTGACGATTGCAGGCCGCCGTTTGACACATCTGCGCGATCAGCGCCTGGGTGTACAGCAACAGCAGGCGCTGCAGGGCGCCGGCGCGCAGGAACTCGGCGACAATCAACCGGCGCTCGAGCCGATACGCATGCCCACCCGAGCGCACGATCGCGGAACTCGACGTGCTGTCCCCGCCCATGAACAGCGGGACACCGACGACGCCTTCGGGGCCGACGCCGGCAATTTCCGACGATGCACCCGACCGGGTCACGTAATGCAGGGAGACGATGGCGGTGACGGGAAAGTACGCATACTCCAACCGGCGACCCGGCTCGTAGAGTCCATCGCCGAGGCGCATCGGCACGAGTTCCAGCCCGGGCGACAGGCGATCGAACTCGATGCCCGGCAGAGCGGCAAGCAGATGATTCTGACGGGGATGAAACGCTGCGGGCAACGTCGGCTCTTGGACCCTTGTCTAATGGGAGTTGGTGATTTCCACGCCGATGCCGCGGTAGCCGAGGAACCGGCACGAGGCGTTGAACATGGGTTCGCCGCTGACGCGATAGCGTTGCACCGACCCGTTGGGTCCGGCGCGGGTCACGGTATAATCGATGAAGGGTTGGCGCGATTCGATCTTCGACTGCAGTGCTCGGCGCTGTGTCTCGTCCCAGCGGGATGCCGGCACGGGAGCGGCATCGCCCGCCAATGGGTCGACGCGGATGCCGAGCATGTCCAAGACCGGCCCGGACACCTTGCTGAAGCGGCCGCTCTCGTCCTGTTCCCAGTACCAATCGGACGCGAGTTCGGTGAGACTGCGGTAGCGCGCTTCGCTCTCGCACAATTCGGCGGTGCGCTCCAGGACGGCTCGTTCGAGCAGGGCGTTGAAGCCCTCGAGCTGCCGGTACAGCAGTCGCACCTCGAGCGTGTTGTGGATGCGGCTTTTCACTTCCGCGAAATCGAACGGTTTGCTGATGAAATCCCGGGCGCCCGCCTGCAGCGCGCGCAGTTTGTGCCCCGGTTGCGCCGTGAGCACGATGACCGGCAAGTAGCCATCCGCCGCGTTCGTCTTGAGGCCTGCCATCACCTCAAATCCGTCCATGCCCGGCATCTGCAGGTCGAGCAAGATCAGGTCATAGCGGTGCTGACGATTCAGCGCACAGACTTCCCGCGGGTTCATCGTGGCGGTCACGTTCCGGTACCCGACGTCCTCGAGCATGCGCGTGAGCAGCTGAACATTGGCGCTTTGGTCGTCCACGACCAGAATGCGCGACGCCAAGATGTCGCCGGCGACGATCACCGAACACCTTGCGTCGTGCCGCTGCCGGGCCGGTTGAGTGCCGCAAACGCGAGAGCGCCATCCAGAGTGTCCATGAATTCATTCACCTTGATTGGTTTGGTCAGGTAGCGGAAGAAGCCGGCGGCGAGACCTCTTTCGATGTCGCCCGGCATGGCGTTGGCGCTGAGCGCGATCACCGGCATGCGCGCGGTGACCAGCCCGCCTGCAGGATCTGCTCGATGCTCTGCCGCTGGGACGACGAGGGCGGCGGCAGGCTCGATTCCATGAGCTGGGCAAACCCCAGTATCGCGTTCATCGGCGAACGCGACTCATGGCTCATGCTCGAGAGAAAATTGGACTTCGCGAGATTGGCCCGTTCCGCGACCAGTTTGGCAGCCTGCAGGGCCTGATTGGTCTCCTGCAGCGCCTGGTTGAGCACCCGGCGTTCGCTTTCGAACCGGTTGCGCAGCGTGTTGTCGGTGCCGATGAGCAGGTAGCCGATGACCGCATCCCGGACGTCGCGCAGCGCGGTCACGGACACCATGGCCGGAATGCGGCTGCCGTCCTTGCGGATGTAGGTC
>JBEKYO010000119.1:0-16732 GCA_049510875.1 Steroidobacteraceae bacterium
CCCGTCAAGGGATCGTTCTCCGCGAGGTGTTGAAGCTGTCGCGTGCGCTCCGATACTTTCAATTCCAAACTCTGTTGATAGTCACACGCCGACGCACGGGCAAGCGAAAGCTCTTCGGCCATGACATTGAATGCAGCCGCGACCGCGTCAAGCTCTTTGATGCCCCCGCGAGACACTCGCGCCCCCGCCTCTCCTTGCGCAAGTTGCGCGGTTGCTCTGAGCAGCCGGCGAACGGGCCTTAGAATGCTGATGACCGTTCCCACGAGTATGTATGTCAATATCAGCAGCAATCCGGCGCTAAGCCAAGCGATCATGATACGTTTAGAGTGATCGTGCGGAGACTCGGTTACGACGGAACGAGTCTCCACGATGACGGGAACCGAGGCTTTGGCGATCGGGACCGTCGGCGGTGGCGCCGGGGCCGGCGCAGGCGGATCGCGTTTTGCGCGTTCAACCAGGCTATTCTTGGCAACGCGCGCGGCGTCCAGAGCGGGCGATTCGACTTTGCGCGGTATCGATGTTGCGAGAGTGCTTGTGTGCTGCAAGAATTCTTGCAATCGATCGCTGAACTCGGCGTCCGCCTGCATGACGGTAACTCGCATCGAAACCAGAGCGGAAAAATCCGCGCACATTGCGTTATACCACGCATCGCCCTCCGTGCGGCGTAGCGTGCTTTGATTGTCGTCCAAGCGTTTCTGTACCGATAGTTCGGCTTCGAGCAATGCGGCCAGTTCCATCCCGTCGCTATCGCCGGTCGATCCGAAAGCAGCAGCATGGCGACGGAGGGCATCGAGATCGGCGCTCAATTGCAGGAGGGATTGGCGAGCTACTACGCGGCCGAATATTTTCCAGGAGTGATCCAACGATGCCTTGTCACGAGCATTCAGTTTTTCGAACAAGGCCGCGTATTGGGATGTAAGCGCATGCCGCTCATCGCTCGCGGCAATGACTGATTCGGCATAGCGCTGGTGCAATTTGATTGCGGCGCTCAATTTCGCGTAGGATTTCCCGGAGATCGACGCGGCGGCGCTCGTGAACGCGCTCAGCGCGCGGTTCATCTCCGCCATGGTCTGCTGATAGTCCGCCTCCGTCAGTTCGTTGTCGATCGCTACGCGTGCACGCACTGCTGCGTCAAAATGATCGAGCGTGCGTAACAAGGCGTCCGAGCTGAGCGAGCGACCCGCGGAGACGGGAAGTGGCGGCGACGCAGCGGTTGCCGGCAGTGGCGGTTGCGTTATGACATCCGCAGGCGCAGCCGGCGCAGGTGACGGGACGGTGCGGGTTATCTCTGTGGTGCGCTCAATGAGTACGCCCTTTTCGACTACGAAATTGACCGCTAGGACGAGCGCGCCGAACGTGGCAAAGGCAATACCGAGACGCGCTCCAATTCCCAAGCGGAGTTGTTCCGTAAAGGCGGCACGTCGACTCCATAGGCCCCTCAGACCCGTCGATGAGGCGTTGCTCAGAAGGCGGCCGCGGCGTCCCGATGGGCTCATATGACCTGGTCCGATTGAACGGCGATTGATAGTTTGCCCGGGTAGGGCCAACGGCGTTGCGGACGGTGTCCCAAGATTTCCCATACGGGACGTGCAGGGTGCACATACCGGGGGCAATCGATTGGAAACGCATACGATCTGATGGAATCGTGTAGGACAATTACCCTCTTGTCCTACAAGGCCATCGACCGAATTGCGCCGTTCTCTGCATATAGGTATATAGCGGCGAGAGCGGCACCCTCTTACATCGGGTCGGGAGCCCCCTCGCTCACTCGAGCTTGCGGTTCCGGCCGATGATGCCGGCCGGAACCCCGCTCACGGCCGCTCTGGCTGCGGCGAGGATGTAAGATGTGCGACCCGGCGCAATCCAATATTCCGCGCGTTCGATGCGTACGCGCAACAGTGCAAGCCGCACATCATCGGGTCCGTCCGGGTAATAGGCGCGCTGTTGCGCGCTCCACAACTCCTTGGCCTTCTGCGGGTCTCGAAGCAGCGAGCTCGATCCGGTCACCGCCACGTAAATATGTCTCGCGGGGTCGACGTATCCCAGGGCCACCCTGACATCGTGATGCATTTCGTGCACCTTGGGACTGCTCCAGTCGGTGAAGAACCAAAGCGTTTTATTCTCCTCGACTTTCAACGTCTGCACGGGGCGAGTATGAAACTGACCGTCAAGATCCACGGTGGTGAGAAGTGCAATGCAAATCTCGCGCATCATTTGACCGAGCGTGGCCCAGTCTCCGGACTCTGAATGCGGCGTGTCTTCGATCATGGCGAAAATCCACAGTTGGGCAGCGGCGAGACAGTTCCTTTGCTGTTTGGACGCCAAAGTGCCCATCGACGCCTTCTCGACCGGATGCCGGTGCTCTTGTACGCCCACTCTACAGGGTTCGCGTGGGGGGATCCCTGTAGGATATTGGTTCTAGCAGCTGTCGGTGAATTCTTATGCAAGCAGCAGTTGCGGTTCCATGACGGGATACTCAGTACGCCCCCATGTAATCACGCTTGCCGATGGCCAGTCCGTTGTGGCGCAAGATCGCATAGGCGGTGGTGACATGAAAGAGAAATTGCGGCAATCCGTAGTTGGCCAGATACGCCTGACCACTCAGTTTCCTTTCCTTCGGCGTGCCAGGACGCAGTACGATTTCGCGCGCTTCGCTACCTTCAAATTGTGAGGAGTTCACGCCATTGAGAAATTCCAGTGTCCGGGCCAATAGTCCGTCAAGATCGGCAAAGCTCTTCTCCTTGCCGTCATAGGTGGGAACTTCAGCACCTGCCAGGCGTGCCGAGATCCCGCGCGCAAAATCGGCGGCAATCTGCACCTGTTTGACCAGCGGAAACATGTCCGGGTACAGGCGTGCCTGTAATAATGCGTCCGGCTCTATTGATTTGGCGGCAGCATGTGCATCGGCCTGTGCCAGTATGGCTTTCAAGGCCGTTAGGAATTGCCTAAATACGGGGACTGCGTTGGTATACATGGGGCTGGTCACGGTCGTTCCTCGGTTGGGTTGAAAAGACGTTGGTATTCAGGCCACTTTGGCATCAACGGAGGGACACTGGAGAGAAAAATTGATAAAGGCAAGCGCCTCGCCGACCTTTCGGATGGCGCACCGATGAATCATGGGACGTTTTCCCTCTCCGAGCGGCGCAATGCGCTGGCTTTTTGGTTGGGCTCGATCCTCGTCAGCATCGGGGTCCTGTTGCATCTGCCCATGTTCTGGATGGGCCGCACGATGGGCTTCATGTTGGCGGGTATGCTGATTGTGCTCGGGATCTTGGCCGCCGGTTACGGCCTGCTGCCGGCTGCAGCGGTGAACGGCACGGTGCACGATGTGATGGCGCCGCCGGAGGACGCTCCGCTCTCGGCCGCCCACTGGAGGCTGATGGGGGTGCTGGCCGTTGCGCTTATCATCGATATCATGAAGCCGGCCAGTCTTGGCTTCGTCACGCCCGGCATGCGCGTGGAGTACGGAGTAAGCGCGGCGACGGTCGCGCTTTTACCCTTGTCGGCGTTGATCGGCACCGCAACGGGCTCTTTCGTCTGGGGTGCACTCGCCGACTTCTATGGGCGCCGTGCATCCATTTTGCTGTCCTCGGTGATTTTTGTCGGCACCTCGATCTGCGGTGCGATGCCCTCCTTCTGGTGGAACGTGGTCATGTGCTTTCTGATGGGCGCGGCGGCGGGCGGAATGCTGCCAATTGCCTACGCGTTGCTGGCCGAAATCATGCCGACCAAGCACCGGGGTTGGAGCCTGGTACTCGTGGGCGGCGCCGGCACGATTGGAGGGTATTTTGCCGCCAGTGAACTCTCGGCACTGCTGCAACCCTTTTTTGGCTGGCGGATCATGTGGTTTCTCAATCTGCCCACGGGGCTGATCCTCATCGCGTTGAGTCCATTGATTCCCGAATCGGCGCGCTTTCTGCAGCATATGGGCCGGTTTGACGAAGCGCGAGCGACCCTGGCCCGCTTCGGTGCCGTCATCAGGCGCAAACCGGAAGAGGCAGAACCGGACGCGGCCGGCAGCCACGAGGCCGTCGTGGTGGCGACCAGGCACGGCCTCCTTGGAACCTCAATCGCACTCACGCTGGCTGCGCTTGCTTGGGGATTCGTCAATTTTGGCGTTCTATTGTGGTTGCCCAGCTCACTGGTGGCCGAAGGCCGAAGCGTGGGGCTCGCGAGCACCGTCATCGCGCGATCAACCCTGATCGCGGCACCCACGGTCCTCATCACGGCCTACCTGTACAGCACCTGGAGTACCAAATACTCGCTGCTGGGAGCCATCGGGATCACGACCTTGGGATTGTTGACCGTGGTGCTGCGAACCGTTGGGGCGGTCGGCTTCCTTGACAACCCCATTGTGGCGGTCTCGCTGCTGATCGTCGGATCAACCGCGGTGATCTCGATCCTGCTGCCGTACGCGGCTGAGAACTATCCCATTCGCGTACGCGGCCGGGCTACCGGCTGGGTTGCCGGGTGGAGCAAGATCGGTGGCCTGATCGCACAGGGTCTAAGCGCGCTCGCACTGGTTCCCGCCCTGGGTGTCGCCGCCGCCGTGGTGGCGCTCCCCGCACTGTTGAGCTTGGTGCTTATCGCGCTGACCGGGCGCGAAACGCGCGGACACGATCTTCGTGAACTCGAGCTGAGTTCAGTTGAGCCCACCGCCCGCCAAGGTTAACCCCTCCCGAGGTCAGACTTAATGCACCAGGGGCGGCCCGGCTATAATGGCCATCCGCGCCTATTCGCAGGCGTTAAGGTTCGACTCAAGGACAAGTCATGCAATCCATACCGGTCGGGGTCACGGGCTCGTTCAGTCTCATGGTCATGCCTGAGCATCTCGCCGATCGTTTCAAGGATGCGACACTGCCTCCGGTCCTGGCGACGCCGGTCATGATCATGGTCATGGAGAACGCGGCGCTCAACGCGATCAAGCCTTATCTCACCGCCGGCGAAAGCGCGCTCGGCACGCGCGTCGATGTGCGCCATCTCGCGGCGACGCCGGCCGGGCGACGCGTCACCGCCGAAGCGAAGGTTACCAGCGTCGATGGGCGGCGCATCGGGTTTTCGATTCGTGCGATCGAGGGTAACGAGGAAATTGGAGCCGGCACGCACGAACGCGTCGTTATAGACCTGTCGAGATTATCCGAGCGGATGAAGCAAAAATTTGGCTGACGTCGCGCAGTAGCGACAGGTTCCGTCGGTTCGTTTTTTGATGCCTACTAGGGCTCTACGTCCCTCGAACGATTTGGAACCTATGAAACGCATCGCTACCTTGTCTTTATGTGTGCTCGCGGCAACCTGGGGGCATACCGCCATGGCCGCCACTCCGTCGGTAAACGGCTCCAACGTGTTTGCGCAGCCTTCCATCGTCGATGCGCAAGGCAACACGTGGACGATCGTTTCCGGTGTCATAGAAAAAAATGGGGCTCACGTCGGCAACAACTACAACGTGGACCTTCTCCTCGAATACAACCAGTCCTTCTACCAACGCAACACCTCCAACGATTGGTATCTGTGGACAGGATCAACGTGGTCCACGACAAGTGATCCGCGGGTCATTTCTGCCAGCGGCGCGAGGATCGGCATCGGCACCGATGTTCTTGTCGACTCCGAAAGTCACGTATGGGCGCTGGCGACCGACGAATACGCTTATGTGGACGGCGTCAGGGCTGAGGGCAATTACAACACCATCGCCCTCCTCTACTACAACAAGATCATCTACTGTGAAAACACCAGCGACGAGTGGTATTCGTGGAATGGGTCGGCTTGGACCCGGGTCGCGGGTGATCCCACCGGGACTACAACCGGCACTCCGTCTGCCAACGGCGCCAGCATTGGAGTTGGCACCAGTTCTCTGGTCGACTCCGGCGGCAACGTTTGGACGTTGCAGACCAACGAGTATGCGTATCGCAATGGCGCCAGGGCCGACAGTAACTACAACACCATCCTCCTTCTCTACTACAACAACGTCATTTACTGTGAGAACACCAGTGGCGAGTGGTATGCGTGGGTCGGTTCCGCATGGTCGAAGGTTTCCGGCAACCCCGATGCATCCGGTGATCCTCGGGGCCCCAACCTTGTGCAATATGGCAGTTACAATTCTCCGGCCTGTCCGGCCAACGATCCGACGTGCACGCCACCATTTGCCGGCAACTCGAGCGTGACGTTCACCAAGGTGACCACGAAAGGAAATGCCATTTGGGTCGCGGCGACCGTAAGCGATTATGGTGGTATCCACGCAATCACCGTGACCGATTCCCAGAACAATACTTATCACGAACTGAATCAGGGAAACGACGGCGCGCCGGGTTCGCAATCGGTCGCTCAGTTTTACGCGGGCAATATTCTGGGAGGCGCCGACACGATTACGGTGAGTTGGTCCTCGGACAACTACAAAGGTGTGGTTGCGGCGGAAATCGCCGGCGTCCAGGGCTCACCACTCGTTGGCAATAGCGTCGACATTCGGGATGGAAATCTACCTTCCGGCAGCGACAATATCAGCAGCAACGGCATCTCGGTGAGTTCCGCGGCAACTCCGGCCCTTCTCGTGGCACTGACGATGGATACGGATGGCGGCGGGAGCGACACCGGAGGCAGCGGATTTTGCGCCGTACCGGCCGGCAACGGCTTCACGCAGGTTGCACAAACGTGGAATTGGAGCGCCGCAGGTCAACAGGCATGCTCTCTTGCCACCTTCGAGACCGAGACCATCACCGCTGCGGGCACTGTGGCGGGGTCTTTCACGACGACTCACCTATCCGACCCTTACGTCACCGTGGCCACCGTATTTCACTAAGCGATCGTGTCGGCATTCTTGGTGAGCGTTTGCTCGTCGCGGCCATCCTGCGGATAGCTGCTGATGCCGATACTCGCCGTGACGCGAAATTCCTGACCCATCAGGGCGAAGGGCTTGGCGACCGCCGTCAGTATCTTCTCGGCGACGAGTGCGACGTATCTGTCATCCTCCAATTCCGGCAGGAGCACGACGAATTCGTCTCCTCCGAGACGGGCGACGGTGTCGCTCTCGCGAACGCATCCCTTGAGTCGGGTGGCAACTTCCTTCAGCAACTGATCGCCCGCCTCGTGGCCCAGCGTGTCGTTGATCTGTTTGAAGCGATCAAGGTCGAGAAAGGCGACCGCCAGGTGGCGGTGATAGCGATGCGCTGCACTAATGCTTGCGTGTGCCGGCCGGGGCCTCGCTCGGGCCAATACTTGACCAGGCTCAGCGCCTGATCGATCTCGCGCGTGGCGCGTACGACCTGGGCTTCGTACGTGCCCAGGAGTTCTCGAGTCGACAAGGTCGCGGTGCATTCGGCATCGGAGGGTCGAACCTTAAGGACCATTAAGGTGGTCCCCCAAATGACCGTCAGCAAGAAGATGGCGATGAGCGGGAACAAGATTCGCGGTTCCGTCGCGCGGCCCAACCGGCAATGCATTGAGTCCTTGAACGGCACGGTTTGTCCTTAAACGTAAGGCTGGTCCAGCCATTGCGGGACGGTGCTGGACTCGAGCAAACATAGACCATCTCGGCCTAGCTCACTGTGCGCTAGCCCACCACTCGAGCCGTGAAGCAGCAGCAGAACGCTCGGCAGCGGCGCAACGTCGGGTAGCGCACATCATGCCTGAAATTGATTGGGTACCATCCGCCGGTGGCATGCCTGTGCCAGATGGACGTAAGCAATGCCAAGTATTCTGCGATTGAAGTTATGGCGTCCTCGCTACGCATTATGCGCGATCGCACTGGCCGCGCTGCTGCCTCTATCCGCAATCGTGCGTGCCGCCGCGGAGGATGCTAATCCGTCAATGTTCTCGTTCAGCGGCTTCGGCACCTTGGGGCTGGTCCATTCGAGCGAGGATACCGCGGACTTCACGGCCAGTCAGTTGCAGCCGAACGGCGCCGGATATACGCACTCGTGGAGCCCGGACGTCGATAGCAGATTGGGCGCACAAGCCACCGCCCACTTCACCCCGCAGTTCTCGGCGATGCTGCAGGTGATCTCCGAGCAGGGTTCCGACGATACATATAGGCCCCAAGTCGAGTGGGCCAACATCGCCTATCGGCTCACGTCGGAGTTCAGCGTGCGCGTGGGACGGATAGTGTTGCCAACGTTCCTGCTCTCCGATACTCGCAAAGTGGGTTATGCCAGCCCTTGGATACGGCCACCGGTGGAGGTCTACGGTCTGTCGCCCATCTTCAACAGCGACGGCGCCGATGCAAGCTACAAAGTTCACGTGGGAGATGTGGTCAATACGCTGGTGGGGACCTACGGCAAGACCAGCTTCACGGTGCCACAGGGCGGCGTGTTCGAGGTGAAGCACCTGTGGGTAATCGCCGATACGGCCGAGTATGGCGCGCTCACCCTGCACATCGCGTACCAGCACGCCTCCTACAGCGACCATGCGCTAGACCCCCTGTTCGATGGGTTCCGGCAGTTTGGGCCGCAAGGCTCGGCGCTCGCCGACACATATGACCTGGACAATAAGCTCGCCCAGGCGATCACGGCCGGCGCAATGTATGATCCCGGCGAATGGTTCGCGACGGGGGAATGGGGCAGAAGAGATCTGCATTCTGCCTACGGCGAAGGCACGGCCTGGTATCTGAGCGGCGGCTATCGGTTGGCGAAGTTCACGCCGTATTTGACCTACGCTGAGGTGAACGCGAACGGCAATACTTCCGATCCCGGATTGAACGTGTCCGCGTTGCCATCCTATCTCGCGGGCGCCGCGACCGGCCTGAATGCCGGGCTCAATAGCATCCTGGGCGGGGCCGCCACGCAGCATACGATTTCCGTCGGCTCGCGCTGGGATGTCATGAACAACGTGGATCTAAAGCTGCAATATGACCATACTCGCCTGGGTGCAGGGTCGCAGGGTATTCTAATCAACCTTCAACCCGGATTTCAGCCCGGCGGCACCGTGAATCTCGTGAGCATTGCGATCGATTTCGTATGGTAAGGGCGTCGATCATGACCTTCACCTCCCGGGTCGAATTGATCGCCTGCGCGCTGGTCTTGAGTCTTGCGGTCGGCGTTGCGATGGCCGACGTGGTGCCGATCGTCTCAGCGACGAGCGCGGTCACAACGCTGAGCAAAATCCAAGTAGCGGACATTTTTCTGGGCAAGGTCAGCCGATTTCCCGACGGGACACAAGCCATCCCCATCGACCAGACGGAAGGATCGCCCGCGCGTGATGAATTCTATGCCGGGTATGCCGGTAAATCGCCCGCACAGATCAAGTCTCATTGGGCGAAAATCATTTTTACCGGACGAGGACAACCGCCCAAAACTATGCCGACCGCGAGCGGCATCAAAAAACTGATCGCCGCGAACCCTCAGGCCATCAGCTATATCGAACGCAGCGCGGTGGACAGCAGCGTCAGGGTGTTGCTCCAACCGTAGTTACTTAGCACCGCGCGAAATCCCACTTGTTTCCGCTGCGCGCTATCATTATTATGTAACTATATGATATGATGGGTTTTATTATCGACCGTTCGATTTAAGCGCGACCCGACAGGGAAGCCTGGTCGATCGCAGGCCCGCCGGTAACGGGTTCCGGGTATTCCTCCTCGGCCTATTACCTGTGTGACTCCTGACACCGAGAAGTCTAGGCTAGGGGATATGCCCAGTACCGACTCATGGGAATCTACATACCAGGCGATCATCCGTGGCTCGCGCGCGCTTCGAGTCGGGCTGACACTGATCGGAGTTGGCCTCTCAAGCGTGGCGCTCGCCCATGCCGAGGCCGTGCTCGACGAGACTGTTCACTACTACACACGGTTGCCGGATGTGACGGCCATCGCTCCGCGACCGCCTACTCCCGCAGAATTGGCGGGCGGCAGCTTGTTCGAGTTCGTCGTGCACCATGGCACGACGAACTATCCCTCCGCCGTCGCGGCCATTGGCGGCGGACTGCTGCGCTGGCGCGGCGGAAGGGCGCAAAGCCCTTGCCCGCTCACCCTCGGACTCGACCCCGCCTTTAACGATTTCGTGACGGCGCGCGTGCGCGCGATCGGCGCCTACGTGGGTGCGCCCGTGGAACCGGGCCTGCATTGCAAACCCAATCTCGAGGTTCTGTTCACCACGGATCCGGAGAAATCCATGGCGGCCGTGCTCAAATGGGCGGGCAGCACGCTCGGCGTGAAGTTTCCCCATCAAATGCAGAAGCTCCTGGATCACAGCGCCAATCACCCCATCCAGGGCTGGTACATCACTGTCGGCGGGGGCGGATCGGTGCTGAACAAAGATTCCGGTCTCCTGGGCGGCCTCGACCTTCGGCCGCTATGGCCGCTCGTGATTCCGACCAGTATGCATGCCAACACTGGGGGCGGCGGTATTCTCGATGTGATCCTGCTGATCGATACCACCAAGGTCGCGGGTGCGACCATCGGTTCCATCGCCGATTATGCCGCCTTGGTCGGCCTGTCGCTGATCCAGTCACCGGATCATTGTGATTCCCTGCCGAGCATTTTGGACCTCATGTCACCCGCGTGTCAGTCCCCCGAAAAACCCGCGGGGATCACGGCCGGCGACCTGGCTTTTCTGCAGGCGCTCTACTACCACAACACCGGCCTGGGACGGACGCTCTCGCGGAACGAAATCGAGCGCAACATGTTGGATCAATTCAAGAGCGGTGTGAGAGCCCAAGCGAATTGACCGTCGCAGTTTCCGCTCCCTGGGCGTGTCTGCGCCGGCCGGGAGCCGACGCCCGCGTAGGCGCCGTCCCACGTGAGAATGATGTGCGAACGCGTTGTCATTGCGCGCGCAATGACCAACGCTGTGGGCATCAATGTCATGCACAACAGGTAGGTCTATGACCATCGCGCGCAGAATCATCCTTTCCCTTGCGGTCGCGCATCTCTCAGCATTGGCGTCAGCACAAGCAGTAGACCCGCAATCGAACGGCAACAAGCCTTTGAATCCGAGCTCTCAGGTGAGACAGCCGGCAACGGACGGTGGGTTGAACGAAACGGCCCCTTCCAATCCAACCGAGCCTGATTCCACGTCGACCCCGCCTGCGCGCACCGGCGCGAAGACGGGAGATCTGCGCGCTGCCGCCGATCAATCTTTCGTCCGGGTCGCTACCCAGTCGGGGATGACGGAAATCGAACTTGGCAAGCTCGCGCTCGCCAAGTCTTCTCGACCGGACGTCAAAAAATTCGCGGCAGCGATGGTGCGGGACTACACCAGGCAGAATTCCGACTTGAGTGCAATTGCGGCCGCCGATGGCTTGAGCCTTCCCCAGGCGCTCGACACCAAGCAAGCCGCGCTGGTGCAGAGCATGAACGCGCAGTCGGGTAAGGATTTCGATAGCGCATATGTCAAGCAGATGATGGACGATCATGCGCAAGCTGTGTCCCTGTTCAAAAACGAGTCCTCCGTGGGCGCCGACAAACTGGCGGCTTTCGCGCAAAAAACTCTGCCGGCCTTGCAGCAACGTCAACGCATGGCGGGTCGGCTCGTGACGACGTGATGAGGGTGGCGGGGTGCCCCGGCCTCGCACAGGTTCACATGCCTGCGCGCGCCTGAGGCGCCTCGCAGGCCACTTCGTAGCCGCCGTCGGTACGCTGACCCAACGAGAGTCGCCCGCCGATCGCGCCGGACCGAAAGCGCATGGTGCGCATGCCGAGACCGGTACCACGGGACTCCTGGGCGGGCAGACCGCGGCCGTCGTCGGATATGGCCAGCCGCACGCTGCCGGCGCGCACGCACAGTTCGATCTCGACAGCCTTTGCGGCGGAATGCTTGAGCGCGTTCTGGACGGCCTCCTGCGCGATTCGGTACAGGTGATTGCGCACCTTGAGATCGAGGTTGAGCGGCGCCAAGTGCTGCGCGCGAAATCGTACGGCGGTGCCGCTCAATGAGCTGCGCCGAGCCAGCGCCTCGAGAGCGCCCTCGAGGCTCCCGTCGGCGTCGGTCAACGGCGAAAGCCCCTGCACGATGAGGCGCGCATCCCGGATGCAGCTCGTCGCGAGCGAGGCGAGCTGATCCAGATCTTCGGCGATGGCATCGCGTTCCCGAACCGCGCGGTTCGCCAGCGCGCGCACCGACAGCGCGAGGCCGGTGAGTTCCTGGCCGAGCCCATCGTGCATTTCCTGGCCTATGCGCCGCTGCTCGCCCGCAATGGCGTCGATCAATGCGCGGCCGAAGGCACGTCTCTCGGTGACATCGACCGCAAACACCAATTCGGCCGGATGACCCATGAAGTCGATCGCGCGTGTCCACACTTCCACCTCGAGCACACTGCCGTCGCGCGTCACATGCCGTGTCTCGAACGGCTCCGCGCGCACGGTCGCGGCGCTCTCGTCGGCGTATGACGGCGCGTGGACCTCGTCCGGCGCAATCAGCGCCGCGACACTCATCGACAGGATTTCCTTGCGGCTCCAACCGTACTGACGCACCGCCGCGTCGTTGATCATGAGTATCTTCAAGGTGTTCCGATCATGCACCCAAATGGGCTGAGGGCTGCCGTTGAAGATTTGGGCGTAGCGCTGTTCGGCGCGCAACAATTCGAGGCTGGCGGAATCCCGCTCGGCGAGCAGCGCCGTAATGATGAGGTTCACGCCGGTTAGCGCGGCAACGAATGTCCAGGTCATCACGAGGCCCTGCAGTTCGTAGAACTGGCCGAAGGCGCCGCGACTGAAGGCAAAGCTGTAGGCCGTCAACGTCGATATTGCGAAGACGCCAGACGCCGAGACCGCGAGTCCGAAGCGCATGGCGGCCACCACGATGAGCAAAACGGCGAAGACGACGATCAGCGGCGTACTGGTATGGTCGCGCGCCAGCAATATTGCCGCGCAACAAGCGGCAACCCCCGACAACCAGAGGGCGCCCTCGACCCGGTGCTCGATGAACTGCACGAAGCTGCGCCGGCTCACCGCCACCATCATCGGGGCGACGAGCAGCGCGCCCGCCATGTTGTTGCTCCACCAGCGCAGCCAGTTGACCGGTTGCGACGCTTCTGCGGTCACGCCGGCGAGATAGAAGCCGAGAAATCCGAACGCCGGCGTAAGGGTCATGCCAAGCGCGCCGGCAATAATGAACAGAGGCACGTCCCTGGCGCGGCTGAAGTTCGGGTCAAATCCACGCCGCTCGAGAATCCACGCGCTGAGGGTTGCGCCGCCCGCAAGGCCGACCCCAACGCCGATGGCGGCGATTAGCGGTTGGTGCGTCGAGAGGTCGATGGCCACGCCGGCGGCGAACACCGCGGGCCACATCCCGCGTCCCCAGCGATACAGTGCGGCGATGGCAAAGCCGCTCGGCAAAATGAGCAGCGGGAGACGGCTGCCCAAACGTGGCAGCGCAAATCCCAATGTGCCTACGCCAAGGATCACGGCGAACGCCAGCAACCACCTCAGCGCGGGTATCCGGTTCTGCTGCATGATGTGTTTTCTAGGTTTACGTAATAACCGCATGCATCATAAGCAATTACTCCCGGCCTGGGGAGTGCTCCAGTGCGGCGGCGCAATCCACATCCTGCGCCTTGCCGCGATCGATCAACACCAATTCGGAATCGCCCCCATGGATTGCGACCGAGGGATGTAACAGAGTGCCGCGCACCAACAACGGCGACCGAAGACGCAGGATCCGCAGACTTTTCGGATGACCGCGAAGCTCCAGGTCAAGAGTCTCGGAGTCGAGATGAATCTGGCCGGCGCCGGTGATCAGCACGGGGTCGGTGTCCACGATCAGGCTCTGTGCGGTGAGCGTGCCGTCGCGCTCATCGAATTTCGCGATGCCGCAGCGGATGGCTGCTTCCTGCCGGCTCTTGCTGAGTAACAAACCCAATCCGCGGAAGTCGATGCCCGTCAGTTCCGCGAGCGAGGTGCGAATGGTGCCGTGCTGGAGCACCGCCGTCACCGATCCGCTGGCGCTCGCCGCGACCTGGTGGAGCGATCGGCCGCGGCCGGTGATGTCGATCATTACCCGCAGCACGCCCTCCACGCCGGGCGCCGCCGCCGTTTGGCGCTTCAGTTGCTCCAGTTGCCCGAGTTGCAGGTCGGTGATCTTGAGGTCCAGATCCGCCACGGGAAGGTCCGTGTTCGCGTCGAGCTTGAGGTGGGCACTCAATTTTCCCTCCAGCACATCCGCGGACAGCGGCGCCACGACCAGCACGCCGTGATCGATCGTCATGCTGCCCTCGACGGCGTGCAACGCGACACGGCCCACATCAACGCGGCGCGCCCGGAACTTCACTACCGCGTCGCCGATGCGCACCACGTGGGGATTCAACATGGTGTCGGACAACAACATTGGCGCGCCCGTTGTGGCGGCGGAGTCGCGCCCGGCTGCGTGCAAGCCCAGGTCCGGCCAGTGCAGTACCTGCGAATCGAAGTGACCGTCGAGTTTCGGCCGCCCGCTCGACGTGTCGATCGTCAGGGCGCCGCGCACATCGCTTTCGCCGAAACCCACGCGAAGATCGCTGAACAGCGACTTGGTGCCCCGGCGCGCCAGCTCTCCGGAGAGTCGATAGCTGCCGGTATTCACCAACGTCACCCCGGTGAGGAAGTACAGGTCTTTCAGGTCCGCGCCTGCCGCTTCGAAGTCCGTGTCGAGCACATCGAAGGTGAAGGGTTGCGACAAGGCGCCGCGGCCCATGAGACTCGAGCCGCTCGAGCCTTCAGTGAACGCAAAGTGATAGGGTCGGTCAAGGCTCGCGGTGGCTAGCGGATCGCTGGTGATCTCGAACGTGGCGGCCCGGCCGTTCAGTTGGCCTGCCCCATCGATGCGCAGCGGCCGCGGCCCGCTCTCCCCGGGGACGTCCCGGACCGACACCGATCCGTCGAACTCCAAGTGCCGGAGGGCATCGGCCAGCGTCACGTGCGCGTTGGCCATCGACAAACGGCGAAAGAGCGGCAAGGGGGCATCCGTACCCTTGGCGGGATCCGTCCGCTGCCAGTTGGCGCGACCCCTCGAATCCCGGATGAGGTGCAGCGTCGCCGCCTCCATTTCGACTCCTCGAATGCTGAGCCAGCGGCCGAATGAAGGGGTTTCAAACGTCAACGTTACCTTGCCAATTTCGGCCGTCAGACCCGACGATGTCCAGGGCGGGTTGCCAATGGATACGCGTTCGGCGATCAGCTGCGGATGCAGCGCGAAGACGTGCATCTGCAGGGATCCCGCAACGTCGATCTGACGTCCCGCGCGCACAGCGAGGAAGCGCACGAGCGGGCCACGCAGCCAACCCGCGTTCAAAGCGGCGGCGAGTGCCAGGACCGCGAGGATGACGGAGGCCACCGCTCCGGCGGTCCACAGGAGTCCACGGCGTGGCATCAACGAACCATTCATAGCCCATTAACGCACGAATCGAGCCGGCTTTCGCGTCCCCTCACATTGCTGCCGTGCGACGGACGACGGGTTCAATCAATTCATCACATCGCCGTTTCAGGCCGACCGACGCGCGGCTTCCGGCGTTGGCATCGGCACTTCGTGCCGAACCTCAACCGAGGCGGCGGTACCGCGACGATCCACGATGCGGCGATCGGGGAACATGATCCGCCTTTGCGTCACTCGCCGGTCGGCCGCGCGACGATCGCGCCCGGCCGCAACTGCGCCGGCGGCACCGGTAGAATACGCGCGACTCGACGTCAGCAGCGCCAAGTTGAGCAGCTGCAGGCTGCGGCGGGCGGCAGTCATCACTTTCATCTGCTCGCGTTCGGTGCGTGCGTAGCGGCCCACAATCTCCAATGCGATGCGCGGATGGTCATCGTCGTACTTGGCATGATTGCGGAACCACTTGGTCGTTCGCGGGTTCATGCTCACGCCATCGCGCAACCCATAGGACTCGAAGCCCTTGAGCAGTGCCCGGGTGAGGTCACCGGTGGCCCCCTCGATCGCGAAACTGGTTGCCGCGACGGCCTCGGCGAGCGACCCCTTTGAGTTGATGTACCAAATCCAGTCGGTCAGCGACTGCACATCGCGCAGCACGGGGCGTTCGCCTTCGGCGAACGCGATCATTTCGCTGCGCCGAATACCGAAACCCTCGCCCATCCACAGCCAATGCTCCGCGTGCGCTTTCTCGACCCGGATGTTGTCGATTAGGAATGAACGCGAATAGTCGTCTTCCACCTTGATGAGCGCTTCGGCCAAGAATTTGGGAAAGGCATGAATGAATGGATAAAGTTGCAAGAACCAGCCGCGCATGGCGTCGGTCGACCACGTTCCGGTATGGACTTTGTTCGCCCACTCTCCGGCCACGAGATTGCGCCAATCGGGCTCGACGAAATACTTGAGCGTGTCAATCCACTTGAGGCTCGCGGCAGGTTCGGACTCGACTCCCATTAGAACTCCATTAATCAAACAGGTAATTTGGCTATTTCCACATCTGTCCCAAGGGAATCGATTGCCACTCAAATCAGGCCGCCTTTCGGCATTCCGCAAAGCTCTTCGTACCGCCTCGCGAAGCGAGGAAGCGTCGCCGCCAGCCACCCAATCAGCAGATTATGTCCAGTCTACTGACCGATCTCCCTCTAAGCAACGTCAAGCGCGGTACGGCGGTAGAAATGACCCCTGAATCAATGATTTCCCTGGGAAATCTCCCTGGATTCTCCGTTGCGTTCGCGCAACAGCCTAACTTGCGACCGTTGGCAGTCCGATCTGGGGCCTCGCGAGGGCCAAAAAACCTCCGATTCCTGTGGGTAAGTCTGGCCGGGCCGCGAAATCGCTCTCGGTTTGAGTCCTTGGCGGCCGATATGCTGTATCGCTCGCTCATTCCGACAGGTCGTTCAACGTGTATAGCAGGC
>JBEKYO010000120.1:0-13495 GCA_049510875.1 Steroidobacteraceae bacterium
GATGGATACGGTGGCCCTCATCATCGGGTGTTTTGCGGCTTTGGGCGCCGGCATGCTCGTCTCACTGGTGGCGCGCCCGGCGCATCAGGGGGTCCTTCTGGCGTGGTTCGGTTCGCTCGCCGCCGCCGCCGCGGCTGCGGCCGGCGCCCGGGTGCTGCTGACCGGCGAAACCTTCGCCATGCCGTTATGGTCGTTGCCCGGGCTGACTACGCTGACGCTGCGCCTCGACCTGCTGTCCGCCGCGTTCGTGCTGGTCGCGGGATTGGTGCTGTTTCCGGCCTCGATCTACGCGGGCGGTGAATTGCGGCGCGCAACGATCCGCGGCCATGAGCGCCCGTTCACGCTGCTGCTGCTGGCGCTGTACGCGTCCATCGTCCTGATTCTGATCGCGGGCGACGCGCTCACGTTCCTGCTCGCATGGGAGGTGATGTCCATCCTGTGCTACCTGCTCGTGGCGACCAACCCGGCCCGGGAGGAGGGCCAGTCCGGATCGGCGTATCTGCTGCTCGCGATGGGCGAGGCCGGAACGCTCGCCGCCGCGCTCGGTTTCCTCGCGCTGGCGCAGGGCGCGAACTCGCTCGATTTCGAAGCCCTCAAGTCGGGTGCCGGGGCGCTGGGCGCGCAGGCCCGCTGGGCGGTTTTTCTACTCACCTTCTTCGGGTTCGGCGTGAAGGCCGGCCTGGTGCCCGTGAATTCCTGGCTGCAACCCGCTTATGCGGCCGCACCGCGCGCGTTTGCTCCGGTGCTTGCCGGCGCAACGCTGAACCTCGGCCTATACGGCATCCTGCGCGTCAACGCGGATCTCCTGCCGGCCGCGCTGGCAGGGACGGGCTTGGTCGCACTGCTCGTCGGGACCGCTTCGGCGCTGCTCGGGATTCTTTACGCGACCACCGACAACGATTTGAAGGCAATGCTCGCGCATAGCTCGATCGAGAACGGCGGCATCGTCGTCGCGGGCTGCGGCGCGGGAATGGTGTTCGTCGCCGCGCATCATCCGGCGCTTAGCGCAATCGCCTTCGTCGCGGCGCTCTACCACATGATCAATCATTCACTCTACAAGGCGCTGCTGTTCTTGGGCGCCGGCGCGGTGGAGACGCACGCCGGCACGCGCGACATGGACCAGCTCGGCGGTTTGATCAAATGGATGCCGCTGACCGCGCTCGGCTTCCTCGCCGGCACGCTCTCGATCGCCGCGCTGCCGCCGTTCAACGGCTTCGTGAGCGAATGGCTCACGCTGCAGGTGATGCTGCGCTCGGCCGAGCTGTCCTCGATTGGCGCGAAGATCGTGTTCGCGCTCTGCGGCGCCGGACTCGCGCTGACGGCCGCGTTGGCGGTGACCTGTTTCGTGAAGGTGTTCGCGATGAGCTTTCTGGGAATGCGCCGGCTGAATGCGGCGCGGCGCTTGACCGAAGCCGCCCCGGCCACGCTCGCCTCCATGTTCATCCTCGCGCTGCTGTGCCTCGGGTTCGGAGTGCTGCCCACGTACGTGATCCCGATGCTCGATCCGGCATCGGGGCAACTGAGCGGGGCCAGTGCATCCGACGCGCTGGTGCCGCCGTTCTTTGTGTCGGCGCCGGGGCATGGCGGCTTGCCGCCGCAATTCGTGGGCGAGTTCCATGATCTCGGCGCGCAGGTGGGGCAGGCCGTGTTGCCCGGACGCGGGCTGGTGGTGCTGCATCGGGGCGGCGCGCAGAATCCGGTGGTGTTCGCCATGTCGAGCGCCTACATGCTGCTGGCGCTGACCGGATTGCTGCTGGCGACCTACATCATCCTGCGTCTGTGGCTGACGCGCGCCCGGCGGCAGGGGCGAGGCGAGCGCTGGGACGGCGGTGTGCGGCGGCTGTTGCCGGAGATGACCTATACCGCGACGGGCTTTTCAAATCCGGTGCGGGTCATTTTCGATGCCATATTCCACCCGACGACGGTCGAGGACACGCGCGAGACGGTGGCGGCGCATTTCCGCACGGGCATCCGCCGGACACGACGGCGCGTGTACCTGGTGGACCGGCTGGTGTTCGAGCCCGTAAGATCCGCGGCTCTGTGGATCGCCCGCGCGCTGGCGACGATGCACAACGGGCGCATCAACGCGTACGTCGCTTACGTGTTGCTCGCCCTGTTGTTCGCACTGGCGCTAGGACTTGCCGGTTGATGTGGGATGTGGCCGAACGGTGCCGTTGGTTGGAACTTCCCGGGCGGCCCCCCTGTCCGATGAGGAGTCACTACGCTTTGGAGAGGACTCGATGAATCGTATTTCTGCCAGCTTGCTCGGCTTGGTCGGCGCAACGGCGCTTGGCGCCTCGACTGCCGCCTTGGCCGACAACCCCCTGGGGGTTTACATCGGCGCCGGCGTCGGCGAATCTCAGATCGGGAACAATAACGATTACTACAACCCGTATGGGTATGCCGGTGGGTTTCACGACCATGATGCGGCCTGGAAGGTGATTGCGGGCATCAGGCCCATATCCATCGTTGGCGCGGAACTCGAGTACATCGACTTCGGGAACGCGGGCGGCAACAGCGGTTACTACAATGGCAACTTCGACTATGACGTGAGCGCCCATCCGAAGGCGACGGTATTGTACGGGGTGGGGTATCTGCCGATACCGCTGCCGTTTCTCGATGTCTTCGGCAAATTGGGCATGGCTCATCTGCAGACGGACAACAGCTACTTCATCGGCACCGCCTGTATCGGAGTTGCCCAGTGCGTGCCCGTGCAATCGCGCTTCGATGAACAGGACAACAAGCTTGCCTACGGCGCCGGCGTGCAGGCGAAATTCCAGGATTTTGCGTTCCGCGGCGAATACGAGCGAATCAGCTCGACCTACGGCGATCCCAACGCGTTCATGGTGAGCGTCACCTGGACCTTCTGATGGGGCGCGCCGCGCCGACGCTCAATGCTTGGCGACGTGATGCGCGTGATGCGCGTGATGCGCATGATGCGCGTGATGCGCCTGGCGGTGCCGAGGATGGTGCTTGTGCGCGGTCTGCGCAAAAGACGGGCTCGTCGCCAGCAAGCCCATGCCCGCCGCCAGAACCAGTACCAGATAAAATTTCTTCATAATCCCGCTGCAGACTCCCGTTGATAACGGCGCGAGTATCGCACATCGATATTCGGGTCGTTGTTGCAAGCGCGCTACAAAAGTGCGCGAGTGCCGGAGTGCCCTCCCGGGAGCTTGGATTTAGCGGGTACGATGTGTGCCGAGTCTGTGTCAATCGTTGGGTCACATGTGTCACACCTATGACACGGCGCAACAGCCCGTGAGCGAATTGGCCGCCGGCGAGGGTCCTCGGCGCGCGTATCCGGCCTGCAGCGGCCCCGGGCGCGCCGCTGCCGGGCTCCAATCGCGACCAATCCCCGGTCCGGGCGCGGCTTCGGCGCCTCCGGCTGCCGCTATTCGGCAATAAACCGCCCGATGGCACGTAGTTTGCTCATCCGGGTGAGCGAACCCGTGTTCGGGAAATACCCCACATGGATTCCCGACGAATCAACAGCAAAATCATTCGCATGAGGGGGCACGATGCAAAGCAGCAACAAGATGGCATACAAGCTGGGCATGGCGATTACCGGCGTATTGGCGGCGTCTGCGGCGGGTGCGTTCGATATGACTTCGGGTGACTGGAAGTTTTCGGTCAACGGCAATGTCAACGTCGATTACATTTATTCGAGTTGCCAGTCGGCGGCGTCGGCCGAAGCGGTCACGGGGGGACTCGCCTGTGTGGGCAGCGCCAGCGGCAGCAGCGTATCGAACGTCGGCAACGGACTGTTGCCGGCCGCGTTCACGTTCGGCGTCAGCACCACGCAGAACGGCATCGATCTGGCGGCCCATCTCGGGCTGTATCCCGGCATCGCCACGAACGACGGCGGAAGCCCCAATTTGCAGTCCAATGGCGGGGCGGATACCAACACCGGCCTGGGCACCACCGGCCTCGACGTTCGCCAGGTGTTCATGACCTTCGGCAACAAGGAGATGGGAACCTTCACCCTGGGCCGCAATTTCGGGCTGTTTGGATTCGACGCCATCATCAACGACATGACGCTTCCCGGCGTCGGCGTCGCCGGCTCGGCGTCGGGCCCAACTCCCTCTAACACGACCCTGGGCTCCATCGGCTTCGGATACATCTATGTCGACACGCTGGCGCAGATCGATTACACCACGCCGGACGTTGCGGGCTTCAACTTCACCATCGGTATCTTCGATCCGCTGAACTCGCTGACCGACACCGACAACACGGCCAAGAAGGCGCCCGGAATCCATGGCAAGGCAACCTACACGCTCAAATTCTCCGACGACATGAGCTTCTACGCATCGGTTACCGGCATCTCGCAGAAACAGAATGCCTCAGCAGTCGTCGGCGCGGTGCCCGGAGCTCAGATCGGCACCTCGGCCACCGGCGAGCCGATTTATGGGCCGCCCGTCAGTGTGTACGCACCCTATCAGTACTCGAGCAACGGCGGCGACGTGTTCGTCAAGTTCGACGTGGCGGGCTTCGAACTCGACGCGTCGTACTACTACGGCAAGGGAATGGGCACCACCGCGCTGTTCTTCTATGCGGACGACGGGTTCGGCAACGCGCGCAAATCCGACGGCTATTTGATTCAGGGCACGTACAAGATCGGCGCGGTCAAACTGGGCGTCAACTACGGCGTGAGCAAGCTCGATTACGCCAACGCGGCCGACGCTGCGGCGAATCCGACCTTGCTGCAGGAGAACAGCAAGGTCACCGGCGGCATCTATTATTCGCTGACGAAGAACCTCACGTTGCTCGGCGAAGTCACCGGGGCGAAAGCTCAGGCGCACAACGGCGATGAAAACAAGAGTACCGATGTGAACCTCGGCGCGTTCCTGTCCTTCTAGCGCGCTCGCCGCCTTAAAAAAAAGGCGGGCATCGCAACCGATGCCCGCCCTTTTGTCCGATCGGCGCGCTTTGACCCCGCTCTGGCTCCCCGCGGTCAGGCCGCCAAAACGCCCTTCGCCTTCGCCGTGTGAGTTGCGATCACGTCCATCAGCGGCGGCGACAGGCAATCGTAGGGCTCGAGTTTCAACTCCTTGAGCCGGGCGCGGATTGCGGCCATGGCTTCGGGTTTCGTGCCGCCTTCGATGACGGAGGAGACGAACGCCGCGAATCCGGGCGCCTCCCAACCGTTGGTCTCCAGCAGTTCGGGATGCACGAAATCGAAGCCGTACAGCGGGTGATGCTTGTTTTCGATGCGCCCGTACATGTGTACGCCGCACCCGGTGCACGCATAGCGCTGGATCGCCGCCGAGGAGTCGACGATCTTCAGCTTATTGGCATTGGCGGTCACTTCCAGCTTGTCGCGCGGCACCACCGCGACCAATGAGAAGGCGGCGCTGGCGGGCTTCCAGCACTTGGTGCAGCCGCAGATGTGGTTGAACGCCACGTTGCTCGAGATTTTTACGGTCACCGGCGCCGATGCGCACTTGCACTTGAGCGTCCCGCCGGAGTAGGACGGATCACCGGCCTTGACGCCGTTGTCCACGGCAGGGTGAATTTTTGCAGTCATGATTGCATCCTCTTTTGGTTAATAGATCGCGACGCTTCTGATCGACTCACCGGAGTGCATGAGTTCGAACGCGTCGTTGATTTTTTCGAGCGGCATCGTATGGGTGATGAGGTCGTCAATGTTGATCTTTCCGTCCATGTACCAATCAACGATCTTCGGAACTCCGGTGCGCCCGCGCACGCCCCCGAACGCGGAGCCCTTCCAAACGCGTCCCGTGACGAGCTGAAACGGCCGCGTGTGAATTTCCTTGCCGGCGCCGGCGACGCCGATGACCACCGAAACGCCCCAGCCCCGATGGCAGCATTCCAACGCCTGACGCATGATGTCGACGTTGCCGATGCACTCGAAACTGTAGTCCGCTCCGCCGTCGGTGAGCTCGACGAGGTGGGCCACGAGATCGCCCCCAATCTCCTTCGGATTGACGAAATGCGTCATGCCGAATTTTTCGGCGAGCGCCTTGCGCTTCGGGTTGATGTCGACGCCGACGATCTTGTTCGCGCCCACGAGCTTGGCGCCCTGAATGACGTTGAGCCCGATGCCGCCCAGACCGAACACCACGACATTGGCGCCGGCTTCCACTTTGGCGGTATTGATGACGGCGCCGATGCCGGTGGTCACGCCGCAGCCGATATAACACACCTTGTCGAACGGGGCGTCCTCGCGAATCTTGGCCACCGCGATTTCCGGCAGCACGGTGAAATTCGAAAAGGTCGAGCAGCCCATGTAGTGATGAATCATCTGCTTGCCGATGGAAAAACGGCTGGTTCCATCCGGCATGAGCCCCTTGCCCTGGGTGGCGCGAATCGCCGTGCAAAGATTGGTCTTCTGCGAGGTGCAGGACTTGCACTGCCGGCATTCCGGCGTGTACAGGGGAATGACATGGTCGCCCTTCTTCACCGAGGTGACGCCGGGCCCGATGTCGACGACGATGCCGGCCCCTTCATGGCCGAAAATCGCGGGAAAAAGCCCCTCGGGATCGGCGCCCGAGCGGGTGAACTCATCGGTATGACAGATACCGGTGGCCTTGATTTCCACCAGTACTTCGCCGGCACGCGGGCCTTCCAGATCCACCATCGCGATCTCGAGCGGCTTGCCGGCAGCGTAGGCAATTGCGGCTTTGGTTTTCATAAATTTCCATCGTTGGCATCGGAATGACCACCGGTCGCGCCGACCGGCGGGATTTGCGGTTCGATCCGGATCGAATCAACGCAATCTTGTCTAGTGTACCCGGAGGCGGGCATATTGCCGATGCGTAAACGCGCGATCGCCCGTATGACGGCGATGTCCCAGGTATGAGACATGTCGCGCAACGGTTCTGCCGCCGTCTCCATTTGACTTTTGGAGGTCGAATCCCCGATGCTCATCGGGATTCAAGCAGCCTTCGCGCAAGACGATCGGCTGCCGGCAGCAGGGGGAAATTGCCGATGTTCAATCAAATGGAGTCGCGGCACGCGGCCACGGTGTTGGGTTTCGTGCGCGGAGACGCCGGCACGGCGCAGCAGTCGGTGGTCAGCTCGGCGATCGGCGCTTCGTGGCGGCGCTGCATGATCGACTATGCGCTCGATCCGGGCCGCGTTCAGGAACCGTTCGTCCTCGACGGCCAGGCGCTCAATGAATATCGGGGCCGGCACGAATACCTCATTCAAGTCGCTTCCGCCGAGATCGATTGGCTGTACGACCATATCGCCATGACGGGCTGCGCGCTGCTGTTGACCGACGCGGCCGGCATCGTTCTGTATGAAAAGGCCGACCCTTCCATCCTGGACACCTTTCGCGCCGCGGGGCTGCAGCTCGGCGCCGACTGGAGCGAGTCGCGGCAGGGAACCAACGGCATGGGGACGTGCATCGCGGAGAATCGGCCGATCATCGTGCATCGCGACGAACACTTCAGCGCGTGCCACATCGGCCTTTCCTGTACGGCCGCCCCGATCCACGATCCCGACGGTTCGCTGGTGGCGGTACTGGATGCGTCGACCATGAACGCACAAGGCACGCGCGACACCCAGACGCATGTCATGGCGCTGGTCCACTTGTCGGCGAAGCTCATCGAGAAATGCCTGTTCCTGCGCCATTTCCAGCGCGGCAATGTCCTGCGCTTCCACGCCCGGCCCGAATTCGTCAATTTGCAGCATGACGGCGCGCTGGCGCTGGCGCCCGATGCGACGGTGATCGCCGCGGATGAAATGGCATTGCGGCTGCTCGGCATGACGCAGCGTCGCGAGCTGATCGGCCGCCGCATCGACGAGATATTCGACCTGCGGGCCGAGGAGATGCAGGGTCCGCTCTCCCGCAGCGCGACGGGTCTGTGGCCGGTTCGCGACGCCGTGTTGGGCAGGCGGTATTTCGCGAGCTTGAGCCACGAATCCACCGACGTCGGATTTTCAAAGTACCGCGTCCGCAGCACGCGCGCTTCCGACGTGATGCAGCTGACGCCGGCGCAGGCCGCCAAGGACGTGCTTGCGCTCGAGGATCTCGCGGGCGAGGATTCTCAGATGTTGCGCATCGCGCGCAGCGCGCGCCGCGTTGCCGCTTCGTCCGTCTCCGTGATGATTCAGGGCGCGACCGGCACGGGCAAGGAACTGTTCGCGCGTGCGCTGCACGCGGCGAGCGGGAGATCTCCCTTCGTCGCGCTCAACTGCGCGGCAATTCCGGAATCCTTGATCGAAAGCGAACTGTTCGGCTACAAATCGGGGGCGTTCACCGGCGCGCGGCGGGAAGGCATGAAGGGCACGATACTGCAGGCGTCCGGGGGCACGCTCTTCCTGGATGAGATCGGCGACATGCCGCTCGCGCTGCAAACCAGGCTGCTGCGGGTGCTCGAGGAGCACGAAGTGGTGCCGCTCGGCGCGGACAAGCCGATGAAGGTGGATTTGCGGGTGATCTGCGCGTCGCATCAGAATCTGCGCTCCATGATCGCGCGCGGGCTGTTTCGCGAAGACCTGTACTACCGGCTCAACGGCATCACGCTCGAGTTGCCGCGGCTGGCCGACCGCACGGACAAGGAACAGCTGATGCGGGGGATGCTGGCCGCCGAAACCAGCGACGGCCGGCCCGCGGCCATTGAAACGGATGCGTTTCAGTGCCTGCTGAATTACGACTGGCCCGGAAACATCCGCGAGCTGCGCAACGTGATCCGCACCGCACTCGCCATTTGCGACCGGGGCGTCGTGCGTTTGCGGGATCTGCCGAGCGAGGTGCGCAACGGCGCGGCGGCCGCCGGGTCGCCTGCGTGCGCGGCCGATGCGGACGACCCGGGCGCCGCGGACTGTGTCCCCTCCTTGTCGCCGATCGACGCGGCGGAACGCCAGGCGCTGGTCAAGGCCATCCGACAGACCGAGGGGAACATGGCGCGCGCGGCCGTGCACTTGCAAGTCAGCCGCAGTACCCTCTACCGGCGCTGCCGGCGCTTGAGCATCACCCATCGAGATCTATAGGAGCCTGTCTGGGTATCGCGCGTGACCGCGATGGCACGCAACCTGCTTGCTCCGGCAGGTTATGGCAGAGGTGCGTATTCGCGTCGTCAAACTCGCCCCCGGAATTCGGTTGAGCCGGGCGGGCGAGCCGTGCGAGGCGATTCTGTCGGTGCCGGAGGCGGGGAAGGTGCAGCTGAATCGGCACGCTTTGGCGATTCTGGACCTGTGCGACGGATCCCGCAGCCGCGACCGTGTGGTCGTGGACGCGATACTGCGGTCCGCGGGCGGCATGCGCGCCGCGGACGTCGTTGAGTTCCTCGAGGCTGCGCAGTCGCGCGGTTGGATAATCGACGCAGAGTGACGCGCCATTCGTCCGCGCGGCAAGACTCGGTTGATTCGATTGCGCGCCATCGGCATGCTGCGCTTGTGGGGCGCGCTTTGCTGCGCGGCCGCCGCGCTGCCGAACCGCGCATCGGCGGCCGACACGCCGGGCGCGCCGCCGAGCAATCCCGCCACCGCGCAGGAGCTTCCGCAGATCACCGTCATCGGCAACACGCCGCTCGAGGGTCTCGGGCTGCCGTTGAACCAGATCCCGTCGAACGTGCAGACCGCCGACAGCAAGGACATGCAGCGTCAGCAGTCGTTGGGGCTCGCGGACTATCTGAACGACAATTTCAGCGGCGTCAACGTGAACGAGAGCGCGGACAACCCGTTTCAGCTCGACATCAATTACCACGGGTTCACGGCCTCGCCGCTCCTCGGGACGCCCGAGGGCTTGTCGGTGTACGTCGACGGTGTGCGCGTCAACGAGTCATTCGGGGACACCGTGAACTGGGATTTGATCCCGCAATCGGCGATCTCGACCGTGACGCTCATGTCCGGGTCCAATCCGGTGTTCGGCCTGAATACCCTGGGAGGCGCGCTCTCGGTCAAGACCAAGAGCGGTCATGATGATCCGGGGACCGAGTTCGAAGCCTATGGGGGCTCCTTCGGACGGCGCTCCTTCGAAGGGCAGTGGGGCGGCGCACTCGGCAACTTCGATTACTTTCTCACCGGCGACTACTTCGATGAGGCCGGCTGGCGCGACAACTCACCGACCCGGGTTTATCAGGGCTTCGGCAAGGTCGGCTGGCAGAACGACAAGACCGATGTCGATCTGAGCTACACCTATGCGGACACCAGCCTCTACGGCAACGGCGCCACGCCCGAGAGCATGCTCGACTACCGGCGCCAGGCGAGCTACACCCCGGACTACACCGCGAACCTGCTCAGCTTTGCGAACCTCACCGGCACGCAGTTCCTGACCGACAAGCTCCTCTTGTCCGGCAATGTCTACTATCGGCGTTTGATCACGGGCGCCATCAACGGCAATGTCAACGACAGCTACCTCGAGGATTACACCGGACCGCCGTTCGATTGCGCGGCACCGCCCGCGAGCCGGGCGGTCCTGACCTATTGCACGCCCGGCCAAAATGCAACGTCGCGGTTGTTCCAGCGCACCCAGGGGGCGGGCCTGCAGCTGACCGACTCGCAGGACGTGTTCGGCTGGACCAATCAAGCCATTGTCGGCGCAGACTACAGCGACTCGGACGACACGTTCGCCCAGTCGTACCAGTACGGACAATTGACGCCGGATCGATTGCTCGTCTACGCGGCGAGTCCCTTCAACGACGAAACGGTCATTTCGCTCACCGGCGGCAACAAAATCTATGGGACCTATCTGACCGATACCCTGAGCCCAAGCAAGCTGTTGCACGTCACGCTCTCGGTGCGCTACAACCGCAGCACCGAGACGCTCGATGGCTACAGCATCGATACGGACATCGGCGATTTCGGTACGGGCTTCGATCAGGCGAGTCCGCTCGGCGGCGATCACGCATTCAGCCGGGTGAATCCCGCGATCGGATTTACCGTAACGCCGAGCGACGCCTTGACTCTCTATGCCGACTACAACGAGGCAAGCCGCGCGCCGACGGTCATCGAGCTCGGCTGCGCCAACCCCGCGGCGCCCTGCGGGCTGCCGAACGATTTCGCCAGCGACCCGGGCCTGCGGCAAGTGGTCGCTCGCACGGCGGAGGTCGGGGTGCGGGGCAATCTACCGGATCAGCGCCTGACGTGGAGTGCGGACGTGTTCCATACCGTCAACAGCAACGACATCCAATTCGTCGCGACCGCCACCAATGCGGGCTATTTCGACAATGTCGGCAACACGCGCCGGCAAGGTCTCGACCTGTCGCTGGGCGGCAAGCAGGGCGGCTTGAATTGGCACCTCACCTACAGTTTCGTGGACGCCACCTTTCAGTCGAATTTCGAGGTGAGCGCCGCCTCGAACAGCACCGCCGATGCCGACGGCAACATCCTGGTTCGCGCCGGCGACCGGATCCCGCTGATTCCGATGCATACCGGCCGGCTGGTGCTCGACTATGAGATCGGCACACGCTGGGACATCGGCGGCAACGTGATCGCGGCCTCCGGCTCCTACCTGCACGGAGACGAGAACAATGCGAACCAGGCCGGGGGCACGAACGCCGCGGGCGCGTACGTCTCGGGAAGCGGCTGGATTCCCGGCTACACCGTGGTCAATCTGCAGGGCACCTACCACATCACGAAGCATGCCGACATTTTCGCGCGCCTCAACAATCTGTTCGGCCGGGAGTACGCCACGGCCGGATTTTTGACCAGCAGCTCGTTCAATCCGAACGGTACGTTCATCCCCAATCCGAATGACTGGCCCAACGAGAATGCGGTGGCTCCCGCGGCGCCGCGCGCCATCTGGGCGGGAATCCGAATTCGCCTGGATTGAGATCAGCCGCCTGCGTCGTCGCAGGTGATCTGGTCGACTCTCACGGCGACGACGTCGGTCGTATGCCCGCCTTGCGCAGTGTCGAAGTACTGATGGTCGACGGCGATGGTGCGGCCGGCATTGGGCGCGACCGTGTAGCCGACTTGCTTCGCCTCCGAGTGCGTGGCGCCGTCCGCGCTCTTCCAGTCGACTCGATAGCGGATCAGCCCCTTGCAACCGTTGGGCGCGCACTGCTCGCCATTGATGCCGAAGGCGATCCGAAACTCATCCTTGTTGAGGCGCATGACCAGCGGCGTTTGGGTCAGGGAGACCGAACGCGCGGACGGCGCGCCCGCGCGGGCACCCGAGCTCGCGGCCGCGAGGGCGATCAGGCACAGAGGGATCATTTTCATGGCGTTGACTCGAGTTGCAGCGGGATTGACCCGACGACACCGCCACCATAGCCGCGCGCCCACGCGGCGACAAACGATGAAAACCCGCAGCCGCATGAAATCCACTCACGTGGGACCCGCTCCCTTGACACATGTGTCAAGCACGGCTCCGACTTGACTGCCGCGGCCGCGCCATTGCAGCATGCCCAAGTCATCCACCGTCAAGGCCAACCGCATGAGCCGGAATCTGTTCCGCGTGCCGCAGGTGTTCTGCTGCACTTTGTCGCTGTTCACGATGTCGGGGGCGGCACCGGCCGGCGCGGGGGAATTTGCCTATGTCGGCAATCAGGGCCCCGGCACCATATCGATCATCGATACGGCGAGCGACGCAGTGACCCGTACGCTGCCCGACCAGGGCAAGATCGGCGCGAAGATCCAGGCGGTCGTCACCGATCGCGGCGGGAAAACCGCGTTCGTCGTCGACGCCGATTCGAATGCCTTGATTGCCGTCGACGTGGCGTCCGGCCACGTCAAGCAGCGCATCGAGGTCGGCCAAAGCCCGGAGGGCGCGTCGCTGTCGCCATCGGGAAAAACCATTGCCGTCTGCGTCGAGGACGACAACGTGGTCACCTTGGTCGACGTCGCCACGGAGAAGGTCACGCGGAAGATCAAGACGCAGGGCAAGAATCCCGAGCACTGCGTCTACAGCAGCGACGAGAAGTGGATGATGACCAGCAATGAGAATTCGGACGACGTCGACATCATCGACGTGAAGGCCGGCCGCTCGGTGGCCTTGGTGCACACCACGGGGCATCCGCGCGGGTTCGCCTGGCTGCCGAACAAGCCGATCGCCTACGTGGTCCAGGAGCGCTCCGGCGGCGTCGATGTGGTCGATGCCGTCAAGCGCGCCCTCGTCGGGGCCACGATTCCGACCGGCCTGCGCCCGGCCGACGCCATCGCAAGTCTGGACGGCAAGCACGTGTTCGTCAGCAACGGCGGCGCCGGAACTCTATCGGTGGTCGACACGGCGGCCGGCAACGTGGTGGCCACCCTTGCGGTGGGCAAGCGCCCGTGGAACATGGCGATCACCCACGATGGGAAAAAAATCTACGTCGCCAACGGACGCTCCAACAGCGTTTCGGTCATCGACACGACCACGCTCGCGGTCATCAAGGAAATCCCGGTGGGCGAACTGCCGTGGGGCGTGAACATCCCCTAGTTGAATCTGCCCAATCCCGACTTCTCATTACTTTTCCGTTCCCAGGTAGTTCCGCTAGCGCCCGCGGAGCCTGGATTATGCGGCAGTGCGCTCCACGAACGGAGCACTCCCCCTCGGCCACTGTAACAAGCCCGGTACACTTTTAACCGCGGCTCCGGCGAGTAC
>JBEKYO010000121.1:0-13308 GCA_049510875.1 Steroidobacteraceae bacterium
CTGAAAAACGTCGCTGTGTCGGTGACTCTGATCGACCGGGTCAACTATCACTTATTTCAACCCCTACTGTATCAAGTGGCGACCGCCGCCCTGTCACCGGGGGACATCGCAACACCGGTGCGTCAATTGTTTCGCGACGCGTTCAGTATTCGCGTGCTTCTGGGAACGGTCACCGGCGTCGATTCGCGCGCTCGCGCGATCAGGACGGAAGGGAATGTTATTCCCTACGACTATCTTGTACTGGCGACCGGTGCGACGCACAGCTACTTCGGCAAGAACGCCTGGGCTTCCTACGCACCGGGCTTGAAAGGTGTCGCAGATGCGCTCGAGATTCGACGCCGCATTCTCACCGCGTTTGAGCACGCCGAGGCAGCTACTGACGCCAATGAGCGCGCAGCGCTCTTGACTTTTCTCATTGTGGGGGGTGGACCCACGGGGGTGGAACTGGCTGGGGCCATCGCCGAATTGGCGCGCTTTGGGATGGCGAAGGAATTTCGCACCTTCGACCCCGCAGATTCACGGGTGATCTTGGTGCAATCCGCACCGCGTGTGCTACCCCTATTTGCCGAGTCCTTAAGCTCTATTGCTCAGCGATCGCTTGAGAAATTGGGGATCGAGGTCTTGCTCGGGAGCCGCGTCGATGCCATCGATGGGGAAGGGGTGTTGGTCGGTGAGCGCCGGATCGCCGCGAGGACCGTATTGTGGGCGGCGGGCGTCGCCGCATCGCCCGCGGCGAAGTGGTTAGAGGCGGATGCGGACAGCGCCGGCCGCATCCGGGTGGGCCCTGATTTCAGCGTAGAGCGCTTTGCAGACGTTTTTGCGATTGGGGATACAGCGGTGAGCAACGGCTGGAATGGCCAGCCCGTTCCGGGACTTGCACCGGCAGCCAAACAGGCAGGAGCGTATGTCGGTCGCTTAATCAGGGCGAAAATTGAGGGACGTGCAGCGCCATCCCCCTTCAAATATCGCCATCTCGGAAGCCTGGCGACGATCGGGCGAAAGGCGGCGGTGGTGGATTTTGGCACCGTCAAGCTATGGGGAGCACCGGCTTGGTGGCTTTGGGGCGTGGTGCACGTTAGCTTCTTGGTGGGACTGCGAAATCGGCTCTTCACCATGATCAATTGGTTCTGGGCCTACTTGACGTACAGCAGTGGCATTCGACTGATTACGGGGCACGCTGAAATATCGGAGAGCCCGGTCCGGTCTTCCTCCTCGAGCTAAGTCGGCTAATACGCGTCGATTCATCAACGTTCCGTGGCCTGATTGAGGCGCGTAATAATCGCGCTGGGTCCCCGGTCTTGATATAAGGGGGCGCTACGACCCTCGGGAGGCAGTATGCGGAATTCAGGTCTGGCCGATACACGCATCATCACAGTGCATCCACCCCTCGTGCAATTCTGCCACTGGCTCAATGTCGCGGCGATTTTCATCATGGTCGGGAGCGGCTGGCTCATTTATAACAATGTTCCGGTCATTCCCGGGCTTACCTTTCCGGATTGGGCCACGTTGGGCGGCGACCCCGACCTGACCTACAAACTTCACGGCGACGTGGGTTTCGGCAATGCGCTGCTCTGGCATTTTGCCGCGATGTGGCTCTTGGTGTTCAACGGCTTGATCTACGTCGTTTATGGCTTGGTATCTGGCCGCTTTCGCCGAAAATTGTTGCCGATCTCCGTTCACGGTGTGGCGCGAGACGTTCGAGACGCGCTCACGCTCAAGCTCGCACACGACGATATCAGCGTCTACAACTCGGTGCAGAAACTGCTCTATGTAGGCATTTTGGCGGTGCTTGGCCTCATCGTGCTGTCCGGACTGGCGGTATGGAAGCCGGTTCAGTTCCAGACCCTGGCCGCGCTTCTGGGAGGGTTTCAAGGCGCACGGCTGGTGCACTTTCTGTGCATGTCGGCCATCGTTTTGTTCGTAATAGTACACGTCACTCTGGCGCTTCTCGTGCCGTCCACGTTGGTTGCCATGCTCACCGGTCGGGCACGGGTGCCGGTCGCTACGGAGCCCGCCGCTGCCGCCCAACCCATCACACCCACAGCGGAGCAATGAACATGGCGTATCGCCCCGTGGCATCCCCCAACCGTCCGGCGGCCGGCATCAGCCAGGATGCGGTCACCGGCAATCGACGGACGATCCAGCGGATCGAACGCCGCGGATTCTTGCGCGGCTCGCTGAGCTTGGGTGCATTGACCTTGCTGACCGGCTGCGATGTCTCGAACGACCGCAGCGTGCAGAGCACGCTGCTGGCCATGTCGCGCTGGAACGATCGGGTGCAAGCCTTTCTCTACAATCCGAAGCGCCTGGCGCCCACCTACACCGACGCGCAGGTGCGCAAGCCACCGCGGTTCAACGCGTTTTACAGCATCGATGACGTCAAACCGGTCGATATCGCAACCTGGAAATTGGAGCTCGCGGGCCTCATCGCCGACAAGCGGCCATGGACTTTGGAGGCGATCAATGCCTTGCCGCAGGTTACCCAGATCACCCGGCATATCTGCGTCGAAGGGTGGGACTACATCGGTAAATGGAGCGGCGTCTCGCTCGGGACTTTTCTACAGCGAATTGGCGCGGATACCACGGCAAAATTTGTCGGCTTCAAATGTCATGATGGCTATTCGGGCAGCATCGACATGCCCACGGCGCTGCATCCGCAGACTCAGTTGACCACCCGATACGCCGACGAAGTCCTGCCCGATGCCTATGGGTTTCCGTTGCGGCTGCGGGTTGCCACGAAACTTGGCTTCAAGATGCCAAAGTGGATCACGGCCCTCGAAGTGACCAACCTGAATCCGGGCGGTTATTGGGAGGATCGCGGCTATAATTGGTTCAGCGGCATCTGACATGACGGATCGGACCTCAACGCCGGCCGGGGTGGTGCGAATCGCGGCCCGGGCGGGGGCGGCGGATTGTTGCGCCATCGCGGTGATGGCCAAGGCATCCCATCCCGGCCGAACCAAGACGCGGTTGTCGCCGCCGCTCACGCTTGAACAGGCGGCGGAACTCAACACGGTGTTTCTTCGCGATATCGCGGAGAACGTGGCCCGCGCGGCGGAGCGTGCCGACATAGCCTGCTACATGGCGTTCGGACCGCCGGGGGCCGCGGCTTTCTTCGAACATCATTGGCAGGCCGACGTCGGACTTCTCGAAGCCTGGATGCCGAATTTCGGCGACTGCCTGTTTCACACCGTGCGCCGGTTGCTGGGCATGGGTTACGGTGCTGCCTGCGTTCTGAACTCCGATAGCCCCACCTTGCCGACCTCCGTGCTGGTCGAGACCGCGCAGGCGCTGCAGCGGCCGGGTGACCGAATCGTCGTTGGCCCGTGCATCGACGGCGGCTACTATCTCCTCGGCATGAAGCAGGCGCATCGCCGGCTGTTCGAGCATGTCGCCTGGAGTACGGAACACGTTTTTAGGCAGACGTTGGAACGCGCCGTTGAGTTGCGTCTCGAGACCGTCCAGTTGCCCGTATGGTACGACGTGGACGACTCCCGGTCCCTGCAATCGCTGGTGCGGGAAACACGGGATGGGGTGAGCTTTTCGTCGATGCACCGCTCGCACGAGGCCACGCACACCGCCGCTTTTTTGCGCCGCGGCGCCGGTGACGGCAGCTTACCGGATATCGGCGACGCAAATCTCTCCGTGTCGGTCATGACGACGCCCGCGAACGCGGCGACGTCGGGATGAAGACCATTCTCCATGTCACCGGGCTGGCTGCAAGTGGGGCGCTGCTGCTGCTGTTGGCCGGGGTCGGTGCGGAGTCGCTGCGCCATTGGCAAAACGATGCCGTGGTGCGGGTCATGCTCGCGAGTGCAGTGGTGTACGCCGCGGCCGTATGGCTGGTCTGGCGCCATGAGGCGCAACGGCCTGCGGCGACGCAGAAACTCGATATGCGGATAATCCTGGCGACCGCCGTTCTGGCCCGGTGCGTGCTGGTGACGGCTCCGCCGATGTCCACCGACATCTATCGATATGTGTGGGATGGGCGAGTCCAAGCGGCCGGCATCAATCCGTACAGGTACCGTCCGGCAGAGCGCCCGGTTGCCTTTCTGAGGGACGCGGAGGTGTATCCGAACATCAATCGTGCCGACACGGCGGTAACGATTTACCCCCCCATGGCGCAGATGATTTTTCTGGGCGTGACACGCATTGCGAATTCCGTGACCGGGATGAAAGCGGCAATGGTCGGCTTCGAACTGCTGATCGTAGTGGTGCTGCTCGCACTGCTGAGGAGCCGCGGCCTTCCCGAGACGCGTATCATTCTCTATGCGTGGCATCCGCTGCCGCTGTTCGAGTTTGCGGGGAGCGGCCACATCGATGCGGCCGCCATTGCGTTGATGCTGCTGGCATGTCTCATGGCCGAGCGCAAGCACCCGCTGACCGGGGGCGCCCTGCTGGGCGGCGCCGCACTGGTTAAATTTTTTCCGGCGGCGATCGCGCCGGCGCTGTACCAGCGCTGGGGGTGGCGATTCCCGGTCGCCCTGCTCGCGGCTGCAGGGCTGTTGTATCTGCCTTATCTTGGCGTCGGGTGGCACGTATTCGGATTCTTGCCGCGCTATGCCGAGGAGGAGGGACTGACCACGGGCCAGGGTTTCTTCTGGGTGAGTGCGCTCGGCCGCCTGTTCCCGCTGCCGGATTGGGCGACTGCGGCGTATCTGATCCTCGCCGCCGCAATTCTGACGTGCATCGCGTTGGCCGTGGTGAGGCGACGCGACCCCACTGCCGTGTCCATGAGCGCCGCGCTCGCGCTACTCCTTGTGTTCACGCTGATCGCGTCGCCGCATCTGGCCTGGTACTTCACGTGGGTCATCCCATTTCTGTGTTTCAGGCCTTCATGGGCGCTGATTTACCTCTCCTCGGCGGCTCCCCTGTTGTACGCACTGGTCTGGACCCCGGATCTCTTGCTGTTGAATGCCGCCCTTTATGTGCCCTTTGGGCTGATTTTTGTCGCCGAAACATGGCGCAATTGTCGACGACTGACCTTGGAGTACACATGACCGACGTCTTGGATCTCGGCAGGCCGGTGGACCCGCGTCGCTATCACGAAGCGGCGCCCACAGCGCGCGATACGCGAAGCGAGCATCTGCCCGTGTGCCTCTATCTTGAAACCACCAATCGCTGCAATTTACTGTGCACGACGTGTCCACGAACCTACGAGGAACTCGAGCCACCGGCCGATATGAGTTGGGACTTGTTCACCACCATCGTCGACCAGTTGCCAGGCCTTAAGCGCGCGGTGCTGCACGGTGTGGGCGAGCCCATGTTGGTTAAAAACCTCCATCAAATGGTGCGCTATCTGAAGGACCGCGGTGTCTACGTCCTTTTCAACACCAATGGTACGGTGCTCACCGAGAAGAGCGGCCGGGCCCTGATTAGCGCCGGTCTCGATGAGTTACGCGTGTCGTTGGACGCCTCCAACGCGGTGTCCTATCGCGCGATCCGCGGCAAGAATTACTTCGACCGCATATTGCGCAACGTGCGGAATTTTCGCGCGCTCCAAGAGCGCGAAGGTCATGACAAGCCCCGGGTGTCGGCGTGGTTGACCGGGCTCAAGGAAACCCTGGCCGAACTTCCGGCCTTCGTGCGCGTCGCCGCCGACATCGGCGTGAAGGAGGTGTATTTGCAGCGCTTGGTGTTTTTCAATGAGAACGCCATCGGCATGGCTCGGCCGGATCAGGCCCTCTATGAGCAGATGTCGCGCGATGAGGCCCACCATCTCGAGGAGGCCGCGGCGCTTGCCACAGCGTTCGGGCTGACCTTCAGCGCGTCCGGGGCCGCTTCGGAGCCGGGTATGAGCTTGAAGCGGCGCGACGACGGCTCGCCGTGGAGCCTTTGCCGCCGACCGTGGACCGTCATGTACATCACCGCCAACGGCCGGGCTCTGCCGTGCTGTATTGCACCGTTTTCGCAGCGCGGCTACGAAAATTACACGTTGGGGGATGCCAGTCAGGACCTGTTGCGCGACATTTGGAATGCCCCTGCCTATGCGTCGTTTCGTGCCGGGTTGCTGTCGACGTCTCCGCCGACCGCGTGTGCGCACTGCGGACTGCGCTGGAGTCTGTGATATGGCCATGCGGACCGCGGTCATCATCCCCACATTGAACGAGGCGGAATCGATCGGGGCAGTCGTTTCGCAAATTCCACGTGCCGTGATCCACCGCATTTTGGTCGCGGATGGTGGAAGCACCGATGCGACCGCCGAAGAGGCCCTTCGAGCCGGCGCGGAAGTCGTGCGCGCGGGCCGCGGCTACGGCCGCGCATGTCTGGCGGGGACACTGGCGGCGAGCGATGCCGAGATTCTCGTCTTCATGGACGGCGACGGCGCGGACGACCCCAATGCCATCGAGAGCTTGGTCAGGCCCATCGCCGCGGGCGCCAAGGACTTCGTGATTGGCTCCCGAGTGCGCGGCAGCGCCGCGGAGGGCAGCTTGGGCCGGCATCAGCGCCTGGCCGGCCGTGGTCTGGGCCTAGCCATGCACTGGCTTTACGGCGTGGCTTACACCGACATGTGTGCCTTGCGTGCCATCCGGCGACACATGCTGCTGGCGCTAGGCATGACGGAAATGACGTATGGATGGAATCTCGAGATGCAGATGCGCGCGGCGCGCGCCAAGCTGCGCATCCTCGAGGTGCCGGTGGACAATCGCCGCCGCATCGGCGGCGTGTCGAAGGTCGCCGGTTCGCTGCGCGGGTCGGCGAGCGCCGGAGCGAGAATCCTCGGCGCTTTCGGCCGCCAAATATGCAGTGCGCCACCGCGACTGCTCGACGATGACGAGAAACATCCGTGAAGCCGCTCACCCAGATGCAGCCGCCGTTGATGGCACGGGACGATCACGGCTCCCCGTCGGTATTTCGACCGGAGAATATGCTGCGGGAGGCCCGGCGCCAGAAGGGTATGACGGTGGGATCAGTCGCGACGGTGTGCGTCCTGGATCCGGACGGTGACGTCGTGCGCCACGTCCGCGACACTCGGAATGCTCGACCGAGCGCCAATTGGGCGTGCTATCACACGCAGATGTGGGAGTGGGACGAAGGAGGCCGGCGAGTCGGGATCGTGGGCTGCGCCGTGGGCTCATCGTTCTCGGTGCTGGTCGCAGAGCAGTTGTTCGTCTCCGGCTGTGAACTGCTCATCAGCGTCGCGTCGGCCGGCCAGATCGCCGATCTGGGGCCGCCCCCTTACCATATTCTTATTGAGCGGGCGCTGCGCGATGAAGGTACCAGCTACCACTACCTGCCGCCCAGTGAGTACGTCGGAGTCGACGATGCCCTATTGGCGTTGATGTGCCACGCATTGGACGGATCCGATCACATTCTGCACCGGGGCGATACCTGGACGACCGACGCACCGTTCCGCGAGACGGCCGTCACGATTGCATTGCGGCGGCGACAGGGCGTACTCGCGGTGGAGATGGAAGCGGCGGCGCTGTACGCCTTTGCCAAGGCGTGCCACAAGCCGGTACTGTGTCTGGCCCACGTCACCAACCAGCTGGGTTGCGTGCATGGCGATTTTGAGAAGGGCGATGCGAATGGCGCGCATAGTTCCCTATCGCTGGTCCACGCCATTGCGCACCGTTGGTGGCACCGTGAGCCGAACAGACGGCTGGCTGACGCAAAGCGCCGTGATGCGCTTCAGGCCGGCAACACATCTTGATAGACGCTATAGCTTTCTTCGCGGATATCTATAAAGGGTCGCCACTTCAGCGCTCTGTCGACCCGTTTGATCTGCCAATCGTGCGCTTCACTTGTGAGCCGTTGCGCCGAACCCAAAGCAGTTCTAGTCAGCGGGGTGTTACTTGTACCGTCCTCGTCGAGCACCCGCATCAGCACCAGGGGACCCGCGAGCATGGCCACCGTATCAGGGTGCGCGGCATCGACGCTTTGCAGTCGCAGCGGGAGCGGCAGTTCAAGTTCGACTAGATCGGCCGTGCGCCATTTGCGTTGAATTGCGGCGAACGTGCCCGGCTCCGGAGGCGGCAGTGCGCGCCGACCATTGACGCGTAGGCTGGCACCGGCAGCCCAGGCCGGAATGCGCAGGTTCAATGTGAAGGTCAACTCAGCCGGTAACTGCATCGTCAGGGCAATGGTGCTTGCATAGGGATAGTCGGTCTTGAGCGACAGACCACAGATGGTCTCGTGCTGACGCCAAGTCACCTCTGCCGGCACATAGAGATTCACATAAATGCCGTTAGCATCGGTAAAGCAAGTGCTGATCGCATAGTCTGCGGCAATCATCGGCAACGTGCCCGAACAACAGGGCCAATGATCCCAATGGAAGCGCTTATTGGCGTGTCGAGTATAGTCTGAGTAATAGAACGCGCGGCCGTCCGGTTCGATCGGCATGGCGCCGAGCACAGTGTTGTAAAGGACACGTTCCATGCTATCGCCGTAGCAGGTGTCGCGTGTGATGCGCAGCAAGTAGCGCGTTAATTTGAAGTGTGCATAGGCGCCGCACGGTGTCTCGAAACTGTTGTTGACATCGGTGAGACTGGCGCCAAGCGCGCCGCTTCCGGGCACGATGAAGTGTTCGTTGGGACCCCAGCCTCCAGTCGCGTAACTTTGCGCATCGATCATCGCAAAGCCGTGCCCGGCGGCTTGCAGATACATCGGTGAGCCGAGCGTCAAATAAGCCTGGGCGGCGGAACTCAGTGCGTTGACGTGGCTGTACGCGTGCTTGCCGGGGAGAACATTGTCCCCATTGGCGAGTGGCGAGAAAAACTCATCATATAAAAACCGCTGAGCGAGTACTCGGTACCGATCATCGCCGGTCAAGTGCCAGGCGAGGAATTGATTCTCGGGTAACGTGTAACTTTCGTCCCAGGCATGCTTGCTGAAATCCTCGCCCGGCTCACTATGTTCGTTGCGTGGGACGGCGTGCGGTGGCAAATAGGCGACAGCGATCTGGGTCGCGCGCTCAAGAACGGAAAGTGCCGCGGCATCATGAGCGAGCATTCGCGCGTCCACCAAACCGCCGACGAGTTTATCGAAAGTGTAAGCGGGAAAACGGTTGTTTTGATAAAACCGGCCCTCCGATTCGAGCGTCGCAGCATAGGCACATACCAGGCGATGGACCTTATCCTGCGTGGGCACATCGCCCGTGATCGCGTAAAAGCGCGAAAGCGCACTCAACCACTGCCCAAAGTTCGCGCCCGGGGCAAAGGCGCTGGTGCCGTACCAGCCGCCCAAATCGTGTCCGGGGGCGGCCAATCCAGCGCGAATCCGGTACGGTCGCAGCAGCGCATTCTCGTCAAACGCCAAGACCAGAAGATGGTTCTCGTGCGCCTGTCGCTGCAGAGGACCTGCAGCCAATTGCACTTGACCGTAGCTCAATTGCCGGAGCGGTTCAGCAGCAGCGGTGATCACGGGGCTTGCTGAGATTGCCGACAAGCGCAATCCGTACGCAACCAGCCTGTGCCGCTTGAGCGGGGCGCCCGGATCGCGTTGATCATATTGGAAATGGCGATGCCCATGCCCCTTGCCTACGCAGCAGACCGCTTCGCTAGTATACGGGGGCGTTTACCGAAACCTGCCAAAAGTAACGCCCGAAAACTCTACCCGATTTCCTGTTGCGACAATGGTTTACGCTCAGTGCTCGCGACCGGCGCGCCATCCGCAAGGCTTTCCGATTGTCGACTTTAGTATTCTCTGTCGTTTATTTCAGCATTGACGTCGCGTCCGCACGCATGCAGTAATCCGCCTGGAGAGGGGTAGGCACCGACTTCCAATTCGATGCCTGTCTGGAGAATTGTTGATGATTTTGCTCAATCTAAATCGGCACTTAGATTTGCGCGAGCCCTCCATCCACGAAGAGTTCCGCTCCATTCACGAAACTGCTGTCACTCGACGCCAAGAACAACACGGCCTTTGCGATTTCCTCTGGCTTGCCGATGCGTCCCATCGGCACCAAGCTTGCAAGCTGACCCATCAAGCCTTCCGTGTGCTCGGCAGGTACCAAGCCCTCCAGTCCCGGTGTGCGAATCGGACCAGGAGCGATCGCATTCACCCGAATCTTGCGATCCTTTAGATCCAGAATCCACGAACGGGCAAAGTTGCGAACGGCCGCTTTGCTGGCGCTATAGACGCTGAAGTTTGCCGTTCCTTTGATGCTGGTCGTCGATGAGGCCAAGATGATTGATGCGTTGTCCCGCAGCAGCGGCAACGCTTTCTGCACCGTGAACAGCACGCCCTTGACGTTACTGTCGAAGATCCTGTCAAAGTGCTCTTCGGTAATCGCGCCCAACGGCAGCATGTCGCCGCCGCCGGCGTTCGCGAATACAACATCCAGGTGTCCGGCCTTGCGCTTTATCTCGGCATACAGACGATCCAGATCATCGAGTTTCGAGGCGTCGCTCTTTACGGCTGTGACGCCGTGACCGATAAGCTTGACCGCTCGGTCGAGCTCTGCCTGTCGGCGACCCGTGATGAACACCTGGGCGCCTTGCGCCGCAAATTCTAATGCCGCCGCGAGGCCTATTCCTGACGTGCCGCCGGTTACCAGTGCGACCTTATCTTCAAGTTTCTTAGTCATTTTCGTCTCCAGTGAATTAGTCCGTGAATGAACGATACGGGGACAGGCATCATCAATAAATAGCCAAAAACACACTAATCTGTTTATATAGGTGAATAATCGATCGAAGTCCGGGAGGTCTTTCGATGAATCAATTACTCGCGATGCGCGTATTCGTCCGGATTGCCGAGGCCGGTACCTTCGTTAAGGCCGCGAATTCACTCAATATTCCAAAACCCACAGTCACTAAGCTCATCCAAACCTTGGAAACACATTTGGGTGTGAAGCTGCTGCGGCGCACCACTCGGCGCGTAACAGTAACGCCTGAGGGTGCGCTCTATCATGAGAAGGCAACCCGACTAATTGCAGAACTCGAAGAGATCGACCGGCTCGTCGCAGGTGCTAAGGCGCAACCCAAAGGGCTATTGCGGATCGACATCGGCTCCTCACTGGCCAATATCGTTCTGATTCCGTTGTTGGCGGATTTCCGTGAACGCTATCCCGATATCCAGCTACATCTCGGCGTGAGTGACCGCCCGGTCGACTTGATCAGCGATGGAGTTGACTGTGTCATTCGCGGTGGCGTGCTGGCTGACTCCTCATTAGTCGCGCGGCGTATCGCCGAACTTGACTTCGTCACGTGCGCGAGCGCGGCTTATCTCAAGGAACACGGCGCACCACACCACCCGAAAGACCTCGACCATGGGCATCATTTGGTCGGTTATTTTTCATCGCTGACCAGTCGACCGTTTCCACTAATCTTTGAGAAGGCGCAAGAGGAAATCACCATCGCAACCGATACGGCCTTCGCGGTGAATGAAAGTACTGCGCACTTGACGGCACTCTTACAGGGTCATGGAGTAGGGCAGACCTTCTCGTTCATGGCCCAGCCGCACATCAAGCGCGGCTCCCTTGTATCATTATTCGACAAGTGGAGGCGACCATCTCAGCCGGTTCAATTGGTCTATCCAGCAAACCGGCATTTGAGCGCCAAGCTCAGGGTATTTGTCGATTGGGCAGTCGAGGCATTTGCTGCGAGATTAAGTACCACGAAATTGCCAGGCAACAAATCGATCAAGATGTAGCGGGCGCATTCCGTGAGGGCATCGATGATGGCGCAGATTAAAGTGGTGTTTACCGGTTTGTGCCATTTGGCATGGGCGTGCATTGATTGCTGATAGTGCCGTTTTCAAATTTTGAGCATTGATTTTTCGAGGGTTTTTGACTGAAAACAGGAATGAGGGATCTGTTGCCGGAACGGAGATTGGGTAGGATAGCGGGCCACTTCAGGAGCTTTTTGATGCCCCGCCATTGTCGCCGTGATCCCATGTTCCGGTACCGCCGTCACGAGGACGACATTATCGTCCTGGCGGTACGCTGGTACATCTCCTATCGGCTGAGCCTCCGAGACCTGGTCGAAATGCTCGCCGATCGCGGCCTCGAGGTGCACCCCTCGACGATCTGGCGCTGGGTCCAGAGGTTCGTTCCCGAATTCGAGAAGCGCTGGGACCGGCTGCGCAAGCCGGTTGGCACATCCTGGAGGACCGACGAAACCTACGTGCAAATCCGCGGTCGGTGGTGCTACCTGTACCGAGCCGTCGACAAACAGGGCAAGACGGTTGATTTTCTTCTCCGGCACGATCGCGGTATTGCGGCGGCCCAGGCCTTCTTTCGTAAGGCGCTGGCTTCGAGCCTTCCGCGTGTACCGAGGAAGGTGACCCTCGATGGGCAACAGCCCAACCACGGTGCGTTGTGGCGCCTGCGGCGGGAACATCCGTGCTGGCGGAATGTCAGGGTCCGCAGCAGCAAGTACCTCAATAACATCGTCGAGCAGGACCACCGAGCCGTGAAGAGACGCCACGCTGCGATGCATGGGTTGAAGTCCTCCCGCGCTTCCGCGATCGCATTGGCGGGTGCCGAGCTTGCGCATCGAATCCGCAAGCGACAGCTCACGCTTGGCCACGCCCGTGGTCGGCGTCGACATACCATGAAGTCGGCGTGGGACCATGCCCTGTTCGGCGCCTGATGAAGTTGCCCGGACCATATGGGGCTATTCCGCCTTCAATGTCCGTTGCCGCAACAGATCCATTCGCGGCCCCGCATCGGCTCGCGTTCCTGGTGATGGCGGCGGCCCTGTTGGTGGCCGGAACGGTCGCGCTCGGGCAGCAAATGTCGGATGCTTGCGCGACCGCATGGTGTCGTCACCCCGCGGTGCGCTCGTTGATCGCGGCGGGGCTGGTGGGTGGCCTGGCGCTCCTGGTCTTGGGATACCGGTATGCCTGAGAGCGGGGTGATTCTCGAATCGATGCTGGTGTGTCTGGAGCGCGGGGTTACACGCCTGGAGATCATGCCGGTCGACAGTTGCCAATATTTCTACGAATGTACCGGCGCGCCACCCCTGACATCGAACGCATGCCCAGGCCTCCTCGCAGATCAAAGTCTCAAGTCACGAACATTGCTTTCCAGAATCCCAGACCCTGTGATCCATTGCCGGGTCAAATCCCGCATCGCACCAGAACCTAACAAACGCGTTGACGGCCCGTCCGATCTGTTCGATCCCGAACGGTTTGGGGAGGAAATGGGGTGCCCGGGTCGATGAGAACTAAAATTAATTGATTCGGTTACGGGTTTGAGGCTCGTTTCTCGCCTTATCAACCAGAAGGGCATTTAAGGGCTGCCCTCGTGTCACCAATCTCGAGTAAAGCCGGACCGCGGCAGGGAGTACCCATGAGCACATTTGGAAGTTTTGCCAAGAGAACTGTAGGGAATTTCGCAAAGTCGGCCGGCATCGTCGTCCTGTA
>JBEKYO010000122.1:0-13283 GCA_049510875.1 Steroidobacteraceae bacterium
AGTTGGTGGGCCCGCTCGGACTCGAACCGAGGACCAAGGGATTCACTCGACCCCGCCGTTTCCGGTGGGAGTGGACTATCTCTTCACCCCCTAATCCACGAAGAATAGGGGGTGCGGGACGCTCTAGCCTGTCATTAAGCGCGACTGCAGCGCTCAGGTAGTCTCTGCACCTTCCGGCGGTGTACCGCCGGCTTGGCTCAGGGTTGCCATCAGCCGTGCTGTTAAGGTTTCCCTGAATTCATCCCGTCCACTTCGCACCTTGCGATGCGAAGGCACCATTACTTGATGAGTCCCCTGCTCTAACCAACTGAGCTACAGGCCCGACCGCAGAAATTCTAACATGCGACGAGCGTTGCCGTCCTTCGCGGGCGGTACGCGGTACGATGGAGAAGCCCCCGGCAAGGGCAGAAGGCAATTGAGGCAGGTCAATGTGAACCCGGGAAGAAGCGACCCGTGCCCGTGCGGCAGCGGGAAAAAATTCGAGCGATGTTGCGGGCTGGAACAGCCGCAGGCGGCAGCGCAGGAGCCCGACGGGAGCGACCTCGCCGCCCTGGTCCGTTCCGGACGCTTTGCGGACCTGGAAGTCCGGGCGCGCCAGCTCATCGCCCGCGAGCCGGCCAGCGGGCTGGCCTGGAAGGCCTTGAGCGTGTCGCTGCGAGCGCGCGGCATGGACGCCCTGGACGCATTGGAGCGGGCGGCGACGCACTCGCCGCTCGATGCGGAAGCGCATGCCAACCTGGGCAACGCCCTGCTGGAAATTGGACGGCTCGCCGACGCCGTGGCCGGCTATGGACGGGCGCTGCACATCGATCCCGAGAACGCCGACGTCCATAGCAACCTGGGAAACGCGCTGCGCGGCCTGGGGCAGACCGCCGAGGCCGTCGCCAGTTATCGCCGGGCCCTGCTGATCAAGCCCCGGTTCGCCGTCGCGCGCAATAATCTCGCCAATGCGCTGCGAGCCCTGGGGCAGCTCGACGAGGCCGTCGCGAACTACCACCGGGCGCTCGACATCGACCCATCGTACGCGGAAGCCTGCAACAACCTCGGCAACGCCCTGCTCGATCTCGGGCGCCTTCCAGATGCGCTCGAAAGCTACCGGCGGGCGGTCGAGCTCAAGCCGGACTTCGCGCAGGCGCACAGCAACCTGGGGAACGCGTTGCGCGCCATGGGCCGGCTTGACGACGCAGTATCGAGTTACCGGCGGGCCATCGCCTTGAGTCCCGATTTCGCGGGCGCTCATAGCAATTTGAGCGATGCGCTGCGCGATCTCGGGCACAGCGAACTGGCGGCGCAAAGCAGCCGGCAAGCAGTCGCGATCGACCCCAAGTTCGCCGGCGCGCACAACAGCCTGGGGAACTCGCTGCTGGATCTCGGACGCCTCGAGGACGCAGCCACGAGCTATGAACGCGCGCTCGCCATCAATCCGCGCTTCACGCAAGCCCATATCAATGTGGGCATGGTGCGGCGACTGCAGGGCCGAACGGCCGAGGCCGAATCGAGCTGCCGCGCGGCCCTCAAGATCGATGCCAATGCCGCCGCGGCCATGGTCGTGCTGGCCGAGGCGTGCACCGATGGCGGCCGGTTCGCGGCAGCGGAGGACTTGTTGAGGCGCGCCGTCGAAGCGGACCCGGACTTGCCGGAAGCCTGGGCGGGCATCGCGCAGCTGCGCAAAATGACGCCCGCCGACGCGCCGTGGCTGGCGCAGGTGCAGCGCGTCGCCGCACGCCGCCTGGCGCCCCGCCAGGAGGTGTACCTGCGCTACGCGCTAGGCAAATACTTCGACGACGTGCGCGAGTTCGACGCCGCATTCGCCGAGTACCGGCGCGCGAACGAACTGACGAAACTGTACGCCTCCCCACACGATCGGCAGCAGGTGACGGCGGCCGCCGACCGCGTGATCCGCATCTACGATGGCCGGCAGGCGGATCGCCCGCCGATCGGCGGCCTCGATTCGACGCGGCCGGTGTTCATCATCGGCATGCCGCGCTCCGGAACCACGCTTGCCGAGCAGATTCTCGCCTCGCACCCGGCGGTGTTCGGCGCCGGCGAGCTCGCCTTCTGGTCCAACGCGTCGGCAACCCACGGGCCGCTGCGTCTCGGTGACGGCGCGGGCGCCCCGATGATTGCCCGCCTGGGCGAGGAGTATCTGCGGCTTCTCGGGGCAATGTCGGCCGAGGCCTTGCATGTCGTCGACAAAATGCCGGCCAATTATCTGTCGCTGGGGCTGATCCATGAGGTGTTCCCGCGCGCCCGCATCATCCACATCAGCCGCAATCCGCTCGACACCTGCCTGTCGATCTATTTTCAGCACTTCAAGACCGGCCATTCCTACGCCAACGATCTGGGCGATCTGGCGCATTACTACCAGGAATATTCCCGCCTGATGCGCCACTGGCGTGGTGTCATGCCCGCGGCCGGTCTGCTGGAGGTGCCCTACGAAGGACTGGTCGATGACCAGGAACAGTGGAGCCGACAGATGCTGGCCTTCATCGGCCTGCCCTGGGATATCCGCTGCCTCGATTTCCACCGCACCCACCGCAGCGTCATCACCGCGAGCAAATGGCAGGTGCGTCAGAAGATGAGCCGGTCGTCGATTGATCGCTGGCGCAATTACCAGCAATTCCTGGGTCCCTTGCGCACTCTGAAGGAAACCTAGCGTTGTCGGTTGACGGCGCCCCGCGCACGCTGCCGCCGCTGCCGGCACTGCCGATCAATGAGGCGCTGCCGGCATTGATCGATGCGCTGGCGAGGCACCCGCGGGTGCTCCTTCAGGCTCCGCCGGGCGCCGGCAAAAGCACCATCGTGCCTCTGGTCCTGCTCGACAGCCCGTGGCTGCGGCACAGGAAAATTCTCATGCTGGAACCGCGCCGCATCGCCGCGCGCACGGTGGCGGCGCGCATGGCGCAGCTTAGCGGCGAGACCGTCGGCCGGACCGTGGGATACAGGACGCGCCTCGACTCGCGCGTCGGCGCGGACACGCGCATCGAGGTGGTGACGGAGGGCATTCTCACCCGCATGCTGCAACGGGATCCCGAACTCAGCGATGTGGCCTGCGTGATTCTCGACGAGTTTCACGAACGCAGTTTGAACGCGGATCTCGGGCTCGCGCTATGCATCGAGAGTCAAGAGACGGTGCGCGAGGATCTGCGCATCCTCGTCATGTCGGCGACACTCGATCTGCCGGGCCTCGCCAGGATGTTGAATGACGCGCCGATCATCACCGCGAGCGGCCGCAGCTTCGAGGTCGCGACTCACTACGTGCCGCGACGCCCGGATGTTCATCTCGACACGCAGGTGGCGCAGGTGCTGCGCCGCGCCGCGCTGGAACACGACGGCGATATTCTTTGCTTCCTGCCCGGCGCCGCCGAAATCCGCCGCGCGCAGCGCGCCTTGGAGGGGTCGGACTTCGAGGCGGCGATGCGCGTGATGCCGCTGTACGGCGAACTTGCGGGGCCCGAGCAGGATGCGGCCCTGGCGCCTGCGCCCCGGGGACAGCGCAAGATCGTGCTGGCGACCACCATCGCCGAAACCAGCCTGACCATCGAAGGCATTCGAGTGGTGGTCGACTCCGGGCTTCGGCGCTACTCGGAATTCGATCCCTCCACCGGCATGAGCCGGCTGGTGACGGGCAAGGTGTCGCAGGCCGCGGCCGACCAGCGGCGCGGACGCGCGGGCCGATTGAGCTCGGGCGCCTGTTACCGCCTCTGGTCGGAGGGCGCGCACGCATCGCTCGCGCCGCAAACGGCGCCGGAAATCACCCATGCGGATCTCGCACCGTTGGCCCTCGAACTCGCCTGTTGGGGGACGGCCGATGCCGCGACTCTGAAGTGGCTGGACCCGCCGCCGCCGGCGCCGCTGGCGCAGGCGCGAGATCTGTTGCGGCGGCTGGAGGCCATCGACGCCGCGGGGCGCATAACCTCCCACGGCCGTGCGCTCGCCGGGCTGGGAACTCACCCGCGCTTGGCGCACATGATGGTCAAAGGCCGCGAGTTGGGGGCACCGCGCCTGGCATGCGAACTTGCCGCGATCTTGAGCGAGCGCGACATCCTAAGGTCGCCCGCCGATTTGCGCGACGCTGATCTGCGGCTGCGCGTCGGCGCGATCCGCGGCGATGCGCACGCGTTGCCGCGGGGAATCGAGGTGGATCATCGCGCGCTGACCCAGGCGCGGCGCAGATCGGCGGACTGGCAGCGGGAGTTCGCGCGCGGGATGCCGGAGGACATGGATCCGCACGAGTCCACGGGCATGATCCTGGCGCTCGCCTATCCAGATCGAATCGGGCGCTCGCGCGGCGATGGCGGGGGCTATGTGCTCGCCAATGGCACGGGCGCCCGTTTCGCGCAGCCGCAGGCGCTGTCGAAGTCGGAATTCATCGTGGCCGCAGAGCTCGACGGCGCTGCGCGGGAGGCGCGGATCTTTCTTGCCGCCCCGGTTGAGCTCGCCGCCATCGAGCAGCTCTTCGCGGGGCAGATCGCGGAACGCACCGAGATCGCATGGGACGAACGCGAACAGATGATCCAGGCGCGACGACAGCGCCGCCTGGGTGCGTTGTTGCTGCAGTCGACCGAGATCCGCAAAGCGGATCCCGAGGCCCTGCGGGCCGCGGCGCTCGACGGGTTACGGCAGCTCGGCATCGCCGCTCTGCCCTGGAACGCGGACCTGCGGCAATGGCAGGCGCGCGTCGCGCTCATGCGCGCCTACGCCGTGCCGGCGCCCGAAGCCTGGCCGGACCTCGGCGACTCCGCCCTCGCCGCAACGCTCGAGGACTGGGCGCCGCCGTGGATCGGGGGGTTCACCCGGCGCGAACACTTGGCGCGGGTTGACCTGCGCGGTGCGCTGTTTGCCCGACTGTCGTACGCGCAGGGCAGGATCTTGGAACAGGAGGCGCCCACCCACGTGGTGGTTCCGAGCGGCTCGCGCATTTCCATCGACTACCTCGACGGAGAGGTGCCGACGCTGTCGGTGAGACTTCAGGAATTATTCGGCATGAGAGCGACGCCGAGCGTCGCCGCCGGCCGTCTGCCGCTGCTGCTGAAATTGCTCTCACCGGCGGGGCGGCCGGTGCAAATAACGCGCGATCTCGTGAGCTTCTGGGATCGCGGCTATCATGAAGTCAAAAAGGATCTGAAGGGCCGGTACCCGAAGCATTATTGGCCTGATGATCCGCTTACGGCGGCCCCCACGCGCCGCGCGCGGCCGCGCTGAGCGGTGGACTCCCAGCTGAAGTAGCGGTGCTCCTTGCCGTCTTTCCTGGGAGTTTTGGCGCGCCAAAACCCGCTGGCATTGCATTATCCGCACGCCCGCGCCGTTGACCAGAGAATGGGCACTACAAAACGTTCCGCGGAAACGCGCACCACCACAGTTGAAGAACATCAAATGCTTGGGAGAGGGCTTCGCCCTCGGCGCGGCCTCGATCGGGGCTCGATTCCGCAAAGCCCGGCTAGGCCTCGCAGCCGTGATCGCAGCGGTCGCGTTCGATCTGCAGCGTGGCATGATCGATGCGAAAGCGCTTCTTGAGAAAGGGCGACAGGGATCCGAGCAGCGCGTCCTCGGCGTCCCGGTCGGGCACCACCAAGTGCGCCGTGAGCGCGACGCTGGTGGTCGACAGCGCCCAAATGTGCAGGTCGTGCACGTCCGTGACGCCGCGTTGACCGGCCAGGAACGACATCACCGCCTTGGAATTGACGCCGGCCGGCACGCCGTCCAGCGATAAATGCACGGAATCTCGCAACAGGCTCCACGTGCTCACCAGGATGACGGCAACGATGGCCAGGCTCACCACCGGGTCGAGCCAATTCCAGTGCGTGACAATGATGAGGCCGCCCGAAATCAGCACGCCGGCGGAGACCGCGGCGTCGCCGAGCATATGGATGAATGCGCTCCTGCGGCTCAAATCGTCGCGGCTGCCACCGTGCAGCAACCAGGCGCTGATGCCGTTCAGCACGATGCCGGTCGCCGCGACGCCCATGACCGTGGCTCCGGCGACGCTCGGCGCCGAAGCGAGACGCCCGATGGCCTCCCACGCGATGGCGCCGCAGGCCACCAACAACAGCACCGCGTTGGTGAGTGCCGCCAGCACGGACGATCGCCCCAGCCCATAGGTAAATCTTCCCCCCGGGGGCCGGCGCGCGAGACAGATCGCCGTCCAGGCGCAGACCAGTCCCAGCACATCGCCCAGGTTGTGCCCGGCGTCGGCGATCAATGCCATTGAGTTCGACAGGAATCCGAACGTTCCCTCGATGGCGACGAAGGCCACATTGAGAACGATTGCCATCCCCATGCGCGCGTTGATCCGATCGGCGGTCAACGCGTGCGAATGACCATGTCCATGGTCACTAGCGTGCTCGTGCTCATGCTTGTGTTCGTGCTCATGCTCATGCTCACGCTCATGACCATGAGGGTCCTCGTCGGACGAATGAACATGCGGGCCGTTAGGTTGCATTCGAGTGGTCGTCCTTCAATTGTCGGCATCTTTGCAGGCGCCCGGCCAACGATAGCGCAAAAGGATCCGCTGAAATGGCACCCAACACCGCCTTTTGGTACCGGGCGAAGCCCCGCGTCCGCAGTAGTGCTCCGCCCAACCGCACAGCGGACAGCCCGTCCGGGAGGTCGTGGCGACAGCAGCATGCTGCAACGCAATATTCCCGACGGCCCGCAGGGCCCGACGGCCCCCACTGCCGCGATGATCATGTGGGCTGCGATGGGCGAATAAAAGGCCTGCGGGACCGCGGGCGCAGTCAAAGCCCGAGTGCGCTCAATGAAGCATGCTCGTCCGGCCGCCTTCCTAAGGTCCAGTGATACTTGCGCTCATCCGCCGCGATGGGAAGATCGTTGATGCTCGCGATCCGTATGCGCATCAACCCGTGCTCGTCGAATTCCCAATTCTCGTTTCCGTAGCTGCGATACCAATGGCCGCTGTCGTCGTGCCACTCGTAGGCGAAGCGCACGGCGATGCGATTGCCGGCGTACGCCCAGAGTTCCTTGATGAGCCGGTAGTCGAGTTCACGCGCCCACTTGCGCACGAGAAATGCGCGGATGGCATCCGTGCCCTGCAGAAACTCGGCACGGTTGCGCCATCGACTGTCGGCCGTATAGGCCGGCGCCACTCGCGTGGGGTCGCGCGAGTTCCAGGCGTCCTCGGCCATGCGCACCTTTTGTGCGGCCGTCTCGGCCGTGAATGGAGGCAATGGCGGTCGATCCATGAGGCTGCTCGGAATCGGACATGAACGTCAACGGCATTTTAAGCGGCGGCCGGGGCCGCGGGCCAGTTTTCTCGGTGCTGAGTTTTCATGGCGGGCGGTTGCGAGCATCGTCGAACCGGCGCAAGCTGCGAGCGACGATGTACTCTTCCCCGGCGACCGCAACTCATCCGCATTTGTTTACTCGCGGCACCAGCCCCTGGCGGCCGGCCGGACCGTCCGCGACGCCTTTGCGGTGAATTGGGGGCCGACAGAACGCGGGTTGGCGTCGGCGTTGGGAGCCGTCATCATCTGGGCGCTGGTGCCGGTGGGCACCCGCTTTTTCGTGCTGCGCATCGACCCCTACGTCTTCAACGCCATTCGTTTTGCCGCGTCCGGTTGCGCCGCCGCGCCTCTCGTGGCGTACTCGAAACCATGGCGCTGGCGTGTCCCGGACCAATTGCTGCTGCTCGCCTGCGCCATCCTGGCCGTACCGGGGTACAACGTACCGGTTGCTCTCGGCGCACGCACGGTACCCGCGGGAGAGTTGGGCCTACTGATCGCCACCGAGCCCGTGATGATCGCCGCGCTGACGCTGCTGCTGCAGCGGCGTTCCATCCATTGGAGCGTCATCAGCGGCAGCCTCATCGCGTTGCTCGGCGTCACTCTGACCTCCGGCATCTTGAATTCCACCGAGAAGCTCAAATTGGTGAGCACGCTTGAGGTGCTGGCGGGTGCGTTCTCGTGGTCGTGCTACACCGTGCTCGCCGTCCGCCTCAACCGGCGCTACGGACCGCTCGCCGTGACGGGCGCCATTGTCGTCGTGGGATCGGTCATTCTGCTCGCCCTGTCGGTACCCATGATCGATGCGAACATGTTGCCCGATCGGGCCACGGCGGCGGTGCTCGGCGCCATGGGTATCGGCAGCAGTCTCCTCGGATTCCTGTTGTGGAATTACGCCGGTGCCGCGCTGCCGGCGGAGCGCTTGGGACTGTTTCTCTACATGATTCCGCTCGTCAGCATTTGCGCGGGCGCGCAGTTCCTGGCCGAGTCGCTGACGCTGAAGATGCTGGTCGGCGGCTCGCTCGTCGTGTCCGGCGTATGGATCGCAGCGCGCAGCGGCCGAGTCGCGCCGCTGGCCGCTACCGAATAGGCGCCACGATCACCGACGACGCGCGGCAGCCTTCGCGCAGCACATCGGCCGAGCAGGCGCGCGGCGTCAAGTCACGGGCGAAACACACGCGCACCTCGCGCAGTCGCGCCGCCGCCTGGCGGCCGCAGATCAGCACGAGGGAGTCGGGCGGCAGGCGCGGGTTGGCGCGAAAAAATGCGGCACTGATCGCCGCCGGCGCTTGTTCCACGGCACTGCCGACTTGCGCGAGCGCCGGCATCGCGACGGACTGGTAGGCGCGCCGCAGCAGCGCAAAGTACTCGGCGGGATCCAGGCCGCTGCAGGTCCCGTGCGCCGACCATTCGTGGGACACCAGGCCGCCAGCCGGCATCAAGTCGGCCACGCCGTGCGCGATCTCGTCCGGCAGCCGGGTCGCGGCGCAGTCTTGCGGCCATCCGCGCTCGTATTGCGGCCACAAGCCGTGAACGATGAACCCGTAGCGCCGCGGCCCATTGCACTGTGCCGCCCGCGGGGACTGCAGGCAGAACGCCGGCGACCATGACAGCGACAGCACATAGTAGTCGAACTCGCCCGGGGTGGCGTCGCGCGCACGGTCACTCGGGCGCGCGTACGCGCCGATGGCCGCAGCCGCCAGCGCGAGCACGGCGAGAAACAGCACCGGCCGGTCAATCTTGCCGGGCACGGTCGCTGTCCGCTTCGGCGCTGTCCGCTTCGGCGCTGTCCGCTTCGGCGCTGTCCGCTTCGGGGCTGCCCAGCGGCTGCGAATCCGGATCGATCAGTCCGCGGCGCGCCAGGCGGCGGCGGCGGCGGAACGCCTGGAGTCTCGGCAAGAGCGCCAGCCACTCGGGGCGAAGCGCGAGCCGGCTCGATGCGTCGTCGCTCAATTGATTCGCTGCGAAGGCCCGGGTTTCCCTGACCGCATCGACGGCGGTCCGAGGCACGTCGCGCCAGCGCTCGACCACCTCCACCGCCCGGTCCAGGGCCGCGCGCAGCGCAAGTTCCACCGTCGCAGCCGCCGCGGCCCAATCGGGGATGTCGCCGTCGGGGTCGGGCACGGCCTGCAGAAACATCTGAACCACCAGCAGCGACGCCTGCGCCGGACTTTGCATGGTCGACGCCTCGGCCGCCCATCCCAAATCCGCACGCACCTCGGCGATCAATATCTGCAAGGCCGCGGCCGTATCGAGCACTTGGATGTCGACTCGATCGGCGGGGGGTGTGAGATTCGCGGAGCCGGGTGCAGCGCTTTGCTGCGAGGCAGGGCCGGCGCCCGCGCGCCCGGCCGCAGGATCGAACGGCGGTGCTTTCGTTACGTCCATGAGCGCGCGGCGTTCATTCCGCCGGCAGGTGCCGCTGCACGAGATCCGTCATGCGATCCACGGCGACGTGGAACGGGTCGTGGCCTATGGCCGGCAGATCGATGTAGTCGGTCTCGGATCTGAGCATGGGCTTGACGCGTAAAGTCTGCTCGTGAATCTCGTCGTGGGGCGCGAATACCGTCCACGGTATCGTCAAGGCCCGGAGTTTTCTCTCGATCGGATAGTTGCAGGCTGCGCGGAATGCGGCGCCGGGATTGGCCGCAAGAACGTGTTCGACGAATCGGCGGTGCACGTCGCCGAGATCGTAGGGAGGCTGCCGGAAGGCGAAGCCGCCGCGCCAGGCGCCCAGGACGTGGCCGCCCTCGGTCACCGGCCTCAAGGGCTGCTCGCTGTATTTCTCCATTTGGCGCTGCTGTTCGTCAGGCGTGAACAGCGGCACGCCGACGAGTGCGAGCCGGCGCACGTGCCCGGGCATCCGATGCGCGAGTTCGATCGCCTCGAGCGACCCCACGTGAATCCCCAACACGTCGAAGGGTCCCATGATGACGGCCGCGCTGAGCGCGTCGACCGTGCTCTCGGCATATTGCTCGAGCGATAATGCCCAGGGCGGAGCCTCCGAGAAACCATAGCCGATCCGGTCGGGAGCATAGCTCGGCCGCGTGAGCCGTCCCTGCAACTCTTCCCACATCGCGCCGGATCGCGGCGACATGTGCAACAGCACCAGCGGCACGCCGCGGCCCTCGACGCTGCGCAGATGCAGCTGACCGAAGCGGGTGGCAAAGATGCGCCGGATCACAGACATTCAATGGACACTCAGGAATTGCTCGATCAGCGGCGCGACCACGTGCGCCTTTTCGATATGGAGCATGTGCCCGGCGCCGGCGATTCGCACGACTTCGATGTGCGGGATGACGGTCCGAAATGCATCGTCGGTGCCGTCCGCGCCGAGCTTGGGGAGATACTCCGATTCCTCGCCGAGGAGCATCAACACGGGCGCGACCACTTCCCGCCAGCACGCTTCCGCATCTTCCCGATGATAGCGCACGGGGTTCACCCAACGGTGCCGAGAGTCGCCCAACAATCGGACGCGGCCGCCGCGCTCCTCACTCCACGCCGCGGCCATGAAGCCGGCCTCCGCGTCGCGCAAGCGCGGGTAACGGAATCGAATGATCGACGCCAGCTGCTCGACGGAATCGTAATCCTTCAGCGGGGGCCTCGATTTGATCTGGTCGAGCCACAGCCGAAGCTGAACGGGCGTCTGCTCCGGCAAGGATCGCGGCAGCCCGAAGCCTTCCAAGTTCGCGACGCACCTCACCCGCTCCGGCCGCAGGCCCGCGTACAGCGTGGCAATGTTGCCGCCCATGCTGTGGCCGACGAGCCGGGCCGGCGCGGCGCGCGAACTCTCATCGAGCAACGCGTCGAGATCGGCCAGGTAGTCCGGAAACCAATAGCCATCCTGCGGCCATTCGCTGCGTCCAAACCCGCGCCAGTCCAGCGCCACCAGCGGCCACTCCCGTTTGAACCGGTCCACCAGGAATTGAAACGTGGCGCCCGTGTCCTGCCAGCCGTGCAGCAAAAACACCGGCGGGTTCGACGCCGAGGGCTCCGGACCCCAGCGCGTCAGCCGCAGATCGAGGCCGCGTACTCGCACCGTTTCGTAGCGTGGCGCGCGCAACGCTTGGTATGCCGCCACCTGCGTCAATCAGCGCCGCCCAGGAAAATCTTATAGGCGGGATTGTCGGTCTCCTCCGTGTAGGCGTAGTGCAGGTCATTGAGATGGAGCGAGAAGTCCTTGCGCGTGCTCTCCGGCACCTGAATTCCCGCCAAAACCCGCCCGTGGTCCGAACCATGATTGCGATAATGGAACAGGCTGATGTTCCAGCCGGAGCCGATCGCCTGCAGGAACTTCAGCAGCGCGCCCGGGCGCTCGGGAAATTCGAACCGATACAGGTGTTCGTTCGCGAGGCCGCGCGCTTGTCCGCCCACCATGTAGCGTACGTGAAGTTTTGCCATCTCATTGTCGGTCATATCGTGCACGGCGAACCCTGCATGCGCGATTGCCTTGATGAGCGACTCGCGTTCCGGGTGGCCCTGCGTCAGGCCCAGCCCGACGAACACCTGCGCCGCGCGCACATCGCCGTACCGGTAGTTGAATTCGGTCACGCTGCGCGATCCCAAGAGTTCACAGAACTTCAAAAACGAACCCGGCGCCTCCGGGATCTCGACGGCCAGCAACAATTCGCGTTGCGCCCCGATATCGGCGCGCTCGGCGACATAGCGCAGCCTGTCGAAGTTCATATTCGCGCCGCTGTTGACCGCGATGAACAAGCGCCCCGTGCACTTCTCGCGGGCCGCGTATTTTTTGATCCCGGCCACCGCCAACGCACCCGCGGGCTCCGCGATCGAGCGTGTGTCTTCGAAAATGTCCTGGATCGCGGCGCAGATCTGGTCGGTGGACACCAAAACGATTTCATCGACATACTCGCGCGCGAGGCGGAAGGTCTCCTCGCCGACCCGTCGCACCGCCACGCCGTCCGCGAACCCACCTACGCGGTCGAGCGTCAACCGCTTGCCGGCCTGCAGCGAATCGAACATTCCCGCCGAATCCTCCGGTTCGACGCCGATGATCTTGATGCGCGGATACAAGATTTTCGTATAAGCAGCGATGCCGGCGATCAGTCCACCGCCGCCCACGGGCACGAAAATCGCGTCGATCTCGTCGCCGTGCACCTGCCGCAGGATTTCCATGGCAATGGTGCCCTGGCCTGCGATCACATCGGGGTCGTCGAACGGATGCACGAACACCAGCCCGCGGTCGCGCGCGAGCACCAGCGCGCGCTCGTAGGCATGGTCGTAATCATCGCCGTGCAGCACGATTTCGGCGCCGAAATCGGCGACGGCGCGCACCTTGATGTCGGGCGTGGTCAGCGGCATGACGATGAGCGCCGGAATCCCGCGCGTGCGGGCGGCGAGCGCAACCCCCTGAGCGTGGTTTCCCGCGGATGCACAGATGACGCCGCGCGCGGCGTTGATCGGCGACAGTTGCGCGATCTTGTTGTAGGCGCCGCGAATTTTGAACGAAAAGACCGGCTGGAGGTCTTCACGCTTGAAGATGACGCGATTATTCAAGCGGCGCGAGAGGCGCGGCGCCGAGTCCAGCGCTGTTTCGACGGCGACGTCGTATACTTTGGCCTTGAGGATTCGTTCTAAGTAGTTGTCGTGCATGAGTGGCTTCGGTTGGGCGCGCCTACATTAGCTCAAGCGGCCGGGCGGCGGTATGGTCCTTGAGGACTGTGAGATGATCCACAACCCACTCCGCCCGATGCCGGAGGCGGCGCGTTATCCGGGTAACATACGGCTCATGCGCACATTGTCATGGTTGATTCTCGGGTTGTTGATCGCCTCGCCGGCGGCCTACCCCCTGTCGGGAAACGTGGTGGCCACCGACAACGTCAAGGCGCGGCTCGTGAGCGAAACCGGCGGTATCGCGCCCGGCCAGTCCATTTGGGTGGCTCTCGAGTTCAACATTCGCGAAGGCTGGCACACCTATTGGCGCAACCCCGGGGACTCGGGACAGGCCACGAGTCTGGCCTGGAGCCTTCCGCCGGGATTCACGGCCGGCGCGATGGTGTGGACCACCCCGCATCGGTTCGA
>JBEKYO010000123.1:0-13173 GCA_049510875.1 Steroidobacteraceae bacterium
CGGTCGTACCAGCGCGCGACGCTGCCCTCCATCCCCATTCCCCTGTAAGCTTTCGCTGCGGTGATCATGAATCCTCCTCCCGTGCCGATATCTCATTTACTAAGATACCTCTAAAGTGAGCGAAATAAAACCCCTGCCCCGATCTGCGAAATCTAAGCGCGCGCGCCCCGCCAAACCCCGGGCCGAGCCGCCGGGCGGCCGGGCCGGAGCGGCCCCCCGACCCGCGCCCGGAAAGGCGGCCGACCGGGAGACGGCCCCGGACCGCGTGGTGCTGGAGATTCGGCGTTTCATCGCCGCTTCGATTTTTTTCAACGCCCGGGCCGCGGAGCAGGCGGGACTCGGGCTCACCGACATGCAATTACTGCATCTCCTGCAGCTGCACGGCCCCTCCACCCCGGGACACCTCGCCTCGTGGTCAGGGCTCAGCAGCGGCGGCGTGACGGTGGCGCTCGATCGGCTCTCCAACGCCGGCTACATCAGCCGCGAGCCCAATCCCGCGGATCGCCGCAGCCTGCTGGTCACGCTCCGGCCCGGGCGCTTGAAGCGGCTGGCAGCAATGTATGCGGGCGTCGAGGGCGAGACGCGCCGCCAGCTGGCGACGCTGACGCAAGGCGACCTCGAAGCGGTCATTCGCTTCTTCCGGGCACTCGCCGCGGTGCGGGCGAACACGCCGACGGCTGCGGTGAGCCGCTCGAAGTGAGTGGCACACCGGGCCACCCCGCCCTATCCCGCCCATGAAGTCTGCGGATCGACTCTCCTTGGTGCTATCTTCGGATGACGATGACCGAAGACTGGACTAAGGAGTGGGAGCGCCGGATCGTCAACGGAGTGTATCCGCTGCGCCGCTTTGTGGGCCGATCCGACCACAGCGTGGTGTTTCTCACCGAATGCAAGGCGCACAACGTGGCGCAAGCCGCGATCAAGATCCTGCCGGCTCACCCGTCGCTGACGGAGGCGCAGCTCGAGCACTGGCGGAGGGTTGCTACGCTGTCGCACCCGCACTTGATCCGCGTTTTCGATGCCGGCCGCTGCCACCTCGGGGGCCAGCAGTTTTTGTTCGTCGTGATGGATCATGCCGAGCAAAATCTCGCACAAATTCTTCCCGGCCGGGCCCTGACCCCCGACGAGGTGCGCGAGCTGCTGCCGGCAGCCCTGGATGCCTTGGCGTATCTCCATAGCAAGCATTTGGTGCAGGGCGGGCTCAAGCCCCCCAACATTCTGGTCGTCAATGACCAATTGAAGCTGGCGAGCGACACGATCCGGCCCGCGGGCGTACGCACCGCAAGCACCGCCACGCCGTCGGTGTACGACCCGCCGGAGGCGAAGAACGGCTGGGTATCGACCGCGGGCGATATTTGGGGACTCGGCATCACGCTGGTCGAGGCCCTCACTCGCGCTCCGCCGGCGTGGTCCCGAGAGCGCTCCGAGCCCGTCTTCCTGCCCGCCAATCTTGCGCCGGAATTCTTCGATACCGTCCAACGATGCCTGAATCGCAACCCCGGCCAACGCCCCGCGATCGCCGAACTCGTAGCCCAATTCAAACCGGCGGCATCGGCACCATCGGTCCCACCAGCGCAATCGGTGCCACCAGCGCAGTCCGCGCAATCCACCCAATCGGCCCAATCGGCCCAATCGGCGCAATCGACGCAATCGACCGAACCGGCGCGATCCGCCACGCCCCGATTCGCCGCGCCGCCTGAAATGAAGGAGCTCCTGGCCCGGGCACTGACCGCACTGAGTTCACCAAGAATACGGTTCCTGGTCACCGCGGTCGCGACAGGCATCCTCACGTTGTTGGTGGTTTGGGCTGGCGTGCACCTGTTTCACACCCCCACCAACGCTGAGCAAAACGCTTCCATGGCTCTTCAATCGCCGCCGGATGCTTCACCGCCGACCGCCGTTTCGCCGCACACTGTCTTGTCGCCGCCTGCCTCACCGCCGGCCTCCGCGGAAAACCCGAAATCGAACATCTCTGCCTCGCTCCCCGCGGTGCTGCATCAAGAGATGCCCGACGTGTCGCGCAGCGCGCGCAAGTCGATTCGCGGCGTCATCAAGATTGCGGTTCGTGTGAGCGTCGATCGCTCAGGGAGCGTCGGCGCGGCGACGCTGGACGGTCGCGCATCGAGCAAGTATTTCGCCCGCGCCGCCGTGGATGCCGCCAAGAAATGGAAATTCGCTCAAAACCCGGACCAGGCGTCGCGCGTGTGGCTGTTGCACTTCGAGTTCACCCGGGAGGGGACCACCGCGCATGCCGCCGCACGGCAGTAGCGACCGGCTAGATTGTGCACCTATCCGGATTTTAGCTTCTCTTCCGCATACAACGAGAGCTCGATCATGCGTTCAAGCAGCTGATCCGCCGACGCTCCGGCAAAATTCTTGAGCACCAACTCTTTGACGTACAGCCTAACCAGGTAACGCAACTGCAGCGCACGATTGCGCGTCGCAAACACGAAGTCGCGGTGGCCACTGTTGACGACGATGATATTTCGATCACCGTCGAATCGGCAGCGCCACAGTTCTCCGGCCGCCCGCTCAAACGTGTAGCCCGGCAGGCCGCGCGCATTGACAACCGCCGAACTCATGGTGGCATCCAAACTGTCAGTCACGGTAATCAGCGCTTCTGCGTTGCGGACAACATCCCGTTGGGTCACCGTGACGCCTATGCGAGCGAGCCCCGGTGCGGCCGGCGCTCGGTATTCGACCTCCTGGTTGACGGTCCCCTCCAACGTACCCTCGCCGTCCAGCATCTGCCAAGCAAATTGCAGATCATCGATCACACGCCGTCGCGATCGATCGCGCGGCAGCGCCCGGAACTTGCGAATCTCGTTAAGCGGCGCCGTACTCGAGGCGGGCGACACCACGACGCTGAACAACGGGCCCGCGTAATCAAAGAACTGTCGCTGCGGCGAATCGGTGCGCCCCGATTGCAGCAGCCCCGGCAACAGATCCTCCAGATCCGTACCGTCGGGAACGCCGCCGGCGTTGAGTTTCGGGGCGCCGCCCTCCTGCCGTGATCGGCCTTGCACGTCAAACCAGTCATATTCTTCGCGCGGCAGCGCGAGCATTGCCTCGTGAAATGCCTTTTGAATCGCCTTCAAGGATTGTTGACTCGCCTGCTCTTCTTCAGCGCGCTGCTGTTCGTCGATTAAACCATTGACGTGAAATTCCAGGGGTTCAAGTGCCGCGACAAGCGCAGCATACCGCTCGTCTTGAACGATCCCGCTCCGAGTCCCCGGTGTAAGGTTCAGGAACGGCACATCGACCAGGCCTTGCACGTAACGCGACATCCAGGGACCATGTTCCAAGCCGGGCAGCGTCGACAGATCCTCAATCACCCGCGTACCGGCGCGCGTCAATGCTACGCGCGCGGTCTCATTGGGCTCGGCAAGGTACAATTCCGCATAGGCATCCCCATAAATAGTGCGAATCGGGGGCAATTGGTGCAGCAGTCGACCCTCGAACTGCCGCGGCTCGACTTCGTATTGTTTGCGCGCGAGCTTGTCGATCACGGTAACCCGGACTTGTGCGTCTCGAATTCGGTCGCGCAACTCCGAGGCCAGGTACCACTGGATCTTCTCGCCGGTTAGGCTGCGAATTCCCTCGAGCAGCGGGCTGATCTTGAGTTCCGTACCCTTCTCTGCAAACAAAACCCGACGTGGACTGACCTCGTAGCGCGAATCACCCTTGCTCATCGTCATTTGATACGCGCGCTGATCGGTTCCGGTCGAGATCATTGTCAAGCGCTCGCCGACCGTCCAGAAGCTCAAAAGACCGATGCCGAACTCACCCTGCAATCCTGCGCCGTTGCCGTCGGCTTTGAGGTGTCTCTTGATCGAATCGCAAATGTGGGTGGCGACGTACTTGAAATCAGGAAGTCCCTCTGGATCTCGCGGAATCCCATCGCCGTCATCTTTGATGGCCAGATAATGCGCGCCGTGTTCCCGGCCGCGAGTGATCGTGATGGTCTTCGCATGCGCATCGATGCTGTTCTCGACGAACTCGGCAATCGCTTTGAGCGGATTACTCTGTGACAGTGCGATAATCCGAATCGCATTCCAATCATCCCCGATTCGCAGCTTGCCGCTGTCCTTATTCTTGGATCTCATACTGCACAGCACTCAAATGTACGGATTCCATAACTCCTGGAGCCATCATCGTTCACCCTCGGGCAGCTGCTCCGGTCCAGAAAAACATCAGGCCGCAGCGGCATAAATCGGGACTTTCGTATGCTCGATGATGCGCTTGAGGCGCGTATCCGGCATGGCCTCCAATTCCACCAGATCCACCGGCCGCGATAGCAGATGCTCCAGCGCTGTCTTGAAATCAAAGTATTGACGGGCCAAGGAATCATCGGCAGGCGGCCCAAACTTCACCGCCGCATCGACGTCGCTCGACGCCGGGTCAAAGTCGCTGCGCAATATAGAGCCAAACAGCGCGAGCTCGCGTACCCCATAGCGCTCGCACAGTCGCGCGATTTCGCCGCGTTGGCGCTCGATCATCGCGGGTAAGTTACTGGTGGGGTATTGTTCCAAGGTTTCTACCGCGCGCGACGCACGCTTCTGCGCGTGGCGTACACGCTGCGGCCGGTCAAGCGGCATCGCCGCGCCCAGTTCCACGGCGATTTCGTTCAACGTGGGTTGGTGACCGGCCGGCGAAATATGCAGCTCCAGACCCACGGTGCGCAGAAGCGATAGGAGCTTAACGGCGCCCAATTCGGTGAGTGCACCGCGCTCGAGCTGCGACACCAGTAGAGGACTGACGCCAGCCGCCGTGGCGGCTTCACGCTGCGTGAGCCGGCTCGCGACGCGGGCGCGATTGAATTGCCCTGCCAAGTCGTTCAGGCTTGAGATCCGCATAACTAGTTGTATGCTGTAAGTTAAGCCTGGAAATTACTATAACTCTTAGTACACTATTAGTTATGGTGATGCAAGCGGTCGCGCCGCGCAACTGCTTGCGACAGCCGCACCCATGGCCGGTTCACGCAGTTTCCGCGGGCGCGAAGAAGACCAACACGGTGAGTTCCTCTGCGATGTCATAGAAGCGGTGTTCCACTTGGGCGGCGACAAAGATCACGCTTCCCGGCCCGATGGCGTGATCTTCGGAGCCCGCACGCATGCGGCCGCGGCCTTTCGCGACAAAATACATTTCGTCTTGGCCGTGCGGCGACTGCCGGTCCACGCCACCGGCGGGCAATACATAGACCCCGGCACTCATCGACGACTCGCGCAAAAACTCAAGATACTCGATGCCCTGCTGTGCTCGCTGGTCCTCGAGAGCGGTCATGTCCAGAAATCGAGCGCTGTGAGCTGCCATAAGTCCCCCTTGCCGTTGCTTCGATGTGTTACTGGCAACGCCCGGATTACGTCCGCATGGCCCAGGGTCGCGCTGCAAGTTCCTTGCGCCGGCGAGTGCGGCCTCAAGTGATCTTGAGGCGTTCGAATACGGGCACCTTCACCAAATCGATTAGCACCGCGAAGACCCCGGCCGCAGCCAGCGCGCCGAGCACCACCCACGCCGGCAGAGGCGTCATTGCGATGCCCACCACGGCCAGGGTCGAGGCGATCAGGAGGTCGGCGACGGACGAGACGAGAAGCCAGTTGCTGGGACGGGAGGACCACAGGTGGCGGCGCTCACGATTGGTATAGGTCGTTGCCTGGTTGCCGAACACGATGACGACGAAGGCCAGTGTCTGCAGGGCGCTCATCGTGAACCCCACCCGATAGGTGCCAAAGGCCAAGATGGCTGTGCAGAATAGCAGTTCGCCGATGCCCATGATAACGCCGGCGATCGTCAGGTTGCCGATCTGCCAGCCGTTCGGCGCAGCCGAGGGCCGGACATTGTCGGTCGTGAGCGCCATGCCGAGGAAGTCCCCGGTGATCATGATCAACACCATCAGCAGCGGCGTCAGGATCGCATGGCCAGTCATGAGCAGGCCGATCCCCAGAAACAGCACCTGCACGGTTTTCTTGGTGATGGAATTCAGCGTGTAGCTCAGGATGCGTTGAAAGGTAATTCGTCCTACCTTGACTGCGGCGACGATGCCGGCGAGCCCCGGCTCCGTCAGCACCATGCCGGCCGCCGACTTGGCGACGTCGGTCGCCGTCGAGACCGCGATTCCCATCTGAGCCTGACGCAATGCCGGCGCGTCATTGGCGCCGTCGCCGCACATGCCGACGGTGTGACCGCCTTGCTGAAACGCCTTGACGAGTTTGTACTTGTCCTCCGGCAAGACGCCGGCGAAGACCGCGAATTGCTCCGGGTGGACGGCGTCGGGAATCGGCCCGGGCGGGCACACGGCGCCATCGAGGCCGACTGCTCTCGCGACGATGGCTGCCGTCGCCGGCGCGTCGCCCGTCACCATGACGGTGCGGACGCCGAGGCCGCGTAGTTCGCCGACGAGCGCCGCCGAGTCCTTGCGGGGCGGGTCACTGAGCGCGATAAGTCCGGCGAGCCTCATCCCCGTCGCGGGTCCAGCGGCCACCGCCAGCACCCGGAAGCCCCTGTCCTCGAGTTCCGTGGCCGCGGCGGCCGCGGTCGCCGACGCCTGGGCAAGGCCGATGACCACGGCGTAGGCGCCCTTCACGATGCGCTGCGGGTTGCCCGCCGCATCCGTTGCGCTCGCCTCGGACATCTTATTGGCCGGATCGAAGGCGGCGAATTTGACCAGCGTCGGCGCGTCGCAGACCGCGTTGCTTGCGGCCGCTGTGCGTATGGCGCCATCGACCGGGTCTTGCCCCCCATCCGAGCTGGCAAGCGCGGCCAGCGCCAGGACATGTGCCTCGTCGAATCCCGGCATGGGTCGCACGCTCGTGACCGTCAGCGCATTTTGCGTCAGCGTGCCGGTCTTGTCGGCGCATAGGACAACCATCGATGCCGCTTCATCGACGGCCGACAGGCGGGTCGGAAGCACACCCAGTTTTGCGAGGGCCCGCGCGCCCACGGCGGATGCGAGGGTAAAGGTGGCCGGGAGTGCCACCGGTATCGATGCCAGGATTGCCGTCAGGACGAGCGGGATGATATCGGCGGCCGGCGTCTTGAGATGCCAGGCGTAGGCCACCAGCAGGACGATGATGAAGCCGTTGAAGGTGGCGAGATTGCGCACCACCCGCAGGACCGTCTTTTGCTGAGTGCTCACGACGTGCGCGCTGCGAACGAGTTCGGCGGTGCGCCCAAATTTGGTCCGTATGCCGGTCGCGGTAACTTCTGCCTCCGCCTCGCCGCGCCGAACCAGTGCCCCCGCGTAGGTCTGAAGACCGGCTCCGGCCTCGATTGGCACCGATTCGCCCGTGAGCATGGATTGGTCGAGAAGAACTTCGCCGCCGGTAAGCGTCACGTCCGCGGCGACCACTGCGCCCAGCGACAGTTTCACCAGATCGCCCGGCACCAGTTCCGTGGCGGGCGCGCTCTTCCACACTCCGTCGCGTTTGACCGAAGCGGTCAGCGCGAGCCGCGATTTCAGCGCGGTAAGCGTCGCCTGGGCGCGGCTTTCCTGCAAGAGTCCGAGCGCGCCGTTGAACCCCAGGAGCAGGGCGATGATCGCGCCCTCGACATACTTGCCGAGTACCAGCTCGAGCACGATGGCGGCTTCGAGCATCCACGGAACAGGCGCCCAGAACTTTTTCAGCGCCCTGCGCAATGGATGAACACTCGTGTCCGGCATCGCGTTGGGACCGACTTGCGCGAGCAGGCTGCGCGCCTCATCGCTGCTCAAGCCGGCCTGCGGAACCGGGACGGCGGCGGCGGGTGTGGACTTTGGGAGGCTCATTCGGCGGCTTGCGGCATCGGGAGGGAAGCGTTCAAGTCGGGTTCGATCCCGGCTCGCCAGTATGAACCCAATGCAGGGCCGTCGCTGCGCTGCCGCGGGTGGGATCGACCGGTCGATGGGCACGGAAAGTTCACCCACGTGGGTGGATGAGCCCGTTGCCATCATCTGACCGGCGATCATGCCCGCTACCTGATACGCTTGCCGCAGCATGCACGACGGGAGCGCCATGTCCGACTGGATTGATATCGGTCTGTTTGGGGTTGCGGCCGTTCTTTTCGTTGGCGCATTCGTGCCGCGGCTGCGGCCTTATCGCTCCTTGTTTTTGGGCGGCTTCGTGCTCGTATTGAGCACGGCGCTCTTTCGACGGCGCGACAATCTCCTTGGCAAATATCTATTGTCGGGATCGGGCGAGGCAGTGCGCCTGCCGGCCGAACTCTTCGGCATCGCGTGGTGGATTCTCGGCGCATGGCTGATTAGAAGCCTCTTGACTCTGGTCCTGCGCCGGACCCTGTTCCCCAACGACAATCAGCCGCACGCCCGGCGTTTGTTCGCGGATCTCGCATCCGGCCTCGTGTACGTCGTCGCATTCGTGGGCATTATGGACACGGTACTGAAGCAACCCATATCGGCGGTGCTGGCGACCTCCGGCGTGCTTGCGATCGTGCTGGGACTCGCCCTGCAGAATACCCTGGCGGACGTCTTCTCCGGCCTCGCCATCAACATCGAGCGACCCTTTGGAGCGGGCGATTGGATCACCATGGATGCCAATGTGGGAGGTCAGGTCATCGAGATCAACTGGCGCGCCACCCGGCTCAGGACCTCGTCGAATGAGCTGATCGTGATTCCCAACAGCGTCATCGCGAAAGCCACCGTCACCAATCATCGTCAGCTGGCCGCTCCCATTCTTCGCTCGCTGAAACTCAAAGTCGAGCACACGGTCTCTCCGGCCACCGTCATCGATGCGCTGCAAGCGGCGGCGCGCGGCAGCCCCGGGATCGCCGCGGCATCTCCCCCCGTTGCGTATGCCTGTGAGTTTGCTGATTCGGTGATCACCTATGAGGTTTGGTTCGGCATCGACGACTATGTTGCGGCGGCTGCCGTCCAGTCCGAATTGATACGGCGAGTGACCGAAACCCTTCATGCCAAGGGAATTGACATCGGGGCCGCGGCACCGGTGGTTCAAGTCGTTCAGAACGCTGCCGCCGTTCCCCCGCCGCCGCCGCGCTAGGGGCGCGGCCCGGCAGTGGCCAGAGAGCACTCAACGTCAGTTTAATTGCCGTCGAGCCGAAGGCCGGTCCCCATGGCGGTTGCCATCTCCAGGTACCGGCAAAACGCATTCGCCATGCGCATCTGCTCGGGCGTCCGGCATTCCGGCTCGAACAGCGCCGGCGAGCACACCAAGATGCTCATGCACTTCGCGCGCGAGGTCGCGACGTTCAATCGATTCAAGCTATAGAGGAAATTCATGCCGCGCGGCGCATCCGCATGCGACGAGGTGGTCAACGAATAGATCACGATCGGCGCCTCCTGTCCCTGGAATTTGTCCACTGTCCCAATCCTGGCTCCGGGTATCCGATCCTTCAAATCGAACACCTGCGCGTTATAAGGCGCGATGATCAAGATATCCTTGAGAGTAAGCGCCTTCTCCTCGCCCTTCCGATCGACCCAGGTAGTCCCCGCTGCGAGAATCTCCGCCACCATTGTTGCGATCGCCTGCCCCTCCTCCGGGGAGGAGTTCTGATTGCCCCGATGCTCAACCGGCGCATAGCGCAAACCCGACCCCTGAATTCGCCCGCCCGACCGGATCACCTGGCGCTCGAGGCCCGCGATGGCCGTCAGTCGACTCTCATAAAAGAGCTCGGACGTAAACGCGCAAATGGCCGGGTGCAGCCGCCACGTTTCCCCGAGAAAGAGCCCCTGCTCCGCGCCGATCGTTTGGCGGCCGTTCAGGATGTACTCCAAGGCCGAGACTCCGGTCCCGTCCGGGTGACTCCCCTGCGCCGGCTGATCGAGCTGTCGCGGATCCCCCAGGAGCACGAGGCCAGGTGCCGCATGCGACACCGCCAACACGTTGGCAAGCGACACCTGCGCCGCCTCGTCGACAAAGAGCACGTCCACACTCTCCAACGCCTCTGCCCGCGACCACAGCCAGGCAGTCCCCGCCGCCACATCGCACCCGCTGCGCAAGGCCCGGAACACGTCCGCGTTGGCCTTGGCAAATACCAGGTTGGGCTGATCCGCCTCCGCTTCAGAGACCTTCTGGACGCAGCGAACCCCATGGCCCATTTCCGTGGCCGCGGTCAGTACCTCGTCGAGCAAGCGCCGAATGACCTTGTGGCTGGTCGCCGTGATTCCCACCTTCGCGCCGGACTTCACCAGCGCGCAAATCATGCGCGCCCCAATATGCGTCTTGCCGGTTCCCGGTGGCCCTTGGATCGGAAACACGCCGGCCCGCAGCTTCGGCGCAATGCGCACCGCCGCATCCAGCGCAGCCTCGTTGGGTAATCGCAGCGGCTCCCCCGCCAGCCGGGGCGGCGAACGCAGGAGCAGGTCTCGTGCCGCTGCGTACTGCCCCTCGCCCGCGAGTCCGCAGCGCGCGACGTAATCGCCCAGCCTCGCGAGCGACTCCGCTTGTTCACGGGTGCCGATGACGTCGTGTTCGAACACGGCCTCCGGGTGCACACCGGCGCTGTCGCCGCGCTTCTTGATATCGATCACCCGGTCATCCAAGGAAATGCGGTCGACCGCACCCAACTTGTCGCCGCCCGTGCGATGCAAGGACTCACCGCCCCGAAACTCCGTCTCCTGCGCCGGAAATCGATACCGGTGCACCGGCGCTTTGGCCGTACCGCCGACGCTGCCCGCGAATACGAGGCCGCTCAGCGCGGCTCGCTCGTCGAAGAGATCCTCACTCGACAGCGCCGACAGCCGAAAGTACTCCCACCACACCGCCTTCTCTTCGCGCCGATGCCAATCCAAGGTATGCGCCAATATCCAGCGCGCCTGCTGATCCGCATTGCGCGCGTGCAGATCGGCCGGCACATCCCCGGTCAATCGCCCCACCAGCTTTTCGATTCTCTCTTGCCAGGCAGTGCGGTGCTCGCTCGCCTCATCCGCCGCGGGCGCCGGCCGCTCGATGACCGTACCCGTCGCCGCCACTTGCGCGCGAATTTCCTCCAGCCAGTTGCGCAGCCCCTGGGCAGAGAGGCAGTCCTCGCGGTTGTACCCCGCGACGGTTGCCTTGAGCTCAGCCGTGATCGACTGCGGGTCATTGAACTCGAGGCAGGTCTGAATATTCGCCAAAGCCCGACTGGCTTCGGGTAGCGGGGTAGCTCGCGCGAAGCCAAAAAACCGTTCCAGCTCCTTGATGGAATAGCTCTCGACACTCGCTCGAATGGCGTGCCGGACGACTTGATAAAGATCGACGAATAATCGACCCCTTAGCAGCCGGTCGATTTCCTCTTCGCGCGAGGCATACCGGCCCATGAGCCGCTTGAGCGCACTCGGCTCATACGGCGCGTAGTGATAGATGTGAAAATCCGGATACCGCTGCCAGCGCGCCATCACAAAATCAACGAAGCTCTCGAACGCCCGCCTCTCCTCCTCCCGCGACAGCGCCCAATCCTCACGGTACTGCGCGCCGTCGGCCTCGTACGCGTAGCCAAAGAGATATTCCAGGCCGCCGTCCTCGACGAAGGGATCACCCTCCAGATCGAAGAAGACGTCCCCCGGCGAGGGCGCCGGCAACGCCGCGAGGCCCAAGTCCTTGACGACGGGTAAGGTCTCGTACAGCGCCCGGCCCGCGACGCGTCCCTGGACTTGGATTCGCGCCTGCTCGCGAACCCTCTCATAGGACGCGGCGGATCCGCGCTCCGGCTTCCAGGACAGGGGGAGTGGGACCTGCGCCAGTGCAGCAGCAGTCGGCACATTCCGCTCACGCAACTCTCCCATCTGAACTTTGGTAATCCCCGCCACCAGGCACAGATGATCGTCGGCCCGGCGGCGCGCGTCGCACGGTACGCGCCACGCGCACAGCGCACAATGCTCGTTGGGCTCGGGGTAGGTCTGAGCAGCGCAGCCACCACCGTCCAAAAAGCGCTCCATCCCATTCTTGACATGCCGGTAGTACGCGCCGAAATCCCCGGTCCGATAACACTCAGGTTCGAACTCCGATCCGGGAGTCACCACATACATATGCTCGGGGAGCCGCCCCTGCGCGGCCGAGAGAAGATCCGCGTAGAGCGACAATTGCAGAACCGTCGCACCCTTGGTCTCGCGCGCGAGCTTGGTGTCGATGACCTCGTAGGACCACGCGCCCAGATCGCTGGCGACGTCCACCTTGCGCAGAATGTCCGCCCGGCCGCTCCAGGCGCCGCGCATGAACGCCGCCTGCACGATGATGCCCACGCCCGACCGCATCGCCTCCAGCGTTTGAGACACCTGCGATGCGTAGACTCCCCCGCCCGCGATCTCCGCGACGCTGAAACCCGCCTCCTTCAAGCGCCCCACGTACTCGCGCTCGTGCACCAGCCCCCGTGCTACCAACGTCTGTAGAACGGGGTCCCAGATCTTCGGCTTGTTGAGCGATCCGCGCGCGACGGCGGCGTCCAGCGCCGTCAGATGATGACAGTCAAGGTGACCGACGAGGTCGGACGCGCTGAAGAGGAGTTGGTTGTTGAGGGTTTGCATTGCGAAGAAGAAGCAATCGCGACAAAACCGATTTGTTGGCCGGACGAGGCGCATCCTGATCGATGGCACGCCGGCTGATCATACCGCGATTAGATCCGGGCCACATTTCGACCATGGACCTTTGTCAGCGGGCGGTAAGTTTGATCTCGAACTGGACGGCGACCGCATCGGCGAGCGTCGCTACGCTGGCAATCGCCAGATTCGAGGCCGACACTTTGATATCCGTGTCCGGCACGCTGGTCGGCTTGAGCAACGGCAAGAGATCGATGTTCACCGATTTCGGCAGGGAATGGCCGGTTGCCTGTTGCAGCAACTCGATGACCTGGCGCGTGGTTTCGTCCTGGACGTTGTCGATGCGAATGTCATCGATTTCGATGTGAGTGCCAGAGCCCACGAGCTTCCCCGAGACCTTTACGTCCGACATCATCTCCGTGCCGAGGCAGGCGTCGCCGACCGTCACTCCCAATAGGGACGACAGGTGCGCGTCGATGATGACTCTGCCCGCGTCGAGGGCGACATGCGGCCGCTCGAGGTACGCGTAGCATTTACCTTTGGCCAGGTACCATCGCCCCTGATCCTTGAATACCGACGCCACCACCAGCGTCTGCAGCGCCTCGCGGCCGATGACGAGTTCGCTGGCGATTGCGCCGCCGACGAACCCAAAGAGGCTCAGGCAAGTGACGACAAGCACTCGCCGTCGAAACCGCCGCTCGGTCGCG
>JBEKYO010000124.1:0-12886 GCA_049510875.1 Steroidobacteraceae bacterium
CCTGATTGGAGCCATCGGCGCTGCCTGCGCCGAGGATACGAAACCGGCTTTTCCCGTCATGGCGCCTATCGAGCAATACCTTGAGGCAAGTGCTTCCGCGGAGATCGAGATGGCGCGAAACGCCGCGCCTGCATCGATTTCCGGCGATGCGAGCGTTCTAGTCCTGGGCAATCACGGCTACGAAACGGCGGTCAAGGGTAAGAACGGCTTTGTCTGTCTGGTCTGGCGGTCCTGGGTGTCCTGGGCGCCCGGCTCGGATGATGCCGAATTTTGGAATCCCAAGTTTCGTGTACCCATATGCTTCAATGCCGCCGGCGTGCGCTCAGTCCTTCCCGCGTATCTCGAGAGGACGAAATGGGCTCTCGCCGGCACCTCGAAGGCCGAAATGAAAGACCGCACCCGAGCTGAGATTGCCTCAAAACGGATGGCCATCCCAGAGCCTGGCGCGCTAGGTTTCATGATGGGGAACCAAGGGAGCGACGCCAGCGGCCATCATTGGTCGACTCCGCATGTGATGATGTTCCTTGCCCGCACCGATGGCGCCGACTGGGGTGCAGGCCTTCACGGATCACCGATCATTGCAGAGCAGACAGATCCGGAGCCCATCACCGTGTTTGACATTATGGTGCCCTTTTTCTCCGACGGAACGCCCAAAACCCCCAAAATCATGGAGGCGCATCGGAGACGCGGCGCGCCGCCTCCAGGGCGGGCGCTCGAAATGGTTTCAACGATGAGCGTGCCTTACCTTTTCGAATACGCCTTTTTGCCGGTGCGCCGCACGGGGGACGTAGCGGGTTTGGCGGAACGACTCGAACTTGCGGGCATGTTCGCTTGAATCAACGCTGCGCGACGTTCGTCGCTCATAAGCGCCCTCCTCGGGCCCGCATGCGCGCCTTGAGCATCGGCAACTCTGCAATTATGTCGCCGAACCGGCGACCCGGGCCAGCAGGAAGCCGTCATAGCCCTTATGCCCGACCGTCTGGATGACCGTTGCGGTCAGGCGTGGCTCTCGCGCGATCCACGCCGTCATCCGTCGCACCCCCTCGGCCGCGGCATCCCGCCGTCGCGCGACCACTTCCCCCTCGCGCACCACGTTGTCAACGACGATTAAGGAGCCATCCCGCGCGAGTTCGAGCGCGGCTTGGACGTAGCCCAGGTTGTTCGGCTTGTCGGCGTCGATGAATGCCAAATCAAAGGGGGCCGGCCGCTGCGCCCGCAGTCGCGCCAAGCTATCGAGCGCGGGCCCCACCTGCAGATCGATTCGATCCGCCACGCCGCCCTGCACGAAGTTCCGCTGCGCGACCTCCGCATGATGTGGATCGATTTCGAGCGTCACCAGGCGCCCATTCGGTGGCAGCGCCCGCGCGAGCCATAGCGCGCTGTAGCCGCCCAACGTCCCTACCTCGAGAATCCGCCGCGCCGGCAGCGTGAGCGCGAGCAGATGCAACAGCTTCCCTTGGCTTGCCGACACCTGAATGTCGGGGAGCCCCGCTGCTTCGCTCGCGCGCAGGGCCGCCTCAAGGATGGGATCATTGCCGTTGAGCTCGCTCTCGAAGTATTCCTCGACCGCTGTCCAGGTCTGATCGCTCATTGTCACCTCTTCCGATTCCGCAACGTGCTTCTCACCGAATCCACTGCCGCTGCCGGAACCTCTCATGGGTGCCGATTTAGGGTAGCGTCGCCCCGCATCGGTTCGCCAGTCTGGATGAAATGGTGAAATTCGAACCGGACGCGGCCTCCGGTCAAGCCCTTATGGAATCATATCGATTCAACGCACGAGAGTCACTCGGCTGCGAGCCACGCTCGTACCCGCGCAAGAATTCGTCGCGTCGGGTGCGCTGATGCGCCATCCAAAAGCGTCCGTTGGCAAAAATCAAAAACAACGTCGGCTGTATCTTCAGTACCGGGGTGGTATCAGCTCAATTCTGTAATCCTGCGGATGAAACACGATATGACGGAGCATCCTACGCGACATTCGATGACTTTATGACGCTGGCTGACGAGCTCGAACCGCTCTTTCTTATCGTGCACCAATTCAATGAATTCAATACCAGTGACGAAGGTTGGAACGCGAATACCAGCGATGACATAGAGCCCACGCAAACGCCTCGTGGGTGGGGATACAGCGCCATTCAAGCAGTTCATGATCGAATTGAGCGCTATCGCCAAAGGATCCCCGACAACCAGTGGTAAGCATCGGCGCGGAATGAAGATGAGGCGAGCGCGCGCCATTTCAACCCCTGCAGTGATTCGGTCATCGGCCGTAGACCAGCGGAAAGTCAGGGGCGTCAAATGGTGCGCCGTCCTCGAGAGTCAGGTGAGGAAATTGCGGCGAACCCGATGCACCGCGTCGCACGAAGCGCGCATCGGAACCAACCCACCGGGATGAAAAGATACGTCGGGTGACGGTCGACGGTCAGGACCTGCAGCGCAGGCTCGCACAGCGCCCATTGCTGCAGTTCCGCGCCCATTCAAGCGCGACCTGGCCGGCTATTTGACGGTAAAGCTGGTCTTGCTGGTTCCCGTACCGCCCGGAGTGGTGACCGCGATCGGCCCGCTCGCGGCGCCGGTGGGCACTTGCGTATTCACCGTGGTATCGCTGACCACCGTGAAACTTGCGGCCACGCCGCCGAATGTGACTGCCGTTGCGCCCGTGAGGCTGTGGCCCGTAATGGCGACCGGCGTTGCCACCGGCCCGCTCTTCGGGCTGAAGCTCGTAACTTCAGGCTCCACTACGAACTCAGTGGCGCTGCTCACCGTGCCTCCAGGCGTGGTGACGCTGATCGTATCTCCGGTCTTCGCGCCTGCGGGCACCTTCGCCTTCACTTCGGTATCGGAGATCACGGTGAAGCTGGCGGATTTGCCGCCAATGGTCACCATCGACGTCTGCGTCAGGCCGACGCCCTTGATCGTCACCGTCGTGCCCACCACACCGCTCGGGGGGGTAAAACTCTCGATCTGCCTCCCGGGGCCCTTAGGGGGCCACACCGCACGGAGGTGGCATCCCGGCGGTTAGCCGGGCAAGAACATGCGTACCGCCGCTGCGCCCATGAGCAGCGTTGCGATCCAGCCGAGGATGACGATCGGCCGGCTCGCGACGTAGATGCCCATCACCGATTTCTTCGACGCCAGCAAGATGATGACCGCCATCAGAGGGACGGCCACTACTCCATTGATGACTGCGCTCCAAAACAGGGCCTTCATCGGACTGATGGGCAGGTATTGTATGCCGAGACCCACGAGCACGCTGACCGCGATGATGCCGTAGAATCCGCGGGCATCGGTCGCCTTGCGTTCAAGACCGGTATTCCAACCCATGGTTTCTGCCAGCGCGTAGGCACCCGCGCCCGCAAGGACCGGCACGCCGATCAGTCCGACACCGAGAATCCCCAGGGCAAAGAGTATGTAGGCGAATTGCCCCGCCAGCGGCCGGAGCGCGCTTGCTGCCTGCGCCGCCGTATCAATGTCGGTGATTCCCGCGACGTGCAACGTAACGGCCGTCGCCAAAATGATGAAGTAGGCGGTAAGGTCAGAGTAGAACATGCCGCTCCAGGTATCCCAGCGAATGCGCCGCAACTCCGCGTTCGCCCTACCCGCATCCTGCAGAAGCGGCGGCGAGCCCGCGCCCGCGCGCATATCCTCGACCTCCTCGGAAGCCTGCCAGAAAAACAAATACGGACTGATGGTCGTGCCAAAGACCCCGACCACGACTGCCGCCGCGGTGCCATTGGGTGTGAAATCCGGCCACACGGTGCGCAGCATCACCTCGCCCCAGGGTACATGAACCGTGAACAGCACGGCCGCGTACGCCAGCAGCGCAAGCGTCAACCACTTCAAGAAGCGCACATAGCGATGATAGGGAACGACAATCTGCAACAGCAGAGTGACGATCACGAAAAACGCCGTCATCAGATGGCGATCGACGCCGGTGACCAGTTCGGCCACTTCTCCCATGGCAGCCACGTCGGCGGCTATGTTGAGAGTGTTGGCAACCAAGAGCAGCAGCACGACCGATTTGATTATCACGGGCGGAAACGCCTCCTTGATGTTGGCGGCGAGTCCCCTGCCCGTGACCCGGCCGATCGACGCGCAGATGTATTGGATCGCGGCCATCAGCGGGAATACCAGGGGCATGGTCCACAACATGTTGAGCCCGTATTGCGCACCCGCCTGAGAGTAGGTGGCGATGCCACTGGGATCATCGTCGGCTACGCCCGTGATGAGGCCGGGTCCAACCCTGGCGAGGGGGTGCTCCTTCATGCGGGTCCAAGCCCTGCGAAGCGCGCTGTCCTGCATGCGCTTCAGCACAGGTACGCTTCGATTGCGTAGCGGCGCCTCATGGGATGTCCCTTGGAATAAGACGCATTTTCCCTGATCGCCCCCTTCATGGCGCGGATCCAGTCACGTCGATCGGCGGCTGGGGCATAATTCTTGTTTTTGGCAATGAGGCGGCTGCCCTGGGTACCTTGAATCGAAGCGATTGCTTTGCCGAACCCGATGGATGCAGAGCGGGAGTGACGCGCCCCGGCTAGATGTCGGCATCGAGGCGATACTACTACATCGACACACGTTGGTCAGGCCCACCCGCCTGTGTATCACGTGTGGCCCTCATCCTGCGCCCCGCGCTGCTCCATCCCTCGCCGCCTTGGCTTAGTTGGTCAAACTACCCACCGCGGAGACGATGTCGGCCGCCTTGCCGCACGCTGTTGAGTGTGTCTCCAGCACTTCATAATCTTGAGCGGGCGGAAACGGCATCTGCGAAATCGCCGGGTAGCAGCCTTCCTTGACGTATTCGGTGTCTGCATTGGGCGTCCATTTGATCGTCGTGGGGTAAGAGGCCCCCTCGGCAGGCTTGAGGCGCGCGGTTCGATACAGCAACGGCCCCGTGGATGTATCGCTCAGCGCCTGGTGAACCTCAACCAGATCCCAAGCGGCTTTAAAGCCTTGAGAATGGCCGCAGTCGGTGCAGCCAACCAGCGAGATCGAGGGATTGTATCCGTTGTCATAGGTCTCGGGGGCGGTCCAGGTGACTCCAATACTCTGCCCGCTGCTCTGCAATACGCCTATCGAATACCATAGGGTGCCTCCAGATCCCTGCCCTACCAGCACAATAAGGCCGTCGGCAATCGAAACCGAAGGTGCATACCCATCGAAGCCGGGGTCGAATTGCATGGCTGGACCGAAGCTGGCCGTCGGAGTGGAGGTTCCGAGGCCGCTGAAGGTTCCGATATGAAACCACAATGGCGATGCGCCCGATTGCGACTGGTGAACTTCGACGATGGTTGTCGCGCCCGTAGCGCAGGAGGAGCAGTATTGATCGAGGGCGATGGCTGGATTGAAACCAGAATCATATTCCTGGGCTGCCTGCCAGGTGGCATCTGATCCCGTAGGCTGCGCCGCTCCAGGGACGTTCTGTCCTGCGCGAAACCAGAGCGCTGCGCCGTCATCCTGGCCCCCTTGATGGACTTCGATCAGACTATCTTCCGACAATATGCCATCGACGAAATACGGCACCATGGCAACCGCCGCGGAATGGCCCACCTCATCACCGCCAGTGTTGGTGGTAATGAAGTTCGACGGATTCCAAAGAAGATCGGGATTCTGCTGGAATCCGGTTTGGTAGGCGAACGGGGCGAAACCGGTACTCTGCTGGTAGATGCTTATGAATGAACCCCACCCGTCGGAAGCCAATTTGGGCAGGTAGCCAAAGCCGACGGGAGCACCGGTCTGAATCCAAGAGATGGTCACCTCTGCCGCACCAACTCCGGTCGCCCACAAGAGCGCCATTACTGTAACCAGCGCACCGGCGCGCCCTGTCTTTGTCGTTGAGGGGCATGAATTGAAGGCTGCATCACTGCCGAATAGGGGAATCGTGGTTCTCGAGCTGCGCATGGGTGCCTCCCTTTGGGTCGATTGGGTGTCGGTCGAACTCCTATCAGCTAATGCGTAATCCGAGATCGAATCGCCTCACGAGAATTCCAGCCCGTGTTCGGGAGCCTCTCATTGTTGGGGTGTGCGGTACGCAAGGTTGATCCCGGCTCACGGCGTACCCGGTCGTGATAATGGGCAGATCTACCCGCTGCGCGCGGTGCTCCGGGGCAGCACGCACTGAAGCGCTAATCGTACTTTCTTGGACGCTCGGGCCCAGCAGCGATGCGATGCATCGTGCTCCGGAGCTAGAGCCGTTTCACCGCCGACGCGATGCTATCCGCCAGCTGACTAACTGCATTGGCCATGGCCGCGACAACGGTTGCATCGCCCGGGGTCCCGTCGCTTGCGGCGGGTGTCGTAAACGCTCCGTGCTCGGTTAACACTGCGTCTCGCTCGTCTTTTTCGATCAGCGACCAGTTCGCGGTGAGGATACAATGTCCATCGACCCAGACGTCGAACCTATCTACGCTCACCAGAATCTGCCGGACGGTCTTGTCGGTCGGTTGGGTACCGGCCACGACACGGCTTGGTAAGCGAACGGCCAGATCGGCGCGCAGCGCATGGGTGATCCCCAAGGAAAGGCGCTCGCCCCACTGTCCGGTTTGGCTCGACTGCAATTCGTGTCCGCCGGCACGCGTAAGTATGTCGGTCGTGTCGAGATAATCCGGTACCAAGACGCGCTCGAGCTGCACTGCAGGCGCCGCACTCGCGGCTGACGCCTCCCTGACTGCATCGTTCGCATTGTCAAGCACGTATATTTTTCGGGGCGCAAGGGAAGCGCACCCGACAGCTCCAGCGAGTAGCGTAACAATCAGCGCCGCGGATCGCGTGCTCACTGGTGTTCCCTCCGGAGCAGCGTGCCCATGGGATTTCGCTCCAAATCATGAGTGAGACTACGCAAAGAGCTTGCGCTTGCGGCGAGGTCCCGCAATGAGGCTTGCAAGTCGCCATGCGAGGATGTTATGTCGTTCAAGGAGATCACCAACGAGTCCGCTTGATTCGCCGTTCGTTCGGCGGTTCGCAGCAGCTGCTCGAGCTCCTTGCCGTTAGTCGTGATCTGAATGCGGCTCTCGTTGGCGAGACGATCGATATCGGCCACCGTCCGCGCAGAATCCGCCTGCAAATTGCGTACGGCCACCGTGGTAGTCGCCAGAGTGCTCTGCAGACTGGTCGCGAGGGGCCCGATCGTACGGTCGATTTCCTCCAAGGTGTGTTGCATGCTGCCCAATACCTGCTGCGTCTTCAGTGCGATCCCCGGTATGTCTATATGGAGCAGCTCGTCTTTCAGGTTTTGGATGTCCGAGGGGATGGTCGGAATCTCAAACGTATCCTCAGGGTAGACTGCTCGTTGTGCCGGGATGTCCGGTCGATAATCGAGATTGACGCTCATCTGCCCGCTCACCACGCTCTGCGAGACGAGCTGCGCCCGCAGCCCCGACTCCACGGCCGCCTGCAGATCCACACGCGTGGCTCCTACCGATCCGTTGGTCCAGGAGATGCGATCGATGTATACATCCAAGTAAACCGGTATCCAGCTTGTGTGGTTCCGCTCGTCAAGATGCAGTCTCATCCCCTCGACGCGCCCGATCCGCACGCCCCGGAACGTGACCGGCGCGCCCACCTCGAGTCCGGCTATGGAATCCTTGAACACTACCACTACTCGAAGGCTTCTTGCGAACAGGTGCATCCCGCCAAACGTGAGGATAGCGATCACTCCGAGCACCAGCGCCCCGACTACAAAACTCCCGACGACAACCGGTTTCACAGGCGTCACGAGCAGCCCATTTTTTCAAGATTGCCCGGGGGCGGATCCCGATGCATGAAGGCATGCACGGTGGGGTGCTTGCACTCATCGCGCAGGATCTTCGGAGAGCCGTGCGCAATCGCGGTCTGTGCCTCGGCATCCAAGAACACGCCGTCGTCGCAAATGCCGAACAAGCTCGGTAATTCGTGGCTGACCATGATGACGGTAACGCCGAATCCGTCGCGCAAACCTTTGACCAAATCGTCAAAATGCCTTGCGGAAATTGGATCAAGACCCGTGGACGGCTCATCGAGGAACAGAATCTGAGGATCCAAGGCCAGCGCGCGGGCGAGTCCGACGCGCTGGCGCATTCCGCCGCTCAAGTCGGAGGGCATGCGATCTCTTCCGATTTCCAGCCCGACTAACGACAACTTCAAATCAACGAGGGCGTCGATCGATGTGCGGTCGAGGGCCGTGAACATTTGTAGCGGCAGTGCCACGTTTTCTGCGGCGGTCATGGAACTCCACAACGCGCCGCCCTGGAATAGTACGCCGAAGTGACGCCCGATCGCTGCACGACGAGCATCATCCAGGAGGCAGTAGTTGACGCCGCCGAAGATGATTTGGCCCGCGCTCGGACGCAGCAACCCGATCAGCGCTTTGAGCAACGTACTCTTACCGCTGCCGCTAGCCCCCATGATGGCGAAGATGGAACCGCGTTTGACCTCGAAAGACACATCGTGCTGCAACCGCTCGGCTTCGTAACCGTATGCGAGTCCTTGCACCTGAAGTATTGGCTCCTGAGTGCTGCTCATCGGATCATATCCCAAACACGTTCGCGCACACATCGAATACCGCGTCGAGCGCAATGACTCCAACGATGCCGCTTACGGCGGCCGTGGTAGCGGCATGCCCAACGTCTGTCGCGCTGCGGCCGGCCTTTAGGCCAATTCGACATCCGGCAATCGCTATCCAGCTTCCGAAGGCGGTGACTTTCGCCAGGCCTAAAACAATATCGCTTCCCGCAACAGCCCCGCGAAGATGCGTCACAAACCCGCCCACCGAGATATTCATCAGGTAGACGGCAACAGCCAACCCTCCTAGTATCCCAACGGCACCCGCGTACATGCAGAGCAGAGGCATCATGGTCGTAAGTGCAGCGAGCCGCGGCAGAGTCAAATAATCAAAGAGTGGAATTCCGATGGCGCGAAGAGCGTCGATTTCCTCTGTGCCCTGCATCGTCGCGATCTCGGCTGCGTAGGCGCTTCCGGTGCGCCCGGACATCACGATCGCGGTCATTAGCGGGGCCATCTCGCGGACCTCCATGACGCCGATTAGATTGCTTACGTAGATTTCCGCGCCGAAGCGGCGCAATTGCAGGGACCCTACGAAAGCAACGATGCCGCCCACCAGAACATTGACCAGCGCCACCATGGGCAGCGCTCCAATACCCGCGTCGTGGACGGTGGCCCACACATCGGCGCGACGCGTTCGCGCTCTGCCGCGAAGCGCCGGCACGCTTCGAAGTGCTGCCTCGCCCACGAGCGTCGTAATTGCGACCAACTCGGACCACCCTCTCAGGGCCCACACCCCAACTCGCCCTATCATTCCCAGCCGGCGCGCAGGTTCGCGTTGCACGGGCGGCTCAGCAGGGAGCATCGACAGCAACCGGCACGCGGCGGGCGGCAGACCGGTCTGGTCGAAGACGATGCCACGTCGCCGCGCAGTATCGCGAAGGGTCGAGAGGAAAACCAGAAGTGCGCTGTCCCATCGGCGCAGATCGCTCGAGTCAAAGCGCAGCGCCCTTACTTGGGTTCGATCGAGTGGCAAATCTGCAACGTGGCCGGTGTCGTTACGTATCGTCCAATCGCCGCGCAGCGAAAGAACCATGTTCGTTCCGTCATTGCGAGCTGACCAGCCATTCTCGGTAGAAGCTTCCGTCATACCTTTCATGCATGCGCGTTTCGCCGCCGCGGTTACTCGCCCCCACGCGGCACGTAGGTGAATTTCTGACCCGCAACGGTCACGGAATACATGAGGCCGCCCTTGGCGATGGTGAACACCGCAACCCCCTTCTGATAACCCAAGCTCTTCGTGTTGGCGTCCTTCTGCCCGCCACTCGCCTCGGAGGTTGCGCCGGCAGTGCCCGCGCTCGCCGATGCGCCCGCAGTCACTGCCACCGCGCTCACGTCGGCGGCAAACTCAAACGAACCCGATTCAAACTCATCGAGTGCGCGCTTATCCTCGAAGAAGATAATTTGGCTGTACGCCTTGCCGCCGGCTTGGAAGCCCGCGCTCAACTGCGTCACCGTCGTGTCGCCGACGAGTTTGTCGTGCACGTATACGCGGCCCTTGCCGTGCGCGCCGCCCACGATGAAGCCCGCCTCGCCCACCGTCGGCAATACCGCGTACGCGTAGCTCTTCGGAAAGAAGTTGGCGCTGTCGCCCGCGTTTCTGAACAGCGCTATCGTATCGGAGTAACTGTCGGCATGCGCTTCGCCGGGGATGAGGGGAAGCGCTACAAGTAGGGACAGGCCAATGATGAATCTCACGGCAGATCATCCCCGATATCCAAAAAGGTTCTTTTATAATGGCCCCGACGGCCCGATGCATGCGTCATTGCTTGTCCGTGTTTGCCGCCGGCATCGACTTGACGATTTCGCCAAGCTGCGCAAGTGCCGCCGCGTCCGCCGCGCTTACCGGCCCGCGGTTCTTGCACCGCGGGTCGGTCCGCTGCAGAGCCCCGCTCATGGCAATCGTGACCGGGATGGGTGCGCAGCCGTGGGTGGTGTCGCACACCAAATCCCATTCCGGCCGAGCCGCGGCGTGACAGCCGAAGCAATTTCCGCCAAACCGGTTTTTGACGTCCGCAAAGCCGCGCGTGCGGATCGTCGACCCATTTGGCGATACGTCGAGTTCGAAGAACTCCCAGTCGTGCGTCACCACGTTGAAGCCCTTCTCACGTTTGACCATGACCTCGGTTGGCACGAGTTGCACAACTGAACCTACAGGATAGACTTGGCCGGTCGTCGATTTCGCCGCTCGGATCGTGCCCTTGAGATCGCCGGCCAAATTGTCGACATAGAAGTGGCCGATGTGCGTCATCTCCGTCATGCAACGAAAGGATTTTTCGCTGATGGAGGAAGCCTGGGGTGCATCTGCCGGTAGCGCGATGGACGTGCCCATGAGCAGCACGACGGTGCAAAGGCCGCAGCTGCGCAGCGCGCGAAAGCCGCCCCGAAGACCTGTCGGCGCGATCCTCCTCGCTGCCATGCGCTGTATCCGATCGTTCTGCCTGCCGAAGTTGGGTCTAGCCATGATTGTGATCCCTGGGGCGTGTATTGTTCTAGTCATTCGGCCGGGTTGCGGACCCGGACCGCGCTCCTATTGTGTGCGGAAACTCCTGCCGCGCGCAACTGCGGCAATTTCATAATTCAATATGCAACGCCAACGCCGACGGCGGCACTTGTATTCTCGCCGGACACGCTCAGGGCAGCGGGCGCCCGGAGCGCGAGAGACTCTATATTCTCAACATGGATGTACTTAATGGCAGCTTGCGGACGCGGCGCCCGGATGCGGCATAAATCGCATTGCAGAGCGCGGGCAACGCCGAGGGATAGGCGGGCTCGCCGAGGCCTGTGGGTGAATAATCCGTTTTGACGAAATCGATGTGTATCGGCGGGATTTTCCGGTTTCTCAACAGCATGTAATTATCATAGTTACTTTGTTGGACTCGGCCGTTTTCAAAAGTGATTTGCTGTCCGAATGCCGCGGACATACCGTCAACGATCGATCCTATGATCTGGTGCTCCGCATTGGTGGGATTGACGATGTGCTTGCCCACGTCCACCGCCACCCAAATTTGTTGGGGAGTGACCGTGCCGTCCGTACCGACCGCCACTTGATGGATTTGGGCGACATAGCCAACGTGGCTCCAATAACAGGCGAATCCCATTCCCGTGTGCGCCGGCAAATCGCGGCGAGATGTCCAGTTCGACGCGGCACGGGCCCTTTCGATGACGGCGATCATGCGCGCGGCCATGAAGCTTGGTCCAAAGCGTCCGGGAGGTTTGCCCTCGCCCTCACCGGGATTGGGATTGCGCAGTAGCGCCAACTGAAAGTCGATCGGATCGCGCCCTGCGGCGTGCGCGAGTTCGTCCAAGAACGATTGGAACACCCAGGCATGCGCGTTATCCCCGGGCGCGCGCAGCGGACCCACGGGAACATTGAACGGAATCCGCGACGTATGCAACGCATAATTTTTGATGAATCCGGCGGGGAACGAGTCGCGATTGGGAACCGCCAAGCCGGCGAAATAGTCGTTGCGCGCGAACCCGGCAAAATGGTTGTGCCACACCTCGAGCCGGCCGTCCTTGCCAAGTCCTGCGGTCAGATTGTGATAACCGCCGGGCCTATAAAAGTCATGCTGAATCTCGTCCTCCCGAGCCCACAATACCTTGATCGGGCCATTGATCTCCTTCGAGATCGCGGCGGCCTCAATCATGTAATCGTTGGCAAGTCGCCGGCCAAAGCCGCCACCGCAGCGAATCATGTGAATCGTGATGTTGGTGGGATCGATGCCGAGTAGCTTGGCCACACCCGCACGGCCAGGCCCAGGATTCTGGGTGGGGGCCCAGATCTCGACCCTTCCGTCGTGGTAGCAAGCCACACAATTCTGCGGCTCCATCGGGACATGCGATATGAATGGGTATGCATAGGTGGCGTGCACCAGCTTGGCCGCGCCCTTCAGCGCGGCTTCGGGATTCCCGTCGACCCGCAACTGTCCCTGCGGCGGCTGCGAGAACAATTCCTTCGCCTTCGCATCGAAGCCTGGGGTCGAATCATTGGCATGCGGACCTTCGTCCCAGTCTATTTGCAACTTGCCACGTGCCTTTTGTGCATGCCACCAGGTATCGGCGACGATGGCTACACCGCCGCGCAAGCCATCATCGATGCCCAGTCCCGGCGTTCCCGGTGGGACCTCCATGGCGCGCGGAGAACCCTTCAGCACAAACGCATGACTGACGCCCGTCATGGCCTTGATTTCATCCAGATTGGCGCTCTTGACCACGGCGTCGAAAACCGGGCCCTTTTGGTACACGGCATACTTCATGCCCGGCACTTTGACATCGATGCCAAACTGCTGGCTGCCGTTCACAATGCGCGCTTTGTCGGGATCAATGACTGATTTTCCGATGATCTTGAAATTTG
>JBEKYO010000125.1:0-12877 GCA_049510875.1 Steroidobacteraceae bacterium
GATCGATATCCGTCGGCGGTGAGGGTCAACTTGTCGGTCGGTTTCCACTCGACATTCAAGCCGAACATCGAGGTGGTGACCACCCGATCCACGGTGTTGTTCACCATTTCCGGCTGGAATTGACTGACCGTGATACCGGTCACCACACCGTTCTTGACCACCGGGTTCGACCAGGTGGTCCCTATGCTGTCCGGTGAGGGGAAGTAATAGGACTCGTTGTAGCCGATCTGCGGGTCGTTCAGGTGGGTCCACAATCCATCGGCGACGATCTTGAGGTCCGAGTTCGGACGCCACTCCAGGCTGCCGGAGAGCGCGTCGCGCTTCTTGTCGTCGAAGATCGAACCGAAGGTGATGCAGCACGGCGTGGCAGCAAGCGGCGACCCGTTCGGGTCGGTGAAGGGGTAGGTCGTCGGACCGTAGATGTTCTGGTTGTTGGCATTCAGCGAATCGGTGCGGATTTTGGTATCCGAATGCACGCCGCCGAGTAGAAAGCCCAGCGTATTGTCGGCGACAGTGTCAGAGACGAAGGCGGAAAATTTAGTGCCCTTCAGGTCCGACATGTCGTTGTCGTTGCCCTCGGCGTGCACCCCACCGTGGAGCCCGGGATTGTCGAAGGGGCTGGCGGTGCGCAGGTTCACCGTGCCGCCGATGCTGCCTTCGAGCGCGGATGCCTGGGTTGATTTCAGCACATCGGCGCCCGAGATCACTTCCGAGGGCAGTACGTCGAAGGCGAGATCTCGGCTGTCGTCATCACTGGCGAGAATCCGGTTATTGAGCGTGGTGATGTTGTACTGCGGCCCTAGGCCGCGCACGTTGACATGAATTCCTTCGCCGCCGGTGGTGCGATCGATGGTGATGCCGGGCAGATGCTCCAGCGAGTCGGCGACGTCGGCATCCGGAAATCGCCCCATTTCGGTCGCGTTGATCGAATCCAAGACGACCGGGGCGTCCCTCTTGATTTGGAGCGATTTCTCCAGGCTGGCGCGCACGCCGGTCACGATGATTTCTTGCAGCTCCGGGGAACCGCCGGCGGTCGTGGCGGTAGTGGCCGGGGCGGCGGTGGTCGCCGAAGCGGTCGAGGTGGCCGAGGTGGCAGAGGTGGCCGAGGTGGCGGTGGTCGCCGAAGCGGTCGAGGTGGCCGAGGTGGCAGAGGTGGCAGAGGTGGCCGAGGTCGCCGAGGCGCCTGTAGCGGCCGAGGTGTCCGCATCGGCCGTCGCGGTGTCGGTACTGCCCACGGCGAATGCCGGGAAGTTCGAAGTGAGCGCGGCGGCAGCCACGAGCAGAGCAGAGCGCAGTCGCATCGTCGGCATAGCAATCCCCTTTGTGTAATTCTCTTTCTGCTTTGCCTTGCGTCGCGAATGCATGACTCAGGGCCAGCAGCTGCGACGTTAAACGAAACTAATATAACTTTCAATAGTGGGATTTATGAATACTTAGTTTGCATATCGGTTGAAATTGTCACTCGTCGATTGCTGCTGCAGCCGAGTTGGTTGGTTATTCCAGGCTAACGACAGTTAATGAAATTTATGCCGGCATATAATGAAACTAAATACGATGAACAGGTGGCGCGTGAAACATAAGCACGACGAAACAAACCCTAGAGTGATTCGCAATCGGCACCGGCGCAGCGGGTGATACAGGCTCAGCAAGTGACACAGGCGCAGCGGGGGGTGACACGGGCGCAGCGGGGGTGACACAGGCGCACTGGGGGTGACACAGGCGCAGCGGTGATACCAGGCGCACCAAGTGGCACAGGCTCCGCACAGATCCCTTACGCAGCCGGCAGGGATGAGGCACGCTAAAACCCTGCCCCGGCATCCCTGGATTATCATCGTGCATTGTCGATAAAATGATACCTATTGAAATTTATATAAGTTTCAAATATAACAAGTCACCGGGTGATGCCCGGTTCCAACACCGTAACTGGCTCCGCCCTAGGAATTAAAATCAATGAGATCAAGAGCATGGTTGGCCTATGCGCTGGTGACGACGGGGTTTTGGGGAGTGTGGGGCGCGTTCACCGGGTTGCCTGCGAACCATGGATTTCCTGAAACGCTGATCTATGCCGTGTGGGCGCTGACCATGATTCCCCCGGCGCTGTATGGCTTGCGGCGAGTCGGCTGGCGCCTGCAGCGCGATGCACGATCGGTGTGCTACGGCGCCCTGATCGGGCTGCTGGGGGCGGGCGGCCAGATGCTGCTGTTCCATGCGGTGCGGATCGGGCCCGCCTACCTGATCTTCCCGGTGATCTCGCTGTCGCCGGTGGTCACGGTGGCGCTGTCGTTGGTCTTGCTGCACGAGCGTACCGGCAAGCTCGGCACGCTCGGCATCGTGCTGGCCCTGTGCTCGCTTCCCCTGTTCGATTATTCGGGGGGAACGTCATCCGGTGCTTATGACCAATTGTGGTTTCTGCCGGCACTGGGCGTGTTGGTGGCCTGGGGGTTGCAGGCCTTCTTCATGAAACTGGCGAACGCAACCATGGATGCCGAGAGCATCTTCTTTTACATGACGGTCAGCGGCCTGTTGCTGATTCCAGTTGCGCTTGCCATGACGGACTTCTCCGTGCCCATCAACTGGGGCGCGGACGGCCCCTACCTCGCGGCGGCCATCCAGATTCTCAACTCCATCGGCGCACTGACCTTGGTATATGCCTTTCGTTACGGCAGGGCCATCGTGGTCTCGCCCCTGACCAATGCGGGCGCTCCCCTCATCACCGCCGTGCTGTCGATACTGTTGCTGGGCACCGCGCCCACGGCAACCAAACTGGCCGGCATCGCCTTGGCGCTGGTGGCTGCGGTGTTCCTGGCCATCGAGCCTGAGCCCGAGCCCGGCTCGGCGGCCACGGCAGCGCCTGGACCCAAGACCCTCAAGGAGTACGGTCGAACATGATTGTGCGGCAAGACACGAGCCATATCATCCGGCGGGACACGAGCAATCGGCGCGAGCGCATCATCGCTCTGCTGCGTGAACAGGGCAGCGTACAAATCCCGGCGCTCGCCGAACGTTTTCGCGTCTCCACGCAGACGCTGCGCAAGGATCTGAATTTTCTCGACGACAAGGGCATCTGCACGCGTTCGTCGGGCGGCGCGATCTTACGGCGCGGCGGGCCATCGCCCACCGAGGAAGCCATCGACGTCAAGCGCACGCTATTCGCGCAGGAGAAGGTGCGCATCGGCCGGGCCGCGGCCGCCCTGATCAAGAACGACGAGTCGGTGTTGATCGATTCCGGCACGACGGCGCTGCAGGTCGCGCGGCATATCGAGTCATCCGCGTCGCTGGTGGTGGTCACCAGCGATGTGGGCGTCATGAACGAAATGGTGGCACGGGAGAACGTGCACCTGGTGTTTCTCGGCGGCACGCTGCGGCGCAAGAACCTGTCTTTCTACGGCACGCAGACCGAACGGGCGCTGCAGGACCTGCATGTGGACAAACTGTTCCTGGCTGCCGACGGCTTCGATATCGAGAAGGGCCTCACCACCCATTTCGAGCCCGAGGCGCTGCTGAATCGCCTGATGTGCAAGGCAGCCTCGGAAATCATCATGGTCGCGGATTCTTCCAAGTTCGGCCGGATCTGCCTGCACAAGATCATCGAGTCGCAGGGGATTGCCAAAGTGGTGACCGATACCGGGATTCCGGATGCAACCCGCGAAGCGCTGCTCCGGATCGGCGTCGAGGTCATCATCGCGTGAAGGCCATTCAAGCAATCATCGCCCAACACAAGGCGGGGCGTTCGGTCGGAATTTACTCGGCGTGCTCGGCGCATCCTCTGGTGATCGAGGCGGCGCTGATTCACGCGCGCGGGCGGTCCGCGCCGGTCTTGATCGAAGCCACCTCCAACCAGGTCAACCAGGACGGCGGCTACACGGGCATGCGTCCTGAGGATTTCAACCGCTTCGTGCTGGCGATCGCGGCGCGCGTCGGCATGCCGCCTGCGCAGGTGCTGCTGGGCGGGGATCACCTTGGGCCCAATTGCTGGCAGAGCTTGCCAGCGGAGGCGGCGATGGCCAAGTCCGAGCAGCTCATCGCCGACTATGTGGCCGCGGGTTTTCGCAAGATTCACCTGGACTGCTCCATGTCCTGTGCGGGCGATCCGGCGCCTCTTTGCGACGCGGAAGTGGCCGCGCGCGCGGCCCGCCTGTGTGCGGTGGCCGAGCGCACCTGGGATCGCGTCGGCGGACAGGCGCCGGTGTATGTGGTGGGCACCGAAGTGCCCGTTCCCGGCGGCGCGCAGGAGGCGCTCGCCGAATTGGCGTTGACCGATGCCGCGGCCGCTGCGGCGACCATCGAGGCGCATCGGCAGGCCTTCGAATCGGCGGGATTGCAGCAGGTGTGGCCGCGCGTCGTCGGCCTGGTCGTGCAGCCGGGCGTCGAGTTCGATCATGACAAGGTCATCGACTTCCGCGCCTCCCGGGCAGGCGCACTCGCCGCTGTGGCCGAGGCGCAGCCCCACCTGGTCTACGAAGCCCACTCGACCGACTATCAGACGCCGGCCAATCTGCGCGCTCTGGTGCAAAACCACTTTGCGATCCTGAAGGTCGGGCCCGGTCTGACGTTCGCCATGCGCGAGGCGCTGTGGGCGCTGGACGGAATCGAGCGCGAGTGGCTGGGGCCCGATCGGTCATCTCAGCTTCGGGAGACCGTTCACAAAATCATGTCGGCAGCTCCGCAATTCTGGAACAAATACTATTTGTCCGAGGGTCGACGGCTCGAGCTCGACCAACAGTACAGCCGCAGCGATCGAATCCGCTACTACTGGCCCGTGCCCGAAGTCGACTCCGCATTGAAGCGCCTGCTGGCAAATTTGGATGCAAACCCGCCGCCGCTCACCCTCTTGAGCCAGTACCTGCCGCTGCAATACCAAGCCATCCGCGATGGCCGGCTCACCTTAAGCGCGCGCGAGCTGGTGCTGCATGCCATCGAGCAGGTGCTGCAACAGTACGCGGAGGCCTGCACCGACCATGAGCGCTGACATGAGCTCTTATCTGCAACTGGACGAGGCTCAGCTGAGCCGCGCCGGTGCGCTGTGGACCGCGCGCGAGATCGCGCAGCAGCCGGCGAGCTGGCTGCGCACGCAGGACTTGCTGCGCCAGCATGCCGCGCCGATTGCCCGCTTCCTCGCACCGTTGCTGGACCAGCCGGATCTGCGCATCATTCTCACCGGGGCGGGCAGCTCGGCCTTCATCGGCGAATGTCTCGTGCCGCTGCTGCTGCAGAGATTGCGTCGCCGGGTGGAAGCCATCGCCACCACGGATTTGCTGTCCGGTCCCGCGCAGTATTTCCAGCAGGACGTGCCCACGCTGCTCGTGTCCTTCGGCCGCTCGGGCAGCAGCCCGGAGAGCGTGGCCGTGGTCGATCTGGCGGACCGGCTGCTGCGCCGGTGTCACCACATCGTGTTCACCTGCAACGAGCAGGGCACGCTCTACCAACGCTGCCGGGAGCGGCGCAACAGCCTGGCGATTTTGCTGCCGCCGGAAACGCATGACCAGAGCTTTGCGATGACCTCCAGTTTCACGGCCATGATGCTGGCGGCCTTTCTGGTGTTCAACGTTGCCGAGATTGAAAATGCAGGCGTGGCCAACATCGCTCGGGCCACGCGGGAGCTTCTCGAGCGACACAATGACAAGCTGCGCGACCTGGCCGCCGAGAGCTACTCGCGGGTGGTGTACCTGGGGAGCAACGGCCTCAAGTCGCTGGCGCGCGAAGCCGCCCTGAAATTATTGGAGCTGACGGACGGCAGAATCGTCGCCGCCTACGATTCACCGCTCGGTTTTCGCCACGGACCGAAGACCATCGTGACGCGCGACACGCTGTTGTTCGTGTTCGTCTCCAACGACCCCTACACACGCTGTTACGATCTCGATCTGTTGCGCGAGCTGCGCTCGGAGGGGCTTGCGGGGCGGGTGATCGCCATAACGGCACAGGCCCAGGACGCCGTCGCTGAGGGCGAGTACCTGCATGTGCCGCATGCGGCCAAGGCCGGCGATGGGGATCTTTATTATCCGTACATCGTCTGCGGCCAGCTCTACGCGTTTCATCGATCGCTGTCATTGGGCAACAAGCCCGATCAACCCAGCAACTCGGGCAGCGTCAGCCGCGTGGTACGTGGCGTGACCATTCATACGCTGTGACCGAAGCCGCCGCCCTGTATCTCGGCGTCGACGGCGGCGGAACCAAGACGGCACTGACGCTCATCGATTCAGACGGCGCCATCAGAGCGACGCACCTGGCGCCGGGCGCTTACTACCTCACCATCGGGCTGGACGCGCTCGGCACAGTGCTCGCGGACGCCGTGGGCGGCGTGCTGGCCAAGGCTGCGCTCGGCGTTGCGGATCTGGATTTTGCCTTTTTCGGGCTACCTGCCTATGGCGAGGATAGCGCCCTGATCGACGCATTGAGCCGGCTGCCGGAGCGATGTCTGCCGGCAGGCCGCTATGCGTGCGGCAACGACATGATTTGCGGTTGGGCGGGTTCGCTGCTCTGCGGCGATGGAATCAGCATCGTCGCCGGCACGGGCTCCATCTGCTACGGCGAGCGCCACGGCGCCGTTGCACGCAGCGGCGGCTGGGGCGAATTGTTCAGCGACGAGGGCTCCGCGTACTGGATCGCGTGCCGCGGCTTGAATTTATTCTCGCGCATGAGCGACGGCAGAGCGGCCCGTGGACCGTTGTATGAGATCGTCAGGCAGTCCTTGGGCATCGCCGATGATCTCGATGTGTGCGCGCATGTTTTTAGCCGGCTGGGGGGCGACCGAGCGCACATTGCGCAATTGTGCCGGTGGGTTACGCAGGCCGCTCGCGCCGGCGATGCGGCGGCGCTGGACATCGTCAGGCAGGCCGCCGCCGAACTCGCGCTCATGGTCGACGCGACCCGGCGACACTTGGGATTCACCTCCGCCGAGCCGGTGGCGGTTTCCTACTCCGGAGGCGTGTTCGACAACGTCGGCGCGCTGCTATTGGAACCGTTTACCGCGTCGCTGCAGGCGCATCGGTCCGGCTACCGGGTGAGCGAACCCGTGCTGCCGCCGTCCATCGGCGCCGCGCTGTATGCGGCGAAGTGTCACGGCCGGCCCCTGTCGACGACGGCGATCGAGCGCCTGCGCGCGCAAAGCGATGCATTGCGACGCGAGTTGGAGCCATGAGGGATGTTGGAATCGTGAGGCATATTGGAGTCATGAGGGATATTGCAATCATGAAGAACTTGCCGTGGCGCCGCTGCTTGGTTTGCGGCTGGCTGGCACTCGCCGCCGCCTGCAGCACCACGCCGCGCACCTTCACGGCCGAGGATTTCGCCACGGTGGACAAGATCGATGTCCACGTGCATATCAACACTCCCGGCTCGGCGTTGATCGATCAGGCCGAGACTGATCATTTCCGTCTACTGACCATCAACGTCGACTATCCCGACTTTCCGCAGCTCGCCGAACAAGCGCGAGTCGCGCGGGATCTGGTCGCGCGCCATCCGGAGGTGCTGGCGTACGCGGCCGCCTTTTCCATGAACGGCTGGGATCAGCCGGATTGGCAGCAGCACGTGATCCGCGAGCTCGATGCCGCGTTCGCGGACGGCGCCGTCGCCGTCAAGGTGTGGAAGAACATCGGCATGAGCTTTCGCGACGCGAGCGGACGTTTGGTCATGATCGACGATCCAAAATTCGATCCGGTGTTCGACTTCATTCGCGAGCGGCACAAGGTCCTGATCGGTCATCTGGGAGAGCCGCGCAATTGCTGGCTCCCCATGTCCGAGATGACCGTGAACGGCGACAAGGAATACTTCGAGGAACATCCGCAGTACTACATGTATCTGCATCCGGAGCTGCCGTCCTACGAAGAGCAGATGGCGGCGCGCGACCGGATGTTGCAGCGAAATCCGAATTTGCAATTTGATGGTGCTCATATGGCCAGTCTGGAATGGAGCGTGGATAGACTGGCCGCTTTCCTCGACCGCTATCCCAACACCGTGGTCGACTTGGCGGCGCGCATGGGGCAGGTGCAATTTCAATCCAACCAAGATCCCGCCAAGGTGCGCCGTTTCTTCATTCGTTACCAGGATCGCCTGCTCTACGGCACCGACCTGTCCCAAAATTCCGGTGACGATCCGCAGGAAGTGCGCCGCGAGGCCCACGCGACCTGGCTGCGCGATTGGCAGTATCTGGCCACCGGCCTCACCTTCAGTGATCCCCAATTGGATGCGCCGGTGCATGGCCTGAGTCTGCCCGAGAGCGTGGTGCGCAAGATCTACAGCGGCAACGCTGAGCGCTGGTTCGGCAATGCCTGGCATGCCCCTCCACTGCATTCGCAGGAGTCGAAATGAATCACTGGCTGAAACCCTGTGTTTGCGCCGTCCTCGCGGCTGGGGCATCGGTTTGCTGGGGCGAGCAGCCGGCGAGGACCCCGGCACCGTCGACGCCGCGCGGAGTGCACGAGCTGGGCTCGATCCAGGGAATGGGCGCGTCGGTGACCGTCGATTCCGACGGGAGCTATTCCATCCTCTCACCCGGCATTCCCGGTGTGGTGATTCGCTCGGACGTCGAGGCGGTGGTGGACGCTCGCGTCCTGCGATCCTCTGCGTACCCGCAGCACCGGGTGGTGCAATCCGAGTTTCGTGACGATGTCGGCCCGGGTTCGACCCTGACGGTCACTCACACCGGCCTGCCTCACACGCCGGATCTGGTGTGCACCCTCAAGCTGTTTCGCGATCGATCGTGGGGCGAAATCGAAGTCAAGGTGCAGAACGACACGGATCGGGCGATCTCCGTGGCGTCGATCCGCGCCGTTCACGCAACGGAGGCGCCGGTCATCAATCTGAACGGGCCGGCTGCCGCCGATCGCATTCTGTCCGACAGCTACAGCGAGGATAGGCCGCAGCTCGCGATTCGTGAGCTCGGCGATGCTCCCAAGGCCACGCACCGCGCCGTGGGAAGCCAGCTCATCTACAATCGCCGCAGCGGCGAGGGCCTGTTCCTCGGTGCGCTCACCTCCGATCGGCTGCTGACGATCTTTCATCTGACTGAGCAAACCGCGGGCGGCAACGCATCCATCCTCGCCTACGAGGCCGTGGCGACGGGCACGACCGAAATCATGAAAGGCGAGTCGCTCAAGGACTCGCCGGCGGCCGAACAGGTGGACCTCAAGCTGCGCGTGGACCCCGGCGAGAGCCTGTCCTCCGAGCGCCTCATGTTCGCCGTCGGCACCGACTACCACGCACAACTGGAACAGTATGGGCGGGCAGTGGGGCTGCTGCACAAAGCGCGGGTGAGCACCGCGACCCCCATCGGGTGGTGGAGTTGGACCGCGTATTACTTCGGGCTCAGCCAGGGTACCGCCGCCACGAATGCATACTGGCTTGCTCAGAATCTCAGGGCCCTGGGCTACGCCTACTTCCAAATCGATGAGGGATACCAATACGCGCGCGGCGAATACACCACCGCCGACGCAAAACTCTTTCCTCTCGGTATTGGCTACATCGCGGATTTAGTGCGCCATAGCGGACTTACCTTCGGCATGTGGACCGCTCCCTTCGAGGTGTCGCAGCGCGCCTGGGTGTTTCAGAAGCACCCGGAGTGGCTGCTGCATAACGGCGCCGGCCAGCTCATCCACATCGGCTACGTCACGGACAAGCAAGACCCTCTGTACGTGCTGGATACCACCAACCCCGGCGCCCAGGACTACTTGAGACAGACCTACAGCACGCTGTACAACTGGGGCTTGCGCTTCGTGAAAATGGATTTCATGGATGACACGGCAGTCGAGGGAGCCTACTTCCGCCCCAATACGACGGCCTTGGAGGCGCAACGGATTGGCCTCAATATCATCCGCAGCGCCGTCGGCGACAGCGTCGTGCTCGATAAGGACGGCAGCCCGATGTTGAACCCGGTCGGCATCGTGGACGCCGGCCGCATCTCCCAGGATACGGGACATAGCTTCGATGCCAGCAGGGACGCCGCCTCGGGGATAGCAGCGCGCTACTACATGAACCGCAATTTTTTCATCGCCGATCCGGATGCGTTCACCGTCTCCACACAGACCGTCGATGACCAGTCCTGGCATGGAGGGCAGCGCCCGCTCACTCTCGATGAGGCACGAGTGTCCATTTCACTGGCGGCGGTGTCAGGGGGCATGTTCGAGATCGGAGACGATCTCCCCACCTTGGGCGCATCTGCGGAACGCCTGTCCCTGGTCCGCAATGCGGACCTCCTCGACATGGCCCGTCTCGGCCGCGCATCCACACCCGTGGATCTGATGACCTATGCGCAGGGCGACAAGCAACCGAGCATATTTCTGCTGAAGGAGAATGAGCGCCAGATCATGCTCACGGTGTTCAACTGGACGGAGGCGCAACGCACCCGCGCGATCGATCTTAAGAGTCTGGGATTGAAGAAGCCGGGCGAGTACAAAATCGTGGAGGAGTTCGCCGATCAAGGCTGCTGCAGCAGCGCTTCGGACACGATCGATCTGGTCGAGAAACCGCATTCAGTGCGCATGCTCAAGCTGATCGACAAATCCGTGCCCGCTCTGCCGCCTCCCTTTGAGATTGGCTCGGCAGCCGGCGCAAAGGCGGGGGAGAGCTTGGCCTTCAGTGCGGCGGCCTCGTCGCCGCAGGCGCCGGTGCTGACCTGCCACTGGGACTTCGGCGATGGTTCGAGCCTGGACGGCATGCAGGTGAGGCATGCGTTCACGCACGCCGGCCGGTACGACGTGCAGGCCACGGTAACCGGCTTGGATGCCACCACGAATCGCAAGACCGTGACGGTGTCGATTTCCGAAGAGGTTCCGACACGGTTCGAGGCGGCGGACAAGATGCGCCCCGAGTGACGTGTTCGGCTGCCTGCATCGAGATCCCCGACATGCAGCCGAACGGTTCCTATAGCGACTTGCCTGTCTGCGCCGCATTGCTGCCGACTGCCGGACGGCGGTGATCTCGTAGTCGTCGGTGGGATTGCCCTGAGACGCATATCTCTCGCCGGATCGAACTCTCATAATCGAATCACCGATGTGCGTCCCGTGCACCATCCCCGGGCAGCCCGGTCTGTTATACAACAGCTTGCGAAGCGCACAACGTGTCGATTGCGGCATTGCAATATGCCGCCGCCAACGAATAGACACACCCTGGTAGTCGCGTGATCCGAGGTGATCGAGTGATTTGCTCCAACGGCCTTTATGTGGTTTGAATTCATCGCACCCGCATTGCTGCTCGGGGTTGCCGTCGCCGGCATCGGCTGGCTCAAGACCGCGCGGCTGCTGGACACCACGACCCGCGAACGCGAAGACCTGGTCAAATCCGCGCTGGTCATCGAAGTCGAACGGCAAATGCTGGAACTGGTCGCCAAAGGCGCATCGTTGAGCGAGGTGCTCGACACGCTAACCCGCGCGATCGAACAGCTCTCGCCGGAATCCCATTGCACCATCATGTTGCTCGACGAGGAGCATCGGCGCTACCTGTCGGTCGCATCCGGTCCGAGTCTTCCGCCGGCCTACCTTCAGGCGATCGACCGCCTCGAGATAGGTCCCGAGGTCGGCGCCTGCGGTTCGGCGGCATTTCGCAATGAAACCATCGTCATCGACAATATCGCGACCGACTACCGATTCGCGGCCGCGCGCGATTTCGTCTTGAGTCACGGCCTGCGCTCCTGCTGGAGCCAGCCGATTCGCGATTCCAGAAACACGGTATTGGGAACGTTCGCGATCTATCGCCGGAAGGTTGCGAGTCCCCGGCCCGAAGAGCTGCGAATGACGCGCGTAGCCGCCCAGCTTGCAGGCAACGCAATCGAACGCATCCGAGCGGAAACTCATCTGCGCGAGACGACCGAGCGGCTGAATCTGGCCGAGACGGTGGCCCGATTCGGAACCTGGGAATCCAACTTCCAGAAAGAGATCATGACTCTTTCGGCGGGACTGGCGGTGATGATGGAGCGGCCCATGCGTCAGTTTCAGCTCACCAAGGCTGAATTCTACGCGATAGTCCATCCCGAGGATCGCGAGGCATTGCGCGAGAGAGAGGCGACCAGTATGGCCAATCCTCACGCCGGCACCATCCAGGACGAATTCCGCCTGGTGCTGCCTAGTGGTGCCATCCGCTGGATGCGCAGCCGGTGGTGTCATGAGCTGGGCGAGTCCCCGCCAATACGAGCGAGCGGCGCGATGATCGACATCACGAAAGAACGAGAGGAAGTGGTGCAAGTGGAGCAGGAACTGGCGCGGGCGGAGGCGGCCACACGCGTGGCACACAAGGCAGAAAAGCTCGAGCAGGACCGGAAGGAGATCTTGGAGCTCGTCGCCAACGATCAGCCCCTCGATGGGATAATCGCCGCCATGGCCGACGCAGTGGCGAGCCACCTTCCCGGGTCGTTGTGCTCGATAAGAATCGAAACGTCGGACGACTCGCACATTTCCATCTATCCTGATTTCCCGGAAAATCTGGCGGCCGCGCTCGAGCAGATCGGCATCACGTCCATCAATCTGACGCCGGCCTCATCCCCGGTCGAAAAGCTCTCGGATGACGCCCGCTGGCTCCGATTCATCCAGTCCTCTGGCCCGTTGCCGTACAGATACTACCGCGCAGTTCCGGTCATGCGCAGTTCCCGATTGACCGGCATGATCGTCTCATTGTTTACCGAGGATCGTGCGGATGGGCGTGCCGAACAGACGTTGTTGGAATCGTGGGGACGCTTTGCCAGCCTCGCAGTCGAGCGGCGCGGCTTGTACGAGCAGCTGTCATTCCGGGCACAATACGACTCGCTGACCGCCTTGTTGAATCGCGCCGCGCTGTATGATCGCGTCGATTCCTGGATTCGAGGCGATTCCGCCGTGCGCAGCCCGATGGCGGTCGTATACCTGGACCTCGATGGATTCAAACAGATCAACGACACCCATGGACACGGAGC
>JBEKYO010000126.1:0-14038 GCA_049510875.1 Steroidobacteraceae bacterium
TACGGGATTAGGCGGTGCGGGTGAAAGGAGCCTGGGATCTAGCTCCTCGCGATCAACTGTAGGGCATGGGCCAGCGCGCGGTTTCGATCCCGCGCCCGGCTCCTCAAGATGGTGCAATGACCCAGCTTGCGGCCGGGCCGGGGCTCCTTGCCGTAATCGTGGAAGCTGAGCCCTTCGATGGTCAAAAGACGCTCAATGTCGGGCATTTGGCCCAAAAAATTGATCATCGCCGTGTGGCCCAGGGCGCGCGTGCTGCCGAGGGGTAGGTCGCAGATGGCGCGCAGGTGATTCTCGAACTGGCTGCTGACGCAGCCCTCGATGGTCCAATGGCCGGAGTTATGCACCCGCGGCGCCATTTCATTCGCCACCAAGCGGCCCTTGACCACGAAGAACTCGATGGCCAGGACGCCGACATATTCCAGGCGCTCCATCATCCGTTTCAAATAGCGCCGCGCCATGCGCTCGAGAGGCGGATGCACGAAGGGCGCAACGCCGTAGCGCAATACCCCGCCCGAGTGCGTATTCGCGGAGAGCGGGTAGTAGACGATGTCGCCCGCCGCCGAACGCGCGCCGATGATGGAGATTTCGCGCGCAAACACTTGGAATTTTTCGTAGATCAGTCCGGCTCCGCCGATGCGGGCCCAGGCTTCATCCACGTCCCCGGCGCGCTCGAGGACGTATTGCCCCTTGCCGTCATAGCCCAGGCGCCGCGTCTTCAAGATGCCGCGACAGCCGAGCTTGGCCGTGGCGCGCACGAGGTCCTTGCGGCTGTCGACCGCGGCGTGCGCCGCGACCGGAATCTTCAGGGCGCTGAACAGTGCCTTTTCCCGCAGCCTATCCTGCGACACCTCCAGGGCCGCGCGCGGCGGACGGATGCACGTCAGCTGCTCGAGCGGCGCGAGCGCGCTGCCGGCGATGTTCTCCCAATCGAAGGTGACGACGTCGCTGCGCGAAGCGAGTTGCGCGAGGCGGCCGGCGTCCTCGAGCTCACCCACCAGGATGGGCGCCACCTGGGCGCCGGGCGCGTCGGCGCTGCGGTCCAAGAACAGGCAGCGCAGGCCCAACGGATAGGCGGCGAGGGCCATCATGCGCCCTAGCTGCCCCGCGCCGACGATGCCCACCCTCGAGCACTTCAAGACTGGCGCGGATCCGGCTTGGCGAGCACGGCCGCGGTTTGCGCCGACCGGAAAGCGTCCAATGCGATGCGCAGCTCGATGAACTCGTTGGCGAGAATCGCGGCGGCGAACAGCGCGGCATTCTTCGCGCCGGCGGCGCCGATGGCGAAGGTGGCGACGGGCACGCCGCTCGGCATCTGCGCGATGGAGAGCAGCGAGTCCAGACCGCTCAGCGCTTTCGACTGCACCGGCACGCCGAGCACCGGCACCGAGGTTTTCGCGGCGGTCATGCCGGGCAGATGCGCCGCACCGCCCGCCCCCGCGATAATCGCCTTCAGGCCGCGATCGCGCGCGGACGCGGCGTATTCGAACAGCAGGTCGGGCGTGCGGTGCGCGGACACCACGCGCACTTCGTAGCCGATGCCGAGCGCGGTGAGCGTGTCGGCCGCTTCCTGCATCGTCTCCCAATCGGAACTCGAACCCATGATGATTCCGACCACCGCTTTCATGCAAGCAACTCGCGCAGGAAGGCGAACAGCTCGCGCGCACCCACCGGCGAGCGCTGCTCGATGCGCTCGCGTGCCGCTTTCTCGAGCAATTTGAGCAGCGCCGCCCGGTCGATCTTCGGATATTCCTTGAGCAGTTCCGGAACCCCGACTTCCGGCTCCGACAGCAGCCGGTCGCGCCAGCGCTCGATCTGCTGGAACTGGCGAATCTCCATGTCGTGGCGCTGTTTGCGCTCGGCGAGTTTGGCGAGCACGGGTTCCGGATCGATGCCGCGCATCAATTTGCCGATATACTGCCGCTGGCGCACCTGCGCCCCGTGGGAGGGCAGGCGCCGCAGGTCCCGAAGGGCGATGAACAGGTTGTCGGGGAGGCCCAAGGCCTTGATTTCCTGGTCCGGAAGGGCGGATAGCTGGACGCCGAGCTCCTGCAGGGAGGCCGCCTCGCGCTTGCGGGCGCTCTTACTCCGGCGCTGCTCCTCCGTTTCGCCCGAATCGCCGGAATCTTCCGCTTCATTCTCACTCGTCATGTTTCGCATGCTATCACTCAGGTCGGTAGAATCACGGTCCGAAATCCTCGAAGACTTGACTTGGAGATGACGATGGCCGTCGTGCCCAGCAACCCGTTGCGTCTTGCCCCAGAAGACTTGGAATCCATCATCGAGCGCGCCCTGGACGAGGCGCGGGCCCGCGGCGCCTCCCAGGCAGAGGCGGCAGTCAGCCAGGATACCGGTCTTTCGGTCAGTGTGCGACTCGGCGAGGTCGAAACCCTGGAACACCAGCGCGACCGCAGCATGGGTATCACGGTCTATTTCGGCCAGCGCAAGGGGTCAGCCAGCACCGCCGATTTCTCGCCGGACGCCGTGCGCGCCACCGTGGCCAAAGCCTGCAGCATCGCCCGGTTTACCGCGGAGGATGCCTGCGCCGGCCTCGCCGATGCGGCGCTGATGGCCCGCTCGCCGCCCGATCTCGATCTTGCGCATCCTTGGCAGGTCAGCGCTGACCGCGCCATCGAAATCGCCAAGGCCTGCGAAGCGGCGGCTCTCGATTTCGACCCGCGCATCAACAACTCGGAGGGGGCGTCGGTCAGCACGCATCAGGGACTGCACGTGTACGGAAATACCCACGGGTTCGTGGGCGGCTACCCCACCACCTCGCACAGCGTGAGCTGCGTCGTGCTCGCCGGCAAGGGCGAGGACATGCAGCGCGACTATTGGTACAGCAGCTCGCGGGATTGGCGGGAGCTGGACGCCGCGGAGTCGATCGGGCGCGAAAGCGCGCGGCGCACCATCGCCCGGCTGGATCCGCGCAAGTTGGCGACGCGCCGCGCGCCCGCGTTGTTCGTGCCGGAGATCGCGCGCGGCCTGGTGGGACACTTCGCGGCCGCCATTCGCGGCAGCAGCCAGTACCGGCAATCCTCGTTCCTGTTGAATGCGGCGGGCCAACGCATATTCCCGCCCGGGTTCTCCATCGTGGAGCGGCCCCACATCCCGAAGGCGATGGGCAGCGCGCCGTTCGACGACGAAGGCGTCGCGACGGTGGACCGCGAACTGATCGCCGACGGCGTGCTCAGCGGCTACATCCTGTCGAGCTACTCCGCGCGGAAACTCGGGCTCAAGACCACCGCCAACGCCGGCGGAGCGCACAATCTCATCGTTGCCCCCACCATCACCGGCGGATTGCCGGAGATGCTCGCGCGCTTGGGGACGGGAATGCTGGTGACGGAGCTCATGGGGCAGGGCATCAACATGGTGACCGGCGACTACTCGCGCGGCGCGGCCGGCTTCTGGGTCGAGCAGGGCGTGATCCAATACCCGGTGGCCGAGGTCACCATCGCCGGCAATCTACGCGACATGCTCGCAGGGATCGGCGCCGTGGGCGACGACGTCGACACGCGCGGCGGAATACGCACGGGTTCGATCCTGCTCAACGAGATGACGATCGCGGGCGAGTAGTCACGAATCACTCCCGCCGGAGGCGATCCAGTCCCTGAGCGATCGGCCGGCGAGCCGTTCCCGAACCACGGCTTCGATCTCCCCCATCACCTGCACGGCCGGCGCCACATCCCGCACGTCGATCGCGAGCCCAGCGGTCTGCCCCGCACGCACCGCCTCGATGACATCGATCAATGCAATGCCGGCGAGGTCGCGCGCCGGCACGAATTGTTCCTTTTCCGTGGCCACGATCAGCTTGCCGCGCTCCAGGCCGGCGAGCACCGGCGCGAGCGCGGTGGCCGGGACATCGAGTTGCGCCGCGAGGCTGTTGCCGGTCCAATAGCGGGCGCCGCTGCCGTAGTCGCGGCCGATCAGGTACATCACCCCGAGACCCGCGCGTTCGCGCGCGCTGCCGGTGAGCTCGATCGGATCCTGCCCATGGCGCAGGTATTGGGGGCATTGCAGATAGAAGGCGAACTGCGCGCCGAGGAGCAGGATCAGCCAGCTTACGTACACCCAGATCAGGGTCGTGAGCACGATGGCGAAACCGGTGTAGATGGCCATCATGTGCGAGGAGTAGACGATGAAGGTGGTGAAGATCTTCCCGACCAGCGCCCAGATCACCCCGGCGGCCACGCCGCCGATGAGCGCCGGCCGCAACCTCACCCGCGTGTTCGGGACGAACGCGAACATGAAGGTGAAGGCGATGGTGACGATGAGATAGGGCACGAGCCGGCCCACCGCCGTCATGACCCACGCGAGCGGCGGAATGGCATCGAGCCAATGCGCGAACGGGCTCTGTTCGGCCGCCCCCAGGAGCCCGACGGCAACCGCCAGCAGGAGGGGACCGACGATCAGCACGGACAGATACTCCGTGAAGCGGCGCCCAAAGCTGCGCGGCCGCTGGACGCGCCAGACGAAATTGAAACTGGCCTCCACTTTTTGGATGGTGGTGATCACCGTGTAGACGAGAAATCCCAGGCCGAGCGACCCCAGGATGTCGCCGCGCATGTTCTGGACGAACTGCATGATGCTCTCGGTCAATTGGTCCGCCGCGTCGCCCATGGGGCTCAAGAATTGATGCAGCAGGTAGTGCAGGTCGGTGCGCGCGCCCAGGCCTTTCAATATCGAGATGCTGAAGGCCATCAACGGCACCAGCGAGAGGATCGTGTTGTAGGCGAGACCCATGGCGCGCACGTTGATCTCGCCGTTGAGCCAATCACGCGTGAGGGCCGCGGGATAGCGCAGCACGCGCAACACCGGTCCCCAGGGGGGCGCCATGGTGCGCGACTTGAGGTACAGGCCGTCTTCGAGGCGTGCTTGCCAGTTGAACATAGCGAACTTGAACTTTAGGCCGTCAGCAACCTCAACGCTTCGCGATAGTTCTCGCTGGTGCGCTTCAGAATATCCGGCGGCAAATGCGGCGCGGGCGGCTTCTTGTTCCAGTGCAGCGATTCCAGGTAATCGCGCACGAATTGCTTGTCGAAACTCGGCGGGCTGATTCCCGGCTTGTAGGAGGCGACCGGCCAGAAGCGCGACGAATCGGGCGTCAGCGCCTCGTCGATCAGGAACAAATTGCCCGACTTGTCGGTGCCGAATTCGAATTTCGTATCGGCGATGATGATGTTGCGCGCGCGCGCATGTTCGGCCGCGAATCGGTAGATGTCCAAGGCGATCCGGCGGATGCCCTGCGCGTGTTCGCGGCCCACCAGCGCCACGATGGCGTCGAAATCGATGTTCTCGTCGTGCCTGCCGGCAGGCGCCTTGGAGGCCGGCGTGAACAACGGCTCGGGCAGGCGCTCTGCCATCTTGAGTCCGGCCGGCAGGGCAATGCCGCAGATCGAGCCGTGGGCCTTGTAGTCCTTGTAGCCCGAACCGATCAGGTATCCGCGCACCACCGCCTCGAGCGGCAGCGCGGTCAATTTTCTCACCACCATGGCGCGGCCCTCGAGCTGCGCCCGCTCGCCGGGATCGGCCACCACGTCCTCCAACCTCAGGTCAGAGACGTGGTTGGCCACCATGTGGCGCGTCTTCGCGAACCAGAACAGCGAGATTTGCGTCAGCACCTCGCCCTTGAACGGAATGGGATCCGGCAACACCACATCGAAGGCCGACAGCCGGTCGGTGGTGACGATGAGCAAATGATCGGCGTCGACATCGTAGATATCGCGTACCTTTCCCTGGTGGATCTTTTTCAGACCGCGCAGGCGCGACTCGAACAACGGTGCTCCGGGCGAAAACTGGTCCATGTGTGCGCGTACTTCCGACTGTTACCATTATATGGGGTGGAAGGTCGGCGATTGTGGCGGGGCGGCCGGGATAGGTCAACGCGAATGGTTTGGAAGGGCAAATTCATCGGGGCCTTGATCGGTTTCCTGGTCACCCGGAGCGTCTGGGGCGCGGTCATGGGCGCGATCGTCGGGCACATGTTCGACGAAAGCGCGGGTCTGCGCTACGCGAACAGCGCCTACGCCGCCGCCGCCGCCCAGGCCGCCGGCGGCGGGGCGCCGTACGCGTCCGTGTCGGACGTGTTCTTCCGCACCACGTTCGAGCTCATGGGCCATGTCGCCAAATCCGACGGACACGTATCGGAAGCGGAAATCGACGCGGCGCGCCGGCTCATGCAGGAACTGCGCCTGGGGCCCGGCGAGATCCAGGCCGCCATCGCCTGTTACCGAGTCGGGAAATCCGCGAGCTACGATGCCGCTGCGAGCGTGGAACATTTTCGCGCCGTGTGCGCCCTGCGCCACGATCTGATGCGCGCCTTCGTCGAGCTGCAGCTGCGCGCCGCGCTCGCCGGCAACGGCATGTCGCTGCCGGCGCGCACCATCCTCACGCGAGTGGCGGAGCGCCTGGGAATCTCGGGTCTCGAATTCGCCCACATGGAGGCCGCGCTCAGGGCGCGGCAAAACGCGCGCGGCGGTTACGGCGGCCGGCCCACTGCGGAGAAGCCTCTGGCCGCGTGCTACGCCGAGCTCGAGGTGAGCGCCGGCAGCAGCGACCAGGAAGTCACCAAGGCCTACCGGCGCCAGATGAGCCGGCATCACCCTGATAAACTGGTGGCGAACGGCCTGCCGGAGTCGATGGCGCAGGTGGCGAAGGAAAAGACTCAGCGCATCCAGGAGGCTTACGAGGCGATACGCGCCGCGCGCGGCATGCGTTAGGAGTGAAGGCTACACGGGGTACAGCATGGCAATCATCATCTCTGCATCGATTCTGTCGGCCGACTTCGCCCGCCTGGGCGAGGAGGTCAATGCCGTGCTCGGCGCGGGCGCCGATTGGATCCACTTCGACGTCATGGACAATCACTACGTGCCGAACCTCACCATCGGCCCCCTGGTGTGCGCGGCCTTGCGCAAGGCCGGAATCAAAGCGCCGATCGACGTGCATCTCATGGTCTCGCCGGTGGACGCGCTGGTGACGGAATTCGCGCGCGCGGGAGCGACCCACATCAGCTTTCATCCGGAAGCGACGCAGCACGTCGATCGCACCATCCAGCACATCCGGGATGCGGGCTGCAACCCGGGACTGGTATTCAATCCGGCGACGCCGCTCAACTGGCTCGACTACGTGATCGACAAGATCGACATCGTGCTGTTGATGTCGGTCAATCCCGGATTCGGCGGCCAGACATTCATTCCGGAAGCGATGGCGAAACTCGCCGAGGCGCGCGCGCGAATCACCTCGAGCGGCCGCGATATCCGCCTCGAGATCGACGGCGGAGTGAAAATCGACAATGCCGGTGCGATCGCCAAAGCGGGCGCCGACACCTTCGTTGCCGGCTCCGCCATCTTCGGCAGCGCCGACTATGCCAAAACCATCCGCTCGATGCGGGCGCAGATCGAGATCGGACGCAACACCGCTTAAGGCCGGTTCCGGGCCGCCCAAAAAAAAGGCCGCCCGTGGGCGGCCTGTCCGGCTTCATTCGTCGTCGTCGTCGTCCTCATCGTCATCGTCATCGTCGACGTGTTCCGTGCGGGCGGTCTTGCTGGCAGCGATATTACTCGAGCCGGCCCCGGCGCCGGCTTTCACGGGCACGATCAGCGGCCGCGTCTTCACCTTGGGCCGCGCATTGAAGACCACGATGGTCTTGCCGGTGGCGCGCAGCAGGCCTTGTTCCTCGAGCACCTTGAGTACCCGGCCGGCCATTTCGCGCGAGCATCCCACCAGGCGCGACAACTCCTGCCGGCTCACCTTGATCTGCATGCCCTCCGGGTGCGTCATCGCGTCGGGTTCACCGCAAAGATCCATGATGGCGTGCGCCACCCGGCCGGTGACGTCGACAAACGCGAGGTCGCCCAGCTTGCGATTGGTCCGATCGAGGCGCGTGGCGAGCTGAGTGGCCAACTCGAAGATCAGCCCGGGGCTTTCGGCGGCGATCTGCCGGAAGCGCGGATAGGTCATCTCGGCGAGTTCCGATTGCTGCCGGGTGCGCACCCAGGCGCTGCGGGTGGGCTGTTCGTAGAACAACCCCATCTCACCGAAGAATTGCCCCTTATTGAGGTAGGCAAGCACCATTTCGTTGCCGTCCTCATCCTCGATCATGACTTCGACCGAGCCTGAGATGATGTAGTACAGAATGTCGGGCAGATCGCCGGCGTGAATGATCACGGTCTTGGAAGGGACTGTCCGGATTCGGCAGTAGCTCAAGAAACGATTGATCGCTGGGATATCGCTTAAGGCTTTTGCCCCTTCTTCCATGGTCACTCCCTAGTCTTTGATGAACCGCGCCTTTAACGCGTGTGCTGGCGCACGTTTTATTACATAAGTACCGGAATCGCAAGCTAACTTACACCCAATAGGAGCTCCGGGTCATGATCCGGGCGGTCAGGCGCATGGCCGAACGCAGCAGGAACGGCAGCTCATCGGCGCCCAGCGACACGGCCTTCGAACCGTGCGCGACCTCGTCGTGCGTCATTTGTTCGACGATGGCCCGGCTGCGCTGATCGGCCGCGGGCAAGCGCTCCAAATGGCCGCGCAAATGCGCTTCCACCTGCTTTTCGGTCTCGGCGATGAAGCCTAGGCTGGCGCGATCGCCAAAGGCGCCCGCGACGGCGCCGATGGCGAACGAGCCCAGGTACCACAGCGGATTCAAAAGACTGGTGCGCCCGTTCAACTCGCGCAGCCGCTCCTCGCACCAGGCGAGGTGATCCATCTCCTCGGCCGCCGCCCGCCGCATGGCGGCGGCGACCGGGGCGTCGCGCGCGGTGAGGGCCTGTCCTTGGTACAGGGCCTGGGCAGCCACTTCGCCCGAATGGTTGACCCGCATCAGCCGGGCGGAGGCCTCGCGCTCCGCCGGCGCCAATGCGGCATCGCCACCCGCGCTCGTGGGCGACGCACGGCCTGGACGCGCCGGCGCGGCTAACACTTTGATTGCTTTATCAATTTCACCAATCAAGCGATCCATTAGGCCAACTGCGCGGTCCGTCATCGGCACATTATAATGTATTCGGGCAACGGGCCTTAAGCGCCGAATCGGGACTGGTAACGCGACCCGCGGTTCTGTACACTCTCGCGCCTTTCGTAAAGTCTCGAAACAGCCGAGTATTTCCATGTATACCGTATTTACCAAGCCTGATGAAGCGCGCGTCGACTGGTACGTCGTCGATGCCGCGGGCCAAACGCTGGGCCGCCTGGCCTCGCAAATCGCTCACCGGCTGAAGGGCAAGCACAAGCCGAATTATGCGCCGCATCAAGATCTTGGCGATCACATCGTGGTCATCAACGCGGGCACCGTGCGGGTCACGGGGGCCAAGCTCACCGACAAGTTCTATCATCAGCACACGGGCTATGTCGGCAATCTGAAGAGCATTGCCCTCGGCAAGCTGCTCGCGGAACATCCCGAGCGCGCCATCGAATTTGCCGTCAAGGGCATGCTGCCGAAAGGTCCGCTGGGCCGACGCATGTATAAGAAGCTGCATGTATTCGGCGGCAACCAGCACCCTCACCAAGCACAGCAGCCCAAGGCGCTGGCGTTATAAACGCAGGAAACCCCTAATGGCCACTACCGCCCCCACTTCGTTCTACGGCACCGGACGTCGCAAGACCTCGAGCGCACGGGTCTATCTGCGCCAGGGCACCGGAAAAGTCTCCATCAACGGCCGCACCTTGGACGAGTTCTTCGGCCGGGAGACGGGCCGCATGATCGTTCAGCAGCCCTTCGGCGCGGTCCAGTTGGACGGTAAATTCGATGTCGATGCGCACGTCGAGGGCGGCGGAATCACCGGTCAGGCGGGCGCGATTCGCCATGGAATCACCCGGGCGTTGATGGCGTATGACGAAACCCTGCGTTCGCCGCTGCGCAAGGCGGGATTCGTGACCCGGGACGCGCGCGAGGTCGAGCGCAAGAAGGTCGGTCGTCGCAAGGCTCGCCGCGGAACTCAGTTCTCGAAACGCTAGCCGCGAGAACGGCCGTCCGGGAACCCAAGGCGACCTTAGGTTTTGGGGGATCGTCTAGCGGTAGGACAACGGTCTCTGACACCGTTTACCTAGGTTCGAATCCTAGTCCCCCAGCCAAACAGGGCCCACATCGGTGGGCCCTTCTCTTAATTGGACGGCAATAGCATGTCGGGCGAGAGCAATGCGAGTGGACGTGTGGCGCCGATGGCGCTTGCCGCGCTCGGCGTCGTGTTCGGCGACATCGGTACGAGCCCGTTGTATGCCGTATCGGCCTGCTTCACGGGTCCGCAGATCGAGGTGACCCCGCAGCACATCTTCGGCATCCTGTCGCTCATCTTCTGGTCGCTGGTGCTGGTGATCCTGCTCAAATACGTGGGCGTGGTGCTGAACGCCGACAACAAGGGCGAAGGCGGCGTGCTGGCGCTGACCGCGCTGGTGATCAACACCGAGCGCGCGAGTCCGCGGCGCAGGATCTACGGCACGTTGGGGATCCTCGGCGCGGCGCTGTTCTTCGCGGATGGCGCCATCACCCCCGCGATCACGGTGCTCTCCGCCGTGGAGGGATTGCAGGTCGCCGCGCCGAGCGCGCAGCTGCCGGTGTTGCCGATCGGCGTCGGCATCCTGTTCGGCCTCTTCTTCATTCAGCGCTACGGAACCCAGTCGGTGGCGAACGTGTTCGGCCCGGTGATGCTGGGCTGGTTCGTGACCTTGGCGGTGATGGGCATCGTCTGGATCGTGCGTGAACCCCGGGTGCTGTGGGCACTCGATCCGACGCAGGGCCTGCGCCTGTTCATGGAGCACAAGGTGGGAGCGCTCGCGGTGCTGGCCGGAGTATTCCTGACGGTGACGGGCGGCGAAGCGCTGTATGCCGACATGGGCCATTTCGGCAAGGCGCCGATTCGCGCCGCCTGGATCTTCGTGGTGATGCCCGCACTGGTCATCAATTATTTCGGCCAGGGCGCGATGCTCATCGAGAACCCGGCCTCGATCAGCAATCCCTTTTATTTGATGGCCCCGGCATGGTCGTTGTGGCCGCTCATCGTGCTCGCGACCGTGGCCTCGCTGATCGGCTCGCAGGCGGTGATCTCGGGCGTGTTCTCCGTCACGACGCAGGCCGTCAGTCTCGGTCTGCTGCCGCGGCTGCGGGTCATGCATTCCTCGGCCGAGCATGCCGGACAGATCTACGTGCCGACGATGAACTCGCTGCTGATGGCGGCCTGTATCGCCCTGGTGATCGGCTTCGGATCATCGGCGGCGCTGGCCGGCGCCTATGGCCTCGCCGTCTCCGGCGCCATGACCATCGTGACACCGTTGACCTTGAGCCTCATCAAGTCGCGCCGGGGAAGCGAGAGCCGCACCTTGCGCACCGGGCTGTCGCTGTTGTTCATCGTCGACATCGGCTTTCTGCTCGCCAATCTCACCAAGCTGGAGGATGGCGGCTGGCTGCCCCTGACTTCGGGCCTGGTCATCTTTTGGCTGATGCGCACCTGGCAGACCGGACGGGCCTCGGTGCTCGCCCGCTTGGTGCGCGAACAGAAGCCGGTGCGCGACTTCCTCGATGACCTGAAGCGCGATCCGCCGGTTCAAGTCGCGGGCACCGCCATTTTTCTGGACGCCAAGGCGTCGGGCATCCCGCGCGCGTTGCTCAACAACATCAAGTTCAACCGGGTGATCCATGAACGGGTGGTGTTGCTCACCATCGTGACCCGCGAGCAACCGCGGATCGCCGAGGCGAAGCGCTTGACGGTGACTCCGGTGTGCCAGGGCATCGTGCGCATCGTGGCCCACGTCGGGTTCATGGAGAAGCCCAACATCCGGGAGATCCTGCGCGACGCCGAGGCCTATGGCGTGCCCTACGACCCCGAGCGGACCACGTTCTTCCTGAGCCGGGAGGAGTTGCTGGCCGGTCAACGGTCGGACCTGCCCGCCTTGCGCCGCGCGGCATTCATGCAGATGGCGCGCAGCGCGCAGGTGATCGCGGACTACTATGGATTGCCGCCGAGCCGCGTCGTCGAGATCGGCACGCGCATCGAGATTTAGGGATCTAAACGGTGACCTCGATGGTTTTGACGCCGGCATCGCCGGCGATGAGCATCACGTCGGCGCGCCGCCGCGCGAACAGGCCGACGGTCACCACGCCGGCCAGCTGGTTGATGGCGGTTTCCACCTGGAGCGGGTCCGCCAGAGGCAGGTGGTGCACGTCGAGTATCGCGTTGCCGTTGTCGGTGACCACCCCTTCACGCCAGACCGGCTGGCCGCCGAGCTTCACGAGCTGGCGCGCGACGTAGGAGCGCGCCATCGGTATCACCTCGACGGGCAGCGGGAATCGACCGAGAACGTCCGAGAGCTTGGTGTCGTCGATGATGCAGACGAAGCGCCGCGCCGCCGCCGCGATCACCTTCTCGCGGGTGAGTGCGGCCCCACCCCCCTTGATGAGCACGCCGTCGGGGGTCGCCTCGTCGGCACCGTCGATGTACAGGGGCAGGTCGCCTTCCGAATTGAGATCCAGTTCCGGAATCCGCGCCGCGCGCAGCGCCTCGGAGGTTTGCCGCGAACTCGAGACGGCGCCTTCAAGCTGGATTTTACGGTCCCTCACCAGTTCGATGAGCTGCGCCACGGTCGATCCGGTGCCCACCCCGAGGACCATGCCCGGTTCGATGTACTGAAGTGCGGCCTCCGCCGCGCGCCGCTTTTTCACCGTGGATGAGGACAAATTTGCGCTCCCCAGAAACAACTGTGCCCGCTTACGCGGGCACAGTTGATTACTTTCGAAGGCTTACTTTTTCTTAGCGGCCTTTTTCTTAGCTACCTTCTTCTTCGCCTTCTTTGCTTTCGCTGCCATGATAGAAACTCCGTAGTCGGGTTAGTCCGGGGACCGAGTATATACACGAATAATTAATTTACACGATAATCGATTGCCCCGACGCAACAAGATCAAGTCGGCAAGCGCGCCGCCCGCGTGTTTCCGCAGGGCATCAAGCGTGATGACACGCTTGAATTTGCGCTCGAGCTTCACGTCGATGACGTACCAGCGCGGATCGCTGCGCCGGCTGTCGGCATCGTAGTGATGGTGGCGCCGGTCGAACGCGGTCTCGTCCGGGTACCCGCTCTTGACGACTTTCACGATGCCGGCGATGCCCGGCAGGTCGCAGCTCGAATGGTAGAAAAACGCGAAATCGCCTTTTTTCATGGAGTCGCGCAGCATGTTGCGCGCCTGGTAATTGCGCACGCCGTCCCAGGCGGTGGTCTCTCTGGGCAGCGCCGCGAGAGCGTCGATGCTGAAGGTCGACGGTTCGGATTTCAGCAGCCAATGATTCATTGCAGGCCCTCGCGCATGCCGTGTGAAAAATATTCAAGACCCGATTCGGTCGCCACGGTATCCAGGCGCACATCCCAGGGGTCGGCGAACACCGTATCGACCCGCTGGCAGTCGAAGCTGAGTCCGACCAGGTGCGGCCCCGCCCATCGGCGCCGCTCGCGGCGGAACGCGAGCGCCCGATCGTAGAAGCCGCCGCCCATTCCCAGGCGCCGACCCGCGCCGTCGATGCCCACGAGGGGCACGACGATCAGATCGAGCCAGCGCGGCGGGGTCGGCCGTCCCCGGCGGTGAGGAACGGCGATGCCGAACACGCCGCGGCGCGTCTTGCCGGTCAGGGGCAGGAAGCTGATCCGCCGATGGCGGAGGTCAGTGACCACGGGAACGAAAATACGCACCCCGCGGCGGCGTGCCGCAACCAACAAAGCGGCGGTGTTGGTCTCATGGTCGAAGGGCAGGTAGACCGCGACTCGCGCTCCTGCCTTGAATGCCGGCATCCGGGTGATGGCTGATGCGGCGAGATTCGAGCGTTGGGCGTGCTCCGCGGGAGTCAACGAGCGCCGCTTCGCGCGCAGTTCTTTACGTAGTTGGAGTTTCATCGAAAGGAGATGGCGCCACCCGCATCTGCCGTTTTGGACCGTTGCTCCCGACCTGAGCAACAGGTGGGGCTAACTGCGGCACTTAAGGCTTTCCGCTCGAGGCGGACTTGCACAATGTTGCCAGCAAGCAATGGCCCCTGGGGTTTACAAATTAGGGTCGAGAGGTAACCCG
>JBEKYO010000127.1:0-12803 GCA_049510875.1 Steroidobacteraceae bacterium
TCCGGCGAATTTGGGGGCTGCGGAGTCGTGTATCAATTGACGCCGCCGGCGCTCACCGGTACCGGCGCATGGGCGGAATCGGTAATCTACGACTTTCAGGCGGGCGGCTCCACCGACGGTTGCAAGCCCTACAACACGCAACTTCTGTTCGACAAGAAGACCGGTGCGCTCTATGGCACGACCGAGCTCGGCGGTGGCACTACGGGCGACGGCACGCTCTTTCGGCTAAATCCACCGGCAGAGGCCGGTCAGCCCTGGACCGAGACGGTGCTCTATCGGTTTACCGGCGGGTCGACCGGGGCTAATCCAATGGGAGGGCTGGGGCTGGCAGGCTCCCTCGACGACGGCATCATCTACGGCACCACCCTGTACGGGGGCTCGGCGAATGACGGGGTGCTGTGGGGGTACATCACCTCGACCGGCACGATGAGCACGGTTTACACCTTCTTGGGCGGTACCGACGGCGCCTCTCCGCGGGGCGGGGTCATCGGCCCGTTTCCGGCCAATCCGTACGGTTCCAACTACTATCTATTGGGTACCACCGCCGCGGGCGGCGGCAGCGCGAACTGCAGCGGCGGCTGCGGAACCGTGTTCGCCGTCTATACGCCTGCAGGGCAGCTCGCGAACGAGACGATCCTGCATGCCTTCCAGGGTGAGGATGGCGATGGGCCGATGTCCGGACTTGCCATGATCGGGTCCGCCGCGTGGGGCACGACGGAGGGCGGCGGGGGCAGCGCCAATTGTGGGGGCTTCGGTTGCGGCACGCTGTTCAAGATTCAGGTGTCTGGGGTCACCTACCGCACTTTGAGCTATGTGCCTGTCTATAACTTCCTGGGTGGTACCGCGGATGGGGCATTTCCTACGACCGGGCTGGCGGGCGACAGCGCAGGCAATGTCTACGGATTGAACGAGATTGGCGGCGCCAATAATGACGGGACATTGTTCGAATACGTTCCGTAATCGAGCCGTCTAAGTATGGAGTGCTCAACATGAAAACGCTCATAACGATCATCGCCATCGCCATCGCCATCGTCGCCGTCGCCACCACCGCCACCCCCGCCAGCGCGCAGGAGCAGGTGATTTTCAACTTCAGCGCGGACAAGACGGGCTGGGGGTCGGACAACAACGGCAACCTCGTGGTCGAGCCGAATGGAGACGTGATCGGCACCGCCATGTTCGGCGGCACAGACCAGAAGGGTAAGGGCGTTGTGTTCAAGGCAACCCCTCCCAACAAGAAGAACCCGGATTGGAGCTACAAGGTAATCTATAAGTTTCCGGGCGGGGAAGGTGCCACCAGCGCCCCGTACAATGGCGTTACCTTGGGGAATGACGGCATTCTCTACGGGATGAGCCAACTCGGCGGCACGAGTGATTGCGGTTTCGTGTATCAATTGACGCCGCCCGCATTGAGCTCCACCGGCGCGTGGGAGGAAACCACGCTGTACAACTTTGGAGGACAATACGGGCCTGACGGTTGCGAGCCGTACAACGGGCAGCTTCTATTGGACGCGACCACCGGCTCGCTCTATGGCACGACCATGTACGGCGGTATTCCTAGTTCCTTGGGTTATGGGACGCTGTTTCGGCTGGATCCCCCGGCACAGGCCGGCGATCCGTGGACCGAGACCGTGCTGCACGCTTTTTCCGGCGCATCCGATGGTGCCAGCCCAACGGGAGGGCTGGGAGGCTACCCCGACGGCGGCATCATCTACGGCACTGCGCAGAGCGGCGGGGGCTCGGCGAACGCCGGGGTGGTATGGGGGTACAACACCGCGACCGGCGCGGTAACAGAGGTTTACACCTTCTTGGGCGGTAGCGACGGCGCCACGCCCCTAGGCGGGGTCACCGGCCCCTTTTCCTACGGTGCGGAGAGCAACGAATACTTTCTCTTGGGCACGACGGTCGGAGGCGGCAGCACGAACTGCGTGAACGGTTGCGGAACCGTGTTTGTCATCAATCTGCCGATCCTTGGGTCCCCCACGAAGTCGATCCTGCATACTTTCCTGGGCACAGACGGCGCCTACCCGGCACCCAACCTTGCCTGGATCGGGGGCGGACATTGGGGGACGACCGGCGATGGAGGCAGTGGCGGTAATGGCACCCTGTTCGAAATTCAGGTGTCGGGGATCACCCACCTCACATTGAGTTATGTGGCCGTGTACAGCTTTCTGGGTGGCACGACCGACGGTGGGGGTCCTTCGACGGGGCTCGCGGGCGACAGCGCGGGCAATGTCTACGGAATGACGGCCGCAGGCGGTACGGCGGATGTAGGGACATTGTTCGAATACACTCCGTGACGCACGCCGCGGTGGGGTGGCGGCCATCGCCGCCACCCCTTTGGCCGGGCCCCTTGGCCGGAACTCCTCGCTAGGTCCCGCCGCCGCTGAAGTCGAACAGATCGTACAGGTCGGTGATCGCCGGTGAATTGACCGGCACGTAGGGATTGTCGTTCTGCACGATCGGGTTCGCGAGGTTGTCGCGGCTGCGGAAAGTCACGGGCTTCAAACCCCAGTTGCGCTCGATGAATTTCAACACCGACACGTGATCCGCGTAATCATGCGAGATGTGCCCGGGCTTGGTGTAGGGCGACACCACGATGAAGGGAATGCGCGTCCCATCGCCGAAAAAGTCCACCGGCTGCACGTAGCCCGAGTCGTAGTAGCCGCCGCCCTCATCGAAGGTGATGAAAATGGCCGTGTCCTTCCAGAGGTCGGGATTGGCCTGCACGGCATCGACGATTTTCTTGGCGAAGCCTTCGAACAGGTCCAGCTTGGAGGAGGACGGATGGCCGTCGACCAAGCCGCTGGGCTTGACGAACGAAACCGCGGGCAGCGTGCCTTTTGCGATGTCGGCATAGAGATTGGCCGTGTCCTGAATGTGCGCCGTGCGGATCGCCGCGGTGCCCATGATGGACGTGTCGTACTGGAACGGATTGCAAATGTTGCAGTACTCGTCGGACTTGGCGCCGATCGCCCCATAGTTGAGCTGGTACGGATCGGGCACGTAGTTGTCCCATTGGTCGCCGTAGTACTTCCAGGAGATGTTCCTCGCCAACAGCCTGTCGCCGATGCTGGGCGTGGACGAGGGCGGGATGGTGAAGATGGTGTTGTCGGGGCTGTCATCGGTGTAGGCATTGTGGCCGTTGCCGAAGTAGCCCGGATTGTAATTGTTCAGCAGGTAGTAGTGGCCCACTTCGCAGTGCGGATCGATGGGGCGCGGCAGGGACTGCAGATACTTCACCACCGCCGCGACGCCCGGCTGGGTCGGGTCCGCGCAATTGCTGTAAGAACCGCCGCCGTAGGCGGGCGAACCGTACGAGCCGCCGCCATAGCCGTCCTCGGAGTACCAGTTATTGGTGCCGGTGGCGGGATTCGGATTCTCGATTTCGTTCAGGCCCGGGTTGGCCGTGCCCGGGGGGGCTGCGGTGTTGTCGGGCGGAGTCTTCGGGTGCCCGGCGCCATCGCTGAACCAGATGGCATCGCCGTGACCCAGCATGATGTGGTTGGCGCCGGTGCCGCCATTGACCGATTGGTGAAAGTTATCGCTCATGGCGTAGTTGTCCGCCAGGCTCTTGAAGTACGGCACATCGCCGTTCTGCACATTGTAGAAGCCGAGCGACGTGCTGCCCTCGCCGGTGGTGGTTGCCGTCGGCGAATACTCGATGCTGAAGTTGGCGGGTTGCGCGAGACCATTGGTCCCGGCGCCCACGGTCACCTCGACCCAGGAGAACAACTGCTCGTCGCAACCGGACGGCTTCTCCGGGGTGGCATGCTCGAGGCTGCAATCGAGCTGCTGCCACATTTGATAGAAGCGGTGTACGGGACTTGCCGCATAGTCGTTGTAGTGAAAGGTCGTGCCGTTGGTCAATTGAAACGGTCCCGGCAGCAGGGTGTTGACGTCCGTGATCCGGTGGTCGGGCGTGTGCGAGGTTTGGTGGGTGCCGCCGCTGACGAGGTACGGATAGTAATCGCTGGGCAGACCGTTCTCCGACTGTTCCGCCAGCGTCAGGCTGTCGCCGGCGACGTAGGAGTCCTTCGGTCCGCCCACCAGCGGTGCCGGTAGGTAGCCGTTGGGGAACGTGCTTTTCGCCGGACTCAGCAGAAACGCATCGGCGGCGGGATCGGCCGCCGCGTGCTGCTCGGCTTTGGCAAAGTTGGGTCCCGGCGAGCCATTGCCATACACGATGCCCTGGGACAGGAGGTTCCACACCGTCTCGCCGTTTACCGGCTGGTAGGTGGCGAAGACATGGTCGAAGCTGCGATTCTCGCCAATGATGACAATGACGTGTTTGATGGGCGTCGTGGTCGTCAAGCTCGGATCCTGGGCATTCGCGACGCTGGCCAGCGTCATGCCGCACGACAGCTGCAAGACCGCCGCGGAACTCAATCCAACCCGCAGGGCGCGCATGGCCTGCGACCCGGTTTTTCTGAAGTCCATATGAATATCCCCTGTGAGGTTTTGCCGCGGAGACGCGGTGGGGGACTTTGTAAGGGAGCGGTATTACAGAAATGTGATGATTCCATGAACGGCATCCTGCACGTTCATCCCGCGGGCTCCACCCGGATCATGCCCATCATGCCGCCGTCTTCGTGCTCGAGCAGGTGGCAGTGATACACGAAGGTTCCCACCGTATTGGGGTCCCGAAAATCCATGCGCAGCCGGACACTGGGGTACTGCAGCATGCGCCCGTTGTAGTAGGGCACGTTGACCGTGTCGCGCAGGAAGGGTTCGTCGACCGGCCTGCCCGACCATTCCCGCAGCTGAAAATGGATTTGATGAATGTGAAACGCATGCAATTCGGTCGAGCGGTTTTCGATGATCCAGTCCTCCACATCGCCCTGCTTGACGACGATGTTCGGGGCGGTCGAGGCGGGATCGAACACGGCGGGCTGCTGCCCGTCGACAGTGAGATAGAATTCCGTGGCGCTGTTCGGATTGGCGGGATCTTCGAGCTTCTCCGAGAAATAGAGTTTGCGCACGCGGACGGGCGCGACATCGCCCAGCCATGGCAGCACGCGCGGCGGCAGGGGTTCATGCGAGGACGGCAGGCGCGACTGCGGTTCGGGGGCGTCGGCCGCGGCGCGGATGGTCGCGAGCGCGCGGTTCGGGTCATTCTCGCCGCCTTGTCCCGTGTCGACGGTTCGGGTGACCAGCAGCGCCGCGACGCCCTCGGGCGGCCCGCTCACGATGAACTCGGTGCGCGCGCCCGGGGGCAATCCAATATGGTCGGTCCGGACCACGCGGTTGGACGAGTCGCCGTGCAGCGGGACGCCATCGATGGCCACCACGCCGAGCTGCTGCGGGGCGCGATTGAACAGCACCGCGAGGTTCAAGTAGGTGATGGCCGACGCGTTCAGCACGCGCCAGAGTTGACGTTCGTTGGGCCGCATCGCGAGCGTGGCCGGCGGGTAGTCGGGATACGGCACGGGCACGAAGTTGACCGACAAGTCCTTCGCGGGCTGGCCAAACCCCGTGCCGTTGTTGGCCGAGTCGCCGTCACGGTCGATGAACATCTTGGGAACCACGGGCTCGGATTTGGACGGGGGCGCGCCGGGGTTCAGGAGGTCTTGGTCGCGGATGATGAGCACGCGTTCGGGCAGACCGGCCACCTCAGGATTGGCGCGTTCCAGCCCTTCGATGATCAGCGCGCCCGAGGCCCCGCCCAGCACCTGGGCCTTGGTGAAGCCGTGAATGTGCGGATGGTACCAATACAATCCCGGGGGCTCATCAGCGGGGATCTTGAAGCGGTACTCGAACGGTGGTTGTCCGGGCTGGATGGAGGTCTTCAGCACATCATCCTGATGACACACGGGCGGGACGGTGAGCCCGTGGAAATGCAGATTGGTCGATAGCAGCGACATCGCGCCGCTGGTGCACGGGTCGAGCCCGGGCCCGGGCGCGGCGCCGGCGTGGCCATGCCGGTGCGCGGGAGCGGCATCCGCGGGCTCTGGGTCATGCAGCTCGTTCGTGAGCGTGAGTATCAGCCAGTCGCCCGGGTGCAGCCGCAGGGTCGGCGAGGCGGAGCCGTCGGCGGTCCGATAGCAGAAGCGCACCGAGCCGTCGGCTGCGCGGCTGTCGCGGATGGTCAAGGCGACTTTGAGTACGCCCTTGTGGCTAATCAGGTCCGGCGCTTCGGGCAGGGCGCTGCCGGGCGCCGGGCGTGGACAGGCGTCCGGCTCCGCCGCTGCGGCCGCCGCCGCCGCGAGCGCCACGGCGGGCAGCGCCATACCGAGCAGCGCCATACCGAGTATGAGTGCTGCGCGCGGCAACAGAGAACCCGGGCCCCACATCGCGTCATTCCTCGGCGCCGCTCGCGCCCACCGGCCAAGCGCCAGGCTATTTTCGGTGTGTTACAGCTTCATGACGCGCGGATGCAGGCGGGGGTGCGTTGCGGTAGTCTGGCGCGCTTGTTCACGCGTGGAGTACACCATGACGGCATTACGGCGGGCGCTCATCGCCTGCGTCCTGGGATTGGGCTGGAGCTTAAGCGTCTGCGGCGGGGCCTACGGCGCCGACCCCGCGCGGGAGCTGGGGCTGCCGGCCGACGTGGCGGCGGCGATGCGCGGCATCGATCCGGAACGGATCCGCGCGCATGTGAAATTCCTGGCGGACGACCTGTTGGAAGGACGCGGTACCGGCACGCGCGGCGGCGACATCGCGGCGAACTACATCGCGGCGCAATTCGCCCTGTACGGCTTGAAGCCCGCGGGCGACGACGGCACATATCTGCAAAAGGTGGACTTCACCGGCGTGCATACGCAGCCCGGCACCTCCATGTCGCTGGTGCCGGCGCGCGGTGCGCCGATCGACTTGAAGCCCGGGGAGGATTTCGTCACCACGAATCAAACCCAGACGGACACCGCCGATATCGATGCGCCCATCGTGTTCGTGGGCTATGGAATCGATGCGCCCGAATATCATTGGAACGACTTCAAGGGAATCGACGTCAAGGGCAAGGTGTTGCTGCTGATCGTGAACGAGCCGCCATCGAAGGATCCGAAATTCTTCATGGCCGGGACCATGACCTACTACGGCCGGTGGACCTACAAGTTCGAGGAAGCTGCGCGCCAGGGGGCCGTGGGCGCGCTCATTATTCACCGCACGGATCTGGCCAGCTATCCGTGGCAGGTGGTGCGCAGTTCGTGGAGCAACGAACAGGTGTACCTGCACAACGATCGCGATCCGAAGCTCGAGGCGGCATCCTGGATCCAGTTGGACACGGCGCGGCAACTGTTCGCGGCGTCGGGCCTCAAGCTCGAGGACATGATGGCGCTCGCCGGCACGCGCCGCTTCACGGCGCGCGAGCTGCCGGTGCGGCTGCACGCGCACATCGTCAGCAAGGTGCGCAAGTTCGTCTCCTACAACGTGCTCGGCATGCTGCCGGGCGCCGACAGCGGTCCGGCGACGCAGGCGGTGGTGTATTCTGCGCATTACGATCACTTGGGAATCGATCCGACGATGTCCGGCGACAACATCTACAACGGCGCCGTGGACAATGGAACCGGGTGCGGGATTCTCCTCGAACTTGCGCATGCGTTCGCGACCTCGGCCGCGAAGCCACCGCACCCCGTGCTGTTCGCGTCGGTGACCGCGGAGGAAAAAGGGCTGCTCGGCTCCAATTACCTCGGCAAGCATTTGCCGATTGCGCCGGCGCACGTGTCGCTCGGCCTGAATTTCGACGCCATACCGCCGATCGGCGAACCGGAGTCGGTCAACGTCACGGGGGCGGAGCGCACCACGTTCTATCCGGTGGTCGAGAAGACGGCGCAGGCGTTCGGCTTCGAGATCCAGGCGGATCCCGAGCCCGGCGCCGGCCACTACTACCGTTCCGATCATTTCAGCCTGGCGCGCGCCGGCGTGCCCGCGTTCTCCGTGAACACGGCGCTGAAGTTCGCCGGACATCCGCCGGAATGGGGCAAGGCGCAGCGCGACGAGTACACCGCCAAGCATTATCACCAGCCGAGCGATGAGTATCGCGCCGACATGGATTTCTCCAGCGATGCGGCGATGGCGAAGTTCGGATTCGTGCTCGGCTGGGAGGCGCTCAGCGCGAGTCAGACCGTGAATTGGCTGCCGGGCGACGAATTCGAGGCGGTCAGGCTGCACGGAGCGGCGGGTGATTGATGCGGGAGGGGCGAGGATGATGCTCGGGGGTCACGCGGCCCTAGTCGATGCCGACGGCCGCTTGATGCCCTGGATTGCCTGGGGCGTCGCGCTCGATCGGGAGATGGACTTCTACCAGCAATGTCCGTTGGATCATGGCTATCCGCGCTTCGCTCATGTGACGTTTCTGGATGGCGATTGGACGCCCGCGCCCGACCGCACGGACACGATTCCGGCGACGCAAGTCGGCATGGCGATACTGTCCTACCTGGGGTACCACGAGTTCCGCGGCAAGCGCAATGCGGCCATCTTGCACACGGCGTGCTTGATGGGCGACTACCTGGTGAAGGAATCGCTCACGCCGCGACGCGGCGCGTATCCGGACTTCACACGCTCGACCGGCAAGCGCGGCGAATTCCCGCTGCCGGAGGACGCGGGATCGCAAGGCGATCGCCCCTATGAGATCGAACCCGACAAGGGGGGCATCGCCGGCTATGCATTGATGCGCCTGTTCGCGGCGGTCGGCCGGCGCGAGTACCTGGCGCAGGGGCTGTACAACGCCCGGGTGCTCGCCGGCAATCAAAAGGACGGCGACGCCGCCCACTCGCCGTGGCCCTTCAGGGTGGACTACCGAAATGGCGAAGGCCGCGGCCCGGTGTCGGGAAACATGACCTATATCCTGCGGCTGTACGATGAATTACTGACGCATGGATTCGACGAATTTTCGGCCGCGCGCGCATCGCTGTGGACCTGGATCAAGCAGCATCAGATTCCGAGCGCCGCCGCCGACGGCGCGCTGTTCGCGCAGTTCTTCGAGGATCATGAAACGCCGACGAATCGTAGCGCCTGGGCGCCGCTCAATCTGGCGCGCTACCTGCTCGAGAAGAAGGAACTGCTCGATCCGGATTGGCGCACCGATGCCGGCGTGCTGATCGAGTTCGTGCGCAGGAACTTCACCCACGTTGAACTGGGCGTCACCGTGTGCCACGAACAGGACGAGGATCACGACGCCTGGGGCGGCATCAATTCGACCTACGGCGCGGTGCTCGCGCTGTATGCGAAGGCTGTGGACTCGGCGCCGCTCGCGAGCGAGGCGCGGCAGGCGCTCAACTTCACCCTGTATGGAATCGACGAGCGCGGGCGCCCGCGCGATCTGTGCCGCAGCGCCGCGGTCGGTGGATGGCAGGAGGATGCGCACACCGATGTGATTCACAATTACATCGACGCCATGCGCGCGTTCCCGGAGTGGGAAACTCTCGGTGGCTGACAGCAGCGCCGTCCTGTTGATCGCCTTTGCGATGATCGGACTGACCGCGGTGACGAGCCTGGCGGCCCGCCGCATGCACGTGCCGCAGTCCATTCTCCTGGTGTCGGTGGGCGCGGCACTGGCCTTCGCGCCGCGCTTCCCCTCCGTCACGCTGCGCCCCGACCTCGTGCTGCTGGTGCTGTTGCCGCCGCTGCTGTACACCTCCGGGGTCGGCATGAGCTGGCGCGGCTTCAAGCAGAATTTGCGCCCCATCATGCTGCTGGCCGTCGGCTGCGTGCTGTTCACCGCATCGGTGGTGGCGGCGGCGACTCACTGGCTGCTGGGCCTGCCGTGGGGCGTGGCCTTCGTGCTGGGTGCGGTGGTGTCGCCACCGGACGCGGTGGCGCCGATGGCCATCGCGCGGCGCCTCGCCGTGCCCAAGAGGATACTCACCGTCCTCGAGGGCGAGGGTCTGGTGAACGATGCGACCGCGCTGATCCTGTTCAGTTTCGCGCTGGGCGCGGTCGCGACGGGCGGCGTCTCCGTGGTGGGCGCGACGCAGACCTTTGCCGTCATCATCGTGGCCGAGATCGCGTGGGGACTGGCCGTCGGCTGGGGGCTTTTGCACCTGCGCACCTGGGCGAAGGACACCGAAGTCGAGATGATCCTCGCGCTGTTGACGCCCTTTGCGGCGTTTTGGCCGCCGCACTTCCTCGGCGGATCCGGTGTGCTGGCGGCGGTCACGGCGGGCCTGTACACGAGCTGGAATGGCCCGCGATTGATCTCACCGGCGACCCGCCTGCAGGGATTCTTCGTGTGGGGATTGATGCAGTTCATCGTCGAAGGCATCGCCTTCTTTCTGACCGGCCTGCAGTCGCGGGTGGTCCTCGAGGGTCCGGACGCCGGCGAGTGGTCGCGCCGGCTCCTGGCGGCCGCGATCACGGTGGTGGTGGTGATCCTCATCCGCTTCGTGTGGGTGTTCCCGGCGACCTACCTGCCGTCGCTGCTGCGCGGACGGCGCATGGCGGTCAGCAGGCCGCCCTGGCAGGAAACCTTTTTGATCAGCTTCACGGGGATTCGCGGCGTGGTATCGCTGGTGGCGGCGCTGTCGATCCCGCAATGGGTGGGCAGCGATCCGTTCCCCGACCGGGACCTGATTTTATTCGTGACCTTCTGCGTGATCCTGGCGTCGCTGCTCGGCCAGGGCGCCTCGCTGCCGAGACTGATCCGATTTCTGGGGTTGGACCGCGCCGGCGTGCGCGAAGCCGACGCGGCGAAACACGACGAGGTGATCGCGCGCGTCGTCGGCATCGAAGCGGCGCTGGAACGGCTCGGGGCGCTCGAGCAAGCGGGCGCGATCAGCCGATCGGCCGCCGCCGCCAGTCTGCGCCGCTGGAACGAAGACCGCCGGCTGGGGTTCATGCAGACGGCGGACACAGCCATCGAGGGGGCGCCCATCGCCGACCAGGCCGGCATTCAGCTGCAGCTGCTCGCGGCCGAACGATCCAGCATCGCCGCGCAATTTGCCGCCGGCAAGCTCACCGATGAAGCGCGCCGCCGCATCGAACGGGAACTCGACCTGCAGGATGCCCGGCTGCGGCACGTGGTCGAAAGCGCCACCGGCCTAGAAATTGGCGACACCTAGAGGACCTCGCCACGACATATTGCGGCGGCGCATCAAGAGTGTGCACCCCATCCCATCTGTGGCCGCGCAGCAATGGGTAGGCTGGCCGCGCACGATTACACCAGGAGCTTTCATGGTCGATGACGCAATGACGGGAACATTTCAGGTCACGCTGCCGCAGGACTTGCTGTCCGAGGCCAAGCGCCAGAACAAGCCGCGCAGCGACCGACTGGAGGTCGAGGGATGGCGCGTATCGTGGCTGACGCGCCTTTCCGAGCTCCTGGTGGGCAAGGAGTGAGCGGGCGCAAATGATCTTGATTTAAGTAAAATGGCGTCGTATTTGGCGCGGGGGCGGGATTAAGATAAGCCTACGGAGGTTCTATCCCATGCGTTTGGCCCGCCCTGTTTACGAAAGTGTGCCGCTGATTTATGCCGCGATCGGTGGGCTCGCCATTGCGCTTGCGTATTTCGATCCCGAGGAACCCGAGACCATGGTGGCGCTCGCCATCGGATTGGCCGCCGAGGTCGCCGCCCTGACGGTGTTCCTGCGGCGCCAGGATTACCGCGCGCTCAGCCGCGAGTACTCCGGCGAGACCATCGAACTGCCGTCGAGACTTCAACACTAAGATTTTTCGATGTTCTCGGCGTCGAGCGGCTCGGGATGCGCGCGCGCGCGTTGTGCGCGTTCATCGATGTACATGATCTCGTGCTGACCGACCTGAACCACGTCGCCGTCGTTCAGGTTGTAGCGGCGCACGCGTTTGGACTGCACGTAGATGCCGTTGGTGCTGTTGAGATCCTCGATGAGACAGGCGTCGGCCTGAGTGACGATCTGGCAGTGATGGCGGCTGATGAATTTGCTGTCGATCTGTAGATCGTTATCCGGCGTGCGTCCGATCACCAATCGGCCCGGCTTCAGTTCGCGCTCGACCACGGTCCTGCCCTCGGTGGCCAGGAGAATTCTACCGACGGGTTGACCCGATTCGCGCGTGGGCGGCGCGTAGGAATGCTGGATGCTCGGCGCCTGCATGCGATTCGTCGTGGCAGCGAACTCGACCCACTGCAATTCGCGAATCGCGGTGTCGAGGTCGGTCGTCGTCACCGTGTCGCTGTCGCGTCCGAAGGCCGCCATCATGCAGGTGTCGCACAGGGTGTTGACCAGGCGCGGCACGCCGCCGGTGTAGCGGTAAATCGTCGAGTAGGTATCGTCGGTGAAAATCCGCCGTCCCTGCGAGCCCGCGACCTCGAGCCGGTGATCGATGTAGGCGTTGGTCTCGGACTTCGAGAGCGCCGACAAATGGAAGCGCAGACGTACGCGCTGGGTGAGCTGGGTGAGCTCCGGCGAATTGAGCTTCTCGTTGAGTTCGGGCTGTCCCGCGAGGATGATGCGCAGCGCCTTCTCCTTGGCGGTCTCGACGCCCGAGAGCATGCGCACCTCTTCCAGCACGCGATTGGAGAGGTTCTGCGCTTCGTCGACGATGAGCAGCACCTTGCGGCCGCTGTCATGCTGATCCATCAGGAATTGATTGAGCGTCGCCAGAACTTCCGGCTTCTTCATGTTGAACGGGGAGAAGCCGAATTGCACCAGGACGGTCTGCAGGAACGCGGTCGGCGAGAGCTGGGTCTGGTTGATCTGCGCGACCACCACGTCGGGCTGCAATTCGCGCAGGAACGTCTCGATGAGCGTGGTCTTGCCGGCCCCGATTTCGCCGGTAATCACCACGAAACCGTCGGTGAACCAGATGGTCGACTCCATGTACGCTTTGGCGCGCGCATGCTGTTTGCTCAAATACAGAAACTGCGGGTCCGGGCTCAGACGGAACGGCAGTT
>JBEKYO010000128.1:0-12768 GCA_049510875.1 Steroidobacteraceae bacterium
ACCGTCAAGTCCGACGACGTCAACGGACGCACGCAGATGTACAAGGCGATTGTCGACGGCAACCATGAAATGAAAGCCGGCATGCCGGAGTCGTTCAATGTCTTGGTCAAGGAGATTCGCTCCCTGGCCATCAACATCGAACTCGAGAGCGAGGCCTGATCCCATGAAAGATTTACTCAAGTTGTTCAAGCAGCAAGTGCCGGTCGAGAACTTCGATTCGATCAAGATCGGGCTGGCGTCGCCGGACATGATCCGGTCCTGGTCCTACGGCGAAGTGAAGAAGCCGGAGACCATCAACTATCGGACGTTCAAGCCCGAGCGTGACGGGCTTTTCTGCGCCAAGATCTTCGGTCCCGTGAAGGATTACGAGTGCCTGTGCGGCAAGTACAAGCGGCTGAAGCATCGCGGCGTGGTGTGCGAGAAGTGCGGCGTCGAAGTCACCCAATCCAAGGTGCGCCGCGAGCGCATGGGTCACATCGAGCTGGCAAGTCCGACGGCGCACATCTGGTTCTTGAAGTCGCTGCCCTCGCGCATTGGATTGATGCTCGACATGACCCTGCGCGAAATCGAGCGGGTGCTGTATTTCGAAGCCTTCGTCGTCGTCGATCCGGGCATGACGTCGCTGCAGCGCGGCCAGCTGCTCACCGATGAGATGTATCTCGAGTCCATCGAAGAACACGGCGACGAGTTCGACGCGAGGATGGGCGCCGAGGCGGTGCATGAACTGCTCAAGTCCATGGATCTGCCGTCGGAGATCGTGAAGGTTCGCGAGGATATGGCGAACACCAACTCCGAGACGAAGATCAAGCGGCTCTCGAAGCGCCTGAAGCTCATCGAAGCGTTCATGGAGTCGGGCAACAAGCCCGAGTGGATGGTGCTGACCGTGCTGCCGGTATTGCCGCCCGATCTGCGTCCGTTGGTGCCGCTCGACGGCGGCCGCTTTGCGACCTCCGATCTGAATGACCTGTATCGGCGCGTCATCAACCGCAACAACCGCCTGCGCCGGCTCCTCGAGCTGAATGCGCCGGACATCATCGTGCGCAACGAGAAGCGCATGCTGCAGGAAGCGGTCGATGCCCTGCTCGACAACGGCCGCCGCGGCCGCGCGATCACCGGCACGAACAAGCGCCCATTGAAGTCCCTGGCCGACATGATCAAGGGCAAGCAGGGCAGGTTCCGTCAGAACCTGCTCGGCAAGCGGGTCGATTACTCGGGCCGCTCGGTCATCGTGGTGGGCCCGACGCTGCGGCTGCATCAGTGCGGATTGCCGAAGAAGATGGCGCTGGAATTGTTCAAGCCGTTCATCTTCTCCAAGCTGCAACTGCGCGGCGAGGCCTCGACCATCAAGGCGGCGAAGCGCCTCGTGGAGCGCGAGGGACCGGAGGTGTGGGACATCCTGGAAGAGGTGATCCGCGAACATCCGGTTCTCTTGAACCGCGCTCCGACGTTGCACCGTTTGGGCATTCAGGCGTTCGAGCCGGTGCTGATCGAGGGCAAGGCGATCCAGCTGCACCCGCTGGTTTGCACGGCCTTCAACGCCGACTTCGACGGCGACCAAATGGCCGTGCACGTGCCGCTGTCCATCGAGGCCCAGCTCGAGGCGCGCGCATTGATGATGTCCTCGAACAACATCCTGTCGCCGGCGAACGGCGATCCCATCATCGTTCCGTCCCAGGACGTCGTGCTCGGGCTGTACTACATGACCCGGGAAAAAGTGGGCGCCAAGGGCGAGGGCATGGCTTTCAGCGACGTCGCGGAAGTTCACCGCGCCTACGAAAGCCGCAACATCGATCTGCAGGCCAAGGTGAGGGTCCGGCTGTCCGAACATATTCGGGACGCGGGCGGCCATTTGGTGCAGAACATTCGCGTGGTCGACACCACCGCCGGCAGGGCGCTGCTGTCGGAAATCCTGCCGCGCGGGCTGTCATTCGACGCGATCAACCAGGACATGACCAAGAAGATCATCTCCGCGACGATCAACCTGTGCTACCGCACCGTGGGACTGAAGGAGACCGTCGTATTCGCGGATCAGTTGATGTACACCGGATTCCAGTACGCGACCCGTGCCGGAGTGTCCATCGGGGTCGATGACATGGTCGTGCCGCAGCAGAAGATCAAAATTCTGGCCACGGCCGAGCGCGAAGTGAAGGAAATCCAGGAGCAATACGCCTCGGGTCTCGTCACCAACGGCGAACGTTACAACAAAGTGGTGGACATCTGGTCGCGCACCAATGACCAGGTGGCGAAGGCCATGATGGAGAAGCTGGGCACCGATGAGGTCACCGACACCAAGGGCCACAAGGTCCGTCAGAAGTCGTTCAATTCGATCTTCATGATGGCCGACTCCGGGGCCCGCGGTTCGGCGGCGCAGATACGCCAGCTCGCCGGCATGCGCGGCCTGATGGCGAAGCCCGATGGCTCCATCATCGAGACGCCGATCACGGCGAATTTCCGGGAAGGCTTGAACGTGCTGCAGTACTTCATATCCACTCACGGCGCGCGCAAGGGCTTGGCCGACACGGCCTTGAAGACCGCGAACTCGGGCTACCTCACCCGGCGCTTGGTCGACGTGGCGCAGGACCTGGTGGTGACCGAGATCGACTGCGGGACCAGCTTCGGCTTGTCGATCACCCCCATCGTCGAAGGCGGCGACGTGGTCGAGGGCTTGGGCGAGCGCGTCCTCGGCCGCGTGGCATCGGAGGACGTGGTCGTGGCGTCGAGCGGCGAGGTGCTGGTGAAGGCCGGCACGCTGATCGACGAGCGGCTGGTCAAGCTCCTGGAGAAGATGGGCATCGATCAGGTCATGGTGCGATCGCCGATCACCTGCGAGACCCGCTACGGCGTTTGCGCCCAGTGCTACGGCCGCGATCTGGGCCGCGGCCATCGCATCAACATCGGGGAGGCGGTGGGCGTCATCGCGGCGCAATCGATCGGCGAGCCGGGAACCCAGCTCACCATGCGTACCTTCCACGTCGGCGGCGCGGCCTCGCGCGCGGCGGCGGCGAACGGCGTCGAGGTCAAGTCGAAGGGCACGATACGTTTGCACAACATCAAGACCGTTCGCCACGAGAAAGGGCATCTGGTTGCCGTGTCCCGCTCCGGTGAGTTGGGCGTGGTCGACGAGTTCGGCCGCGAGCGCGAGCGCTACAAGATCCCGTACGGCGCCACCATCACCGTCAACGATGCCGACGTGGTGACGGCCGGGCAATCGGTGGCGAATTGGGACCCCCATACCCACCCCGTCGTGACGGAAGTGGCCGGAATGATCAAATTCTCCGACTTCGTCGACGGCATCACCGTCACGACCCAGGTGGACGACGTCACCGGCCTGTCCAGCACCGTGGTGCTGGATCCGAAGCAGCGCGGTTCGGGCGGCAAGGACCTGCGTCCGGTGGTGCGTTTGACCAATTCGAAGGGCAAAGAGGTCACGTTCGCCAATACCGACATTCCGGCCGTCTATGCGCTGCCGGCGGGCGCCATCGTCAGCCTGGAAGATGGCTCCAAGGTGTCGGTGGGCGACGTCATCGCGCGTATCCCGCAGGAGTCCTCCAAGACGCGCGATATCACCGGCGGTCTGCCGAGGGTCGCCGACCTGTTCGAGGCCCGCAAGCCCAAGGATTCGGCGATTTTGGCCGAACGCAGCGGTACGGTCAGCTTCGGCAAGGAGACCAAGGGCAAGCGGCGCTTGATCATCACCAGCGAAGGCGCCGACAAATACGAGGAGCTGATCCCGAAGTGGCGGCACCTCAACGTATTCGAAGGCGAGCAGGTGGAGAAGGGCGAAGTCATCGCCGACGGCGAGCCCAATCCGCACGATATCCTGCGTCTGCAGGGTGTCGAGGCGCTGGCGAACTACCTGGTTCGGGAGATCCAGGACGTGTACCGGCTGCAGGGCGTGAAGATCAACGACAAGCACATCGAAGTGATCGTGCGGCAGATGTTACGTAAAATCGAGGTGCTCGAAACGGGCGATTCGGCCCTGCTGCGCGGCGAACAGATGGACCGGGGGCGGCTGCTCGATGTTATTGCCAAGCAAAAAGCCGAAGGCAAGGACCAGTCGACATGGGAACCCATGTTGTTGGGCATTACCAAGGCGTCGCTCGCCACCGAGTCGTTCATTTCGGCGGCCTCCTTCCAGGAAACCACCCGGGTCCTCACCGAGGCGGCGGTTCGCGGCCTCAAGGACGATCTGCGCGGCTTGAAGGAAAACGTTATTGTTGGCCGCCTTATTCCCGCGGGCACCGGCTTCGCGTATCATGCGCGACGTCGACGGGCGTTCGACGACAGCCGTCGCCGTAGCTTTATGGATGTGAGCGGCGGGATGGGCGACTCGGATGACACTGTACCGGCGGGGGACACGGAAGCTGCCGAATAAAAAAAAGAAGGATCTTTAAAGATATGGCCTCGGACCGTAACACCGTTCGAGGCCTTTTTTATGGCGCGCCCGCCCGCGGGGCGGGGAATTTCGCACGGCAGGCTCGGCTTCCTGGGCCTCAGCATCATCGCGCTGGTTTTCGTGTTGACCACGTACTGGCAAGGCTAGGAGCCTGTCTGATTTCCGGCGATGCAAATCATCCGCAAAGCCTCGTTTAAGGCAAGTCCCTGGAAGAACGGCGGCGGGGTGACACACGAAGTCATCCGCGTTCCCTCGGGCTGCGACGCATTCCGGTGGCGCGTCAGCGTCGCGCAAATCGAGGCGTCGGGTCCATTCTCGGATTTTGCCGACTATCATCGAAAAATGGTCCTGCTGCGGGGGGCCGGCGTGCGCTTGACGTTCGACGGCCGCAATCATTGCGAACTGCGCGAGGTCGGCGACATGGCCGAATTCGACGGTGCGTGCGCGACACGATGCGAACTCAAGGATGGGCCCTGCGCGGATTTGAACCTCATGGTCTCCAAATCGATCACGGGTGTACGCGCGTGGACCCTGCGACTGCGCGAACGGCAGTCCCTGCGGCCGCATCGCGCAACGATGCTGGCTTTCGCAATCAGCGGCACGGTGTCCCTGGATACCGGCGAGGGCGCGATCACGAGCCTGCAGGAATGGGATCTCGCCGTGGCGGCATCGGGGGACCGCGTCGTCGTCGGCCCGGCGGTGCCCCACGAGTCCTCGGCGCCCTTGGTGTTCTTCGCCGCCCTGGACGATAATTCGCCGTAGCGATACACAGGAACCTCATCCAATGGCCGTCCACCTGACCAGGCAGTCCGGGCTCCCGGGATTGGAATCACTGCGGCAGGACATGCGCGAGCATGCCCTGTGGGCCGAGGACCGGGCCGTCACGCGTTTGCTGCATCGGTTGGAGCTCACCGGAGGCGCGCGGCACCGCGCCGTCGCCTTAGGGGTGGCGCTGGTCGAAGGCGCTCGGGAGCGCCGCGACGAACGTCCCTTCCTGGACGCGTTCCTGCAGGAGTTCGGCCTGTCGAATCAGGAAGGCATTGCGCTCATGTGCATCGCCGAAGCGCTGCTGCGCATTCCGGACGATGCGACCGCCGACCGCTTGATCGCCGAGCAGCTGGCCGGCGGCGATTGGTCGGCTCACTCCGGCAGATCCGAATCGCTGTTCGTCAACGCCTCGACCTGGGGCCTGATGTTGACGGGCGGAATTCTCGAACTCGACCCGAGCATCAAGTCCGATGCGGCCGGTTGGATCAAGACGCTCACGCGCAAGGCGGGCGAACCTCTGGTGCGGCTCGCCGTGCGCCGGGCCATGCGCATCATCGGCGGCGAGTTCGTCGTCGGACGCACCATCGAGGAAGCGTTGACGCGCAGCGCACGCGAACCGGAGGTCGCGTTGTGCTCCTTCGACATGTTGGGCGAAGGCGCCCGAACGGGCGATGACGCCGCGCGCTATCGCCGCTCGTATGAACATGCGATCGATGTCATCGGGGCGGCCGCCGGCGCGCGGCCGCCGCATCAAGCATCGAGCATTTCCATCAAGTTATCGGCGTTGGAGCCGCGCTATTCGCTGCTGCAAAGAGAGCGCGTGGTCAAGCGGCTGGTGCCGCAAGTGCTGGATCTGGCGCGGCGCGCCGCGGCGCTCGGCATCCAACTGACCATCGATGCGGAAGAAGCCGATCGGCTGGATCTTTCCCTGGACGTCATCGAGGCGTTGGCGCGCGATGCGGCGACGCGCGACTGGCCGGGGCTCGGCCTGGCCATCCAGGCGTACGGCAAGCGGGCGTTGGACGTGATCGACTGGGTGGCGGCGCTCGCACGGGTAAGCCGCCGCCGCATGACGGCCCGGCTGGTGAAGGGCGCCTACTGGGACAGCGAGATCAAGCGCGGCCAAGAGCGCGGACTCGAGGGCTATCCGGTGTATACCCGCAAGATCACGACCGACGTGTCCTACCTGGCGTGCGCCGGCGCGTTGTTCGCTCACGCGGACGTGATCCTGCCGCAGTTCGCCACCCACAATGCGCACAGCATCGCGGCCATCCTGGAATTGGCGCCCCGGGGCGCGGAATTCGAGTTCCAGCGGCTGCACGGGATGGGACGGCTGCTATACGCGGAGGCGGCGCGGCAAATCGCCAATTTCCCGCCGGTGCGCGTGTATGCGCCCGTCGGCGAGCACAAGGACTTGCTGGCCTATCTGGTGCGCCGCCTGCTGGAGAACGGCGCCAACACGTCCTTCGTGAATCGCTTCATGGACGAGCAGGTGGCAGTGGCGGACATCGTCCGCGATCCCATCGCGGAAGTCGAGCGATTGGACTCCTATGCGCACCCGCGGCTGCCGGTGCCGAGCGCGCTGTATACAGACCGGCGTAACTCGGCCGGACTCGACCTCGGCAGCCCGTCTGTGCTCGATGAGCTGCGGTCGGTGACGTCGCGACGGAGCTCCGGGCACACGGCGGGTCCGCTCATCAGCGGCAAGTCCGCGCGGGGCGAAACGCACGTCATCGCGAACCCCGCCGACCGCCGCGATGTGGTGGGCCACGCGCGCGATGCCGCGCCCGCGGAGATTGCGCGGGCATTCGATGCCGGGGGCGCCGCACAGCACGCCTGGGACGCGCGGGGCGGCGCGGCGCGCGCGGACCTGCTCGAGGCGGCAGGCGGCTTGCTCGAGAAGTCGAGCGCGGAATTTTATGAGCTGCTGGTGCGTGAAGCGGGCAAGACCCTGCCGGATGCGATTGCCGAAGTGCGCGAGGCCGTGGATTTTTGCCGGTACTACGCCGCAATGGGCCGCACCCAGTTCGAGGGCGCAACGCGCCTCAGCGGACCGACCGGCGAACTCAACGAATTGTCCCTGCACGGCCGCGGCGTGTTCGCCTGCATCAGTCCGTGGAATTTTCCGCTGGCCATTTTCGCCGGGCAAGTCACGGCCGCTTTGGCGGCCGGCAATACGGTGGTGGCGAAGCCTGCGGAACCGACCCCGCTGATCGCCGCGCGTTTCGTCCGGTTACTGCACGAAGCCGGGGTGGCGCCGGACGCCGTTCATTTGGTTCCGACGCCGGGCCGGATCTTCGGTGAGATCGCGTTCTCGCATTCCGCGCTCGCGGGCGTCGCCATGACGGGATCGACGGCAACCGCCCTGACCATCAACCGGGCGCTGGCCGCACGCAACGGGGCGATCGTGCCGCTGATCGCGGAGACCGGCGGACTCAACGCGATGATCGTCGATTCGACCGCTCTTCCGGAACAGGTGATCGACGATGTCATCAGCTCCGCGTTCATGAGCGCGGGCCAACGCTGCTCCGCGCTGCGGCTGCTGTTCCTTCAGGAAGATGTCGCCGACACCATGCTCGAGATGCTGGCGGGCGCCATGGATGAACTCATCATCGGCAACCCGGCCGATCTGCAAACCGATGTCGGCCCGGTGATCAACGCCGCCGCCGCGGAGAGTTTGATGCGGCACGTCGCCGCGATGCAGGGCCAAGCGCGCATCATCAAAGCCTGCCGCCTCGACGAATCGCACTCGCACGGCAGCTTCGTCGCTCCGCACCTCATCGAGTTGAACGGCGCCGCGCAGTTGACCCGCGAGGAGTTCGGTCCCCTGCTGCATGTGGTGCGCTATCGGGCGCGCGACGTCCAGAACGTGTTGGCGGCCATTCGCGCCAGCAATTACGGTCTCACCCTGGGCGTCCAGACGCGCCTCGAGTCGTTCTGGCGAGAGGCGTTTGCGAAAACCGCCATCGGCAACACGTATGTCAATCGCAATATGATCGGCGCGGTGGTCGGCGTACAACCGTTCGGCGGAACCGGGCTGTCGGGAACGGGACCCAAGGCCGGCGGACCGCATTACCTCGCGCGCTTCGCGAGCGAGCGCACCCTGACGGTGAATACCACGGCCACCGGCGGCAATGCCGCGCTCTTGAATCAGGGAACCTGACCCGGCCGGCCCGTCAGTCCGGCTGCCCCTCCGTTCGTCCCCCCGTCTCCCCGTCCCCGCAGGCGTGTCGGAGAATTCCGGCACGACCGTCAGCGTTCGACCGATCCCCTGCATCGCGCCGCGATTCCACAATGCTTGGGGTGCGCTGCAGTGCCGCCCAGGGGGCGCGTGTTGGCGCCAGGTCCTCAAATCCCGCGATTTGACAGCGGAGAGTTCATGACTGTGCTAACTGCAAGGCCTACCCATAATTTCTATCCTCTGCGGTTCAGTCCGCCGGTCGTGCTGTCGGAGACCGAGCGGCGCAATATGATCGAACTCAGCGCCTATTTGCGTGCGGCGCAACGCCGGTTTGCACCCGGACACGAACTGGAGGATTGGCTCGCCGCGGAAGCGGAAGTCAATAATCGGCTATCATCCGCGCGCAGGCTGAGCGGCGTGGCTTAGGCGCCGTTGCGCGCGGGAATTTGCAAGGTGAAGTAGAAGCGGGGCGCAGTCCGAACAGTGGCCACGGAGGGCCGGCAGTCGAGATCCGCGAGGCTGAAGCGCAGCGTCTTTCGAAACTCTTGTTGCGCTGCGTCATGCCATTGTTGGTCCAGGAGTTCGACGGTAATCTGGCGCTCTGCGTCGCGGGTCTCGCAAGGGCCCCATTTGAGCGAAAATTGGTGGTCCGGATTGGTGCCGCGGTACAGAATGCCAATGACCAGTTCGTCGGTGGAAGGATCGAAGTACACGCGCTGAAAGGTATCGCCACGGCTTGACAGCGGTGCAACCAGGAGCAGGAAGCCCACTCGGAGGATCCAATGCGGGAACTCTTTCATGCCTCGTCCACGATGTTCGTCTACCTCAGGGGACATCACCTGCTCGAGTACTACTTTTCGGTGGCCGACGCCCGAATCGCGGCGAATGATTTCGATCAGGTAGCGATCGGATAAACCAAACGCAGTGCTCCGCGCGGCGACGCCTGCGCGTCGATCTCGAGCCGCCCGCCATTGTCGCCCAAGAATTGGCGCGCGAACAATAGCGTCAATTCCTTCTGCAGCAGGCCTGCGCTTGGGCGGCGCAACAAATCCTCCGTGGTGCCGATGGCGGCGAAACCGGCCTCGGAGCCGATCGTGATGACGGCGTCGTCGCCACAGCGGTCAACCGACACGGGCAGATCCATCCCATGGGGCCCGCCGTCGACGGCCTCCGCCATCAGTCCCACCAGTAATGTCTGAAGCTTGGCGCGCTGAGCGATGATTCTCACCGGATCCTGGGCCAAGGCGGTGACCATGACCTCCTGGGCGGCGGCGCGATTTCGCAAGAAATGCGCCGCTGCGGCCGCCACCTCGGCGACGTCGACGACGGCCGCCTCGTCATGCTGCAACGTGAGTGCTTGCAGCGCTCCCAGCGTGGATTTTTCATGGTGGCTGATCGCCCGCCTGGCGAGGTCGTACGCCTTGTCCACCCGCTCCTGATTGGTGCCGCTGGACTTCGCGGATCGTCCGAGCAACTCGACGGCGCTGAACAGCGCCTGCATGCTGCCCCGAATATCGTGCAGGTAGACCAGCGCGCAGCGCCGGTTGATGGTGGCGCGCGCAGCGACCTCGTATAACTCGGCGAGTCCCAATTCATTCATCGAAGGCCCTCTTCCCACCCGGCAGTCGTTTCGAAGGTAACCTGCCTCGCGGGCCGGGGGCCGCAATGCGAAGGTCACGCCTTAGAGGCGCCAGCGATCGGCGCCACCGGCGATCAGGAAACCTACCTGATTTTCAGTGCGGTCGATGCCGGCGACGCGTTTTATCGGATATTCGACGACGTCGTACAGCGGCCGAATTCTCCCCCACATGCGGCCATCCCCAATCCTCCGCCGCGAATTAACATGCCATTCTTTGCTGCATCCGCGCCGCCGGCTGTCGGCTGGCGGCCGTGCAGTGCGTAAGATATGTCTCACGAGCGACCCGGCAGCGGCCGGCCGTAGAATTCTTAGGTTGCAAATGGCGAGCGTCGGACGGCGTCACCGCGGGGAGGTTAGCGTCATGCGTGACCATGGGTTCGTTGCGGTGGGAAGGCACGCCCAGGCGCGCGAGGAGATCGGCGAACGCGGATTCACCCGTCAGCGCCTGCCCGTCGATCTGGACATCGCAGAGGCGCTGGGCGAACTGGCGCACGCGGCTTGGTCCATGCCCAAGGACCAGTACTACGGCGGCGGCGCCAGGTTTCGTACCTTGAATCGGTTCAAGGCGCGGATCCTCGAGGGCGGCGTGGACGTGGCGCCGTGCGATGACACCGCGCCGTACGTGCAGCTGGAGAAATACAACACCACGCTCGGCGGTCAGCCGCGCCGATACGCGCCCCTGCCTCCCCAGATCGCGGGCTCGGCCGGTGCCGCCAAATTGATTGCCCACCACCTCATGTACTTGCCGCTGTCGGAGGTTGGCGCCACCTATTCGGTCAACATGCATGTCATGCGGTTTGCAGCGACCCCGGGCCGCCCCTGCGACACGAGTCCGCCCGGCTTGCACAAGGATGGTGAGAAGTACCTCGCGACACATTTACTGGCGCGGTGCGGCGCCAGCGGCGGGGAGGTGGTCATCACCGACAACGACAAACAGGAACTGGACCGCTTCACCATGCGCGAAGCCGGAGAGTGCTACGTGTTCGACGATGATCGCGTTTGGCACATGCTGACGCCGATCGAGGTACTGGGAGGAAACCAGTTCGCCTACCGCGATACCCTCACCTTCGATCTGCTGCCGGACGGCTGGCGGCCCGTGGGTTGAGTCCGAAGACTACGGTGACGGTGACGGCGGCGGTGATGCTGACGGTGACGGCGGCGACGTCGGTGATTGCGATGATGACGGTGACGGTGCCGGTGCCGGTGACGATGAGGGTGCCGGTGCCGGTGCCGGTGACGATGACGGCGACGGTGCGCCGTGCGCGTGTGCTTTGGGTTTGGCGGGGGCGGTCGTCCTCGACGCCGGCACGGCCGGATTCGGCGCGCTCAATGCGTCGAAAACGCTGTCGTGCGGATGTTTCGTGCAACGCTCGTCCAGCGCGGCGTCGAATCTGGCCAAGGCGCCGGGATCCAGAATTTGACTGCCGGCGATTCCGACCGCAAACCCAAGCATCCACATCGTGAGGGTATTGGCGCTTTCCGGATCCGTTTTGCGCAGGGCGGCGTGGCGCGGTTCGAAGGTGGCGCAATCCAACCGGGTCAAATCCATGGGGTTGTCGCGCTTGGACGTGACGGAGGTGGCTGCGTGGAGCAGGGTCGTCGTCGGATTGTCCTTGCATTCGAGGTCCAGCGCGAAGCCGTACGCCCTCAGCGAGTCGCCGTACATGACGCGATCCCCCGCCTTCGCCGTGGAGAATCCGAACAGCCACATCACGGTGTCGATGGGATCGGCGCTGTAGCCGGGGATGCTCGAGGTGAGCACTTCGTTCTCATACTTCGCGCAGCTCACGTCGGCGAGATTCAGTTCCACGGCCTGGCCGCGCTGCGGCAGCAGTGCCGCGGCGAGCAGCAGGGCGCCGAGCGCGCCCGCGGCAGCCGGCCGGGTCACGCGTCGGCTCTCGATGGCAGCAATCGGGTCACGAAGGCGGCGAATCGTCCCGACTGCACCCATGTTTTCGCCGCCTCGATGTCCGGCGCGAAGTAACGGTCGGCCGCGTAGAACGGGACGTCGGCGCGCACGCCGGCGTGGACGCGTTCGAGACTGGCCGAAGAGCGCGCGGGGCGGTGAAAGTCGATGCCCTGCGCGGCCGCCAGCAATTCGACGCCGACCACGGTCGCTGCGTTCTCGACCATGGGCCCCAGGCGGCGCGCGGCATGCGTGGCCATGCTGACGTGATCCTCTTGATTGGCGGAGGTGGGTATGGAGTCGACACTGCACGGCGTCGCGAGGGTTTTATTCTCGGACACCAGCGCCGCCGCGGTGACCTGCGCGATCATGAAGCCCGAGTTCACGCCGCTGTTCTCGACCAGGAACGGCGGCAGCCCGCTCATCTTCGGGTCGACCAGCACGGCGATCCTGCGCTCGGAGAGATTGCCGATCTCGGCAATGGCGAGCGCGAGCGTGTCGGCGGCGAAGGCCACCGGCTCGGCGTGAAAATTTCCACCCGACAGCACGTCGCCTTGCTCGACGAACAGCAGCGGATTATCGGTCACGGCGTTGGCCTCGAGGCGAAGCGTGACGCTGCAATTGCGGATGATGTCCAAGCACGCACCCATGACCTGCGGCTGACAGCGAAATGAGTAGGGATCCTGCACCCGCGTGCAGTCGAGGTGCGAGGCGCGAATCGCGCTGCCGGCGATCAAGTCCCGGTACTCGCGCGCCACGGCGATTTGTCCGGGCTGGCCGCGCACTTGATGAATGCGGTCATCGAACGGCGAATCGCTGCCTTTCAGCGCATCGACCGACATGGCGCCGGCGACGATGGCCGCGGCAAACACGTCCTC
>JBEKYO010000129.1:0-15779 GCA_049510875.1 Steroidobacteraceae bacterium
GTTGGAATTGACGGTCACGCCCGACGTGCTGGTGCCGCGCCCCGAGACCGAGCTGGTGGTGGAGCTGGCGTTGGCGCTATGCCCGCGGGATGAGGCGCGCTCCGTGCTCGACCTCGGCACCGGTAGCGGCGCCATCGCCTTGGCGATCGCGACCGAGCGGCCATGCGCCCGCATCACCGGCGTCGATGTCTCCGCGCCGGCCCTGGCGGTGGCCCGGCAGAACTCGCGCAGGCTCGCGCTACCGCGCGTGCGCTGGCGCGCCGGTTCCTGGTTCGATGCGGTGCCCGGCGAGCGCTTCGACATCATCGTCGCCAACCCACCCTACGTCGCCTGCGGCGATCCCGCGCTCGAGAAACTCGCGGCCGAACCCCTGCTCGCGCTCGCGCCCGGCCCCACGGGCTTCGAGGCACTGCGCGCGATCATCGACGGCGCCGCCCGCCACCTGAACCCGTGCGGCTGGCTGGTGCTCGAGCACGGCGACACTCAGGCCCACAAGGTTGCCGCAATGCTCGGCGACCGGGGTTTCGGCTCCATCCGTTCGCATTCCGATTTTTCCGGCAAATCACGCATCACAGTAGGACAACACACATGATTCTCTTCGAAACCACCCTGGGCGACTTCACCATAGAGTTCTTCGAAAAAGAAGCGCCCATCTCGGTCGCCAACTTCAAGCAGTACATCGACGACGGTTTTTTTGACGGCACCATCTTTCATCGCATCGTTCCCGGCTTCGTCATTCAAGGCGGCGGCTTCACCGAGGATATGAGCCAGAAGAAAACCCAGGCCGCGATCAAGAACGAGGCCGACAACGGCCTGAAAAACACGCGCGGCACGCTGTCGATGGCGCGAACCAGCGACGTCAACAGCGCGACCTCGCAGTTCTTCGTGAACCTGAAGGACAACGATTTCCTGGACCACAGCCGCGGAAACTTCGGCTACGCCGTGTTCGCGCGCGTGACCGAAGGCATGGACGTGATCGACAAGATCGCGGATGTGGAAACCGGCCGCAAGCGCGGCTTCGACGACGTGCCGGTCGAGGCGGTCATCATGACGAGCGTGCGCAAGATCGATGCGTCCTGATGGCGCGCGCCAAGTCCTGGGCCGGCCGAGCGGTGCGCGCGGCCATTTACGCCGTCGTGCTGTGCGTCCTGCTGTCCGGATTGGCGGTCTTGGCGCTGCGCTGGGTGAATCCCCCGTACAGCGCCTTCATGGCCGAAGCGCAGATTGCCGCATGGGCCAGTCACGATTCGGCGTACGTGTTCCGGCACTCCTGGGTTGACCTTACGCACATTTCGCCGAACCTGCCGCTGGCCGTGGTCGCGTCCGAAGATCAGAAGTTTCCGGAGCACCGCGGCTTCGACATCGAAGCCATCGAGAAGGCTTACGCGCTCAATCAGCACAGCCACCGCGTGCACGGCGCCAGCACCATCAGCCAGCAGGTCGCCAAGAATCTGTTCCTATGGTCCGGGCGCAGCTATTTGCGCAAGGGACTCGAGGCCTATTTCACCGTGCTGATCGAAAGCTGCTGGCCGAAGCGGCGGATTCTCGAGATCTACCTCAATAGCGCCGAGTTCGGCGACGGCGTCTACGGCGCCGAGGCCGCGGCGCAGAGATTCTTTCACAAGAGCGCGGCGCGGCTGAGCCGCAGCGATGCCGCCGTGCTGGCCGCCGTGCTTCCGAGCCCCGAACGCTATTCGGCGGCCGCGCCGTCGCGCTACGTGCAGCAGCGTCGCGATTGGATCTTGAGCCAAATGCAGGCGCTCGGCGGCCCCGAGATGCTCGAGGAGATCGACGCCTACCCGACCGGTCCTTGACGCGCACAGGTGGCTCGGCGCCGGCGCTGGCATACTGCCGTGTCCTCATCTACGGTGTCATCATGCGAGCCTTGCGCGCGATTGTTCTCCTGGCGGCGGTGGCCGCCCTGCTGGCCACCGGCGGGTCGGTGCTGCGCAGCGTGATCCGGGCGCCGCAGTTGCCGCCGCCGGCGCCTGTGTGGACGCCCGTCTCCGAGCAAAGACTGAGCCACGGGCGCATCGAGGACTTGCGCATGTTCGTACCGCACGGCAGCCCCAGGGGATTCGTCTTGCTGCTGTCCGGCGCCGACGGCTGGACGCCGCGCATGGCGGACCTCGCGCACCAGCTCGCGCAACGGGGCGCCATGGTCGCCGGCATCGATCTCGCGCAGTTCGACGCCAAATTCGAGGCGGACGCCGCGGATTGCGTGTTCCCCGATGGCGACCTGGAGAATCTCAGCCATTTCGTCCAGGCCTACTATCGGCTGCCCACCTACCTGAATCCGATCCTGGCCGGATACGCCGCGGGCGCAACTTTTGCCTATGCGACTCTCGCCCAAGCGCCGGCCAATACCTTCGCCGGCGCCGTGAGCATGGATTTTTGCCCGAGCTCTCCCCTGCGAAAACGCCTGTGCAAGGGCTCCGGCCTGACCTTCAGTGCGCACGCCCGTGATGGTGGCGTCGACTTTCTGCCGTCCAAACAGGTCGGCAATCCGTGGGTGGTTTTGCAAGGCGAGGAATCCACGCTCTGCGGTCTCAGTCCCAGTCTCAATCCCAATCCCAGTCCCAATCCCGGTCCCAGCCCCGATCCCAATCCCGGTCCCAGCCCCGGTCCCAGCCCCAGTCCCGGCCCCGGCGCCGTTCGCGATTTCGTGGCGCAAGTTCCGCACGCGCAATTCGTCGCAGTCCCGCGCGCAGAGGCTGAGGCGGGCGCGCCCCCTGCGTGGGCCCCGGCCTATGCGCAGGCGTTCGATGCCTTTATGGCCCAGAGTGCTCCCCCGGCCACGGCCTCGGCGAGCGGCCCGCTCGGCGATCTGCCGCTCATCGCAATCGCGGCGCAGCCCGGCATTGCCCCCTCCGACACGTTCGCCATCATGCTGTCCGGCGATGGCGGCTGGGCGGGCCTCGACAAGGACGTGGCCGCCGCCCTGAGCGCCGACGGGATCGAGGTGGTGGGATTGGATTCACTGCGCTACTTTTGGACCGCGCGCACGCCGGACGGACTGGGCGCGGATCTCGAGCGCATGATCCGCTACTACCTGACCGCTCTCGGCAAGCAGCGCGTCATGCTGATCGGCTATTCGCAAGGCGCCGACGTGATGCCCTTTGCGGTCAATCGATTGACGGCCGCGACGCGATCGCACGTGGCGCTGACCGTCGTGATGGGGATGTCGGAGCACGCGCTGTTTGTATTTCACCTGTCGAGTTGGCTCTCGGACGACAACTCCGGACCGGCAACGATGCCCGAAATCGATAAGATCACGGGCACGCCGCTGTTGTGCATCTACGGCGCCGACGAGCACGACTCGCTGTGTCCGAAACTGGACCCGAACAAGGTCATGATCGTGAAACTCAAGGGCGGTCACCACTTCGACGGCGACTACGGCGGACTCGCGCGCACGATTATTGCGTCGGCGCACCGCTGAGGGGCTGGGCGCACCGGGGCTAGTTCGCCGCCTTGACCTGCTCGTCGATCCAGCGCGTCACGCTCGCATCCATCACATCGAGCGGCACCGGTCCCAGCGACAAGACTCGTTCATGGAACCGGCGCCTGTCGTAGCGCTCGCCCAAACGAGTTTGCGCGCGTTCGCGCAGTTCGAGAATTTTCTGCTGCCCCAGCCGGTAGGCAAGCGCCTGCCCCGGCCAGGAGATGTAGCGGTCGATCTCGGTGCGGATATTCTCCTCATCCATGGCGGTGTTCTGCCGGAAGAAATCGAGCATCTGCTGCCGCGTCCAGCGTTTTCGATGCACGCCGGTATCGAGAACCAGGCGGATGGCGCGCCACATCTCGTTCTGCAGCCGGCCGTACTCGCTGTACGGGTCCTGATAGAAGCCGAGTTCCTTGCCCAACCGCTCCGCATAGAACGCCCAGCCCTCGGAGTACGCATCGTAGGACGCGAACTGGCGAAATGCGGGCAAGGCCTTCAAGTCGTCGGCCGTCGAAAACTGCAGATGGTGCCCGGGCACGCCCTCGTGATAGGCAATGGCTTCGACATTCAGCAGCAGGCGATCGGTGGGATGATACAAGTTCACGTTCACGCGGCCGGGCCGGCCGCCGGCACTCGAACCCGGTGAATAATCCGCGGGCACCGCGGCGGCCGCACGAAAGGCGTCCATGGGCACGACCTCGAGCGGCGACTTGGGCGGCACGGGCACCACCTCGGCCAGCTTCGCCAACGACTGATCCTCGTAATGCCGGTACAGCGCCAGCAATTGGTCGCCCGAGGTGCCATGCAGCGTCGCATCGGACTGGATGTGCGCGTTGAACGAGGATAGATCGGCGAAGCCCCGCGCCTTGCCGAGCGCGAGCATCTCACCCCGAATCATACTGACTTCACGCATGCCTTCGTCGAAGATGGCATCCGCGTCGAGGGTGGTCTGCACGTGCTCGAGAATCGCATTGCGATACAGCGCCTCGCCATTCGGCAGAGCCCAGATCCCCGGATCGTTGCGCCCCGCGGGCGCGTAGCGCTCGCGCACGAAGCGGGCGAAGCGCACATAGGCCGGCAGCACGCGCCCCGAAATCAGCGCCAGCGTCTCGGTGCGCAGCGCTCGCTGCTCGCCGGCGCCGATGTCGGCAGGGAAATCCTTGAGCGGCAAGGCAAACGGGCTTTGCTCCGGGCTCTTCGATCCGATGTCCTGCGCCTGCGACGCCACCTGCTCGAGCAGATACTTCGGTTGCATCAGGCGATCGCGCATGCCGCGTTGCATGACCGCCGTTTCCTCGGCGAACACCCGGGGGATCTGGCGCAGGCGCGCGATGTAATTTCGATAATCCTGGGCGCTGCGGAAGGGCATCGCCGCATACATTGCGGCCAGATCGAGATGCACGCCGTTCATCTGGCTCACCGGCATCTCCCACTCTTTCAGCCGGTAGCTGGCAAGCGACGCCTCGAGCTGCCGCAGCATCATGTCGTGGCTGATCGTCTGCTGTTCATCCAATCCGTCGGTCGGCATGCCGCGCAGCCGCTTCAACTGGACGGCATCGTGCGCCGCCTCCCGCGCCTGTTCGCCGGCCGAGTAGTCGCTCAGCCGATCGTTGAAGCGCGCATCCCCGACATAGGTGGCCAATTCGGGATGATGCTCGAGTTCGTAATTCCACTCCGCCGCGTAGAAGGCGTCCAGCTTCGAGGCACTGGTCTCGGCGCGCGCGGCGCCGCAGGCGGCGAGCACCGCAACCCCCATCGCCACGCGTATCGATCGCGCCGGATTTCGCGACGTCAAGAAGCGGTCGCAGTCGGGACGGCGCACATCTCCGAGCGGATGATGAACCGCCGGTTGAGCGGCGCTTCGAGCGAGAAGCTGCCGCCCCTGCCGGGCACCACGTCCACGGTCCAGCGGGTATGCGCCCAGAGAAGAAATTGCGCGCGGTCCATCCAGAACTCGCAGCCGGCTATTTCGCCCACCTTCTCATCCACCCCACCCAATTTGAATTCGCCCACTTGGAAACACATCGGCGCGCTGCCGTCGCAACAGCCTCCCGATAGATGAAACATGATCGGCCCGTGGGCCCGTTTCAATTCCTCGATCAATTGACGCGCGGCCGCCGTCACGCCGACGCGGCCGGGATCCATTGCGATGACATTGCTCAAGTGCGACCTCCACGAATGGCCGGAGCATGCACGGCGCACGGATCTCCTTTGCAAAGATCCGTGCGCCGCCGATCCGCCCGAAACCGCGGCTGCTAGAAGAACCCCAGGGCTTTCGTACTGTAGCTTACCAACACGTTCTTCGTCTGCTGGTAATGGTCGAGCATCATCTTGTGGGTTTCCCGGCCGATCCCCGACTTCTTGTAGCCGCCGAATGCCGCATGCGCGGGGTACGCGTGATAGCAATTGGTCCACACGCGCCCGGCCTTGATGCCGCGTCCGAAGCGGTACGCGAGATTGAGGTCGCGGGTCCACACGCCGGAGCCGAGGCCGTACAGCGTATCGTTTGCGATCTCGAGCGCCTGCTCGGGGGTATCGAACGTCGTCACGGAGACCACCGGCCCGAAGATTTCCTCCTGGAACACCCGCATCTTGTTGTGCCCCTCGAAGACGGTGGGCTTGATGTAGTAGCCGCCGGACAGATCCCCGGACAGCTTGTTGGCCACGCCGCCGGTCAGCACCTTGGCGCCTTCCTTCTTGCCGATATCGATGTACGAGAGGATTTTCTCGTATTGATCGTTCGACGCCTGGGCACCGATCTGCGTGCTCATTTCGTACGGATCGCCTTGCCTGATGGTCTCGACGCGCTTGATCGCCCGCTCCATGAACCGGTCGTAGATCGATTTCTGCACCAAGGCCCGCGAGGGGCACGTACACACTTCGCCCTGGTTCAACGCGAACATGGCAAAGCCTTCGAGCGCCTTGTCGACGAAATCATCATCGTTGCGCATCACGTCCTCGAAGAAAATGTTCGGCGACTTGCCGCCCAATTCCAAGGTGACCGGAATGATGTTCTCGGACGCGTACTGCATGATGAGCCGGCCCGTCGTGGTCTCGCCCGTGAATGCGATCTTGGCGATGCGCGGATTGGTTGCGAGCGGCTTGCCCGCTTCGAGTCCGAATCCGTTGACGATGTTCAAAACCCCCGCGGGCAGGAGATCCTGGACCAGATCCGCCAGCACCAACAGCGACATCGGCGTCTGTTCGGCCGGCTTGATGATGACGGCGTTGCCGGCGGCAATTGCGGGCGCCAGCTTCCATGCCGCCATCAGAATCGGGAAGTTCCACGGAATGATCTGTCCCACCACGCCCAATGGCTCATGGTAGTGGTAGGCGACGGTGTCGTCGTCGAGTTCCCCGAGCGAGCCTTCCTGCGCGCGCACGCAGCTCGCGAAATAGCGGAAGTGATCGACCGCCAACGGCAGATCGGCGAGGTTCGTTTCGCGGATGGGCTTGCCGTTGTCGTAGGTTTCGACCGCGGCCAGGAACGGAAGATATTGCTCCATTCGGTCGGCGATGCGGTTGAGCACGCTTGCGCGCGCGGCGACCGCGGTTCGGCCCCAGGGCCCGGCGGCGGCATGTGCGGCCTCCACCGCGAGTTCGATGTCCTCGGCTTGCGAGCGGGCGATCTTGCAGATCACCTGACCCGTGGTCGGTGAGATATTGTCGAAATAGGCGCCCTTGACCGGAGCCACCCATTTGCCGCCAATGAAATTCTCATATCGAGCGCGCAGCGGAATCTTGCGTTCGATCGTCTTGAGGTGCGCGGCAAAAGAGCCGCTCTCGGTCATGGTGCCGCTGTCGGCGGAACTCGGTCGAACCTGTGCACTCATCTGCAATCTCCTTCATATGGATTGGATTCAATTCGCATCGCCGACCGATGTATTTCCAGCCAGCACCGGCGATGCGTCGATGGACTTTACGCCCCAAACCGCAACCATCCTCACCGTCGAACCGTCTTATTGTGCGTCATCGATTATATTCGTAATCCCATTCCCGGCGCACGGCCGAGTTCCGCGGTGCGCCGGCGGTACGTTACGCCGTTACGCGCCGCCGCGTGGCGAATTCGTGTATCGAGGCCTCAGGCCCCAGCCTCGAGCGGCCTCATGCAACGCACCATCGGTTGCAGCTGACCGCGGAGGGGACAGACTCCTAGCGCCGCGGCGTGTAGGAATAGCGCTGTCCGGCCAAGGTGGCGGCGTACATGAGGCCGCCTTTGGCCACCGTGAAAACAGCCATCCCCTTGACGTAGGCGCCGACCACTGTCGCATTGCGCTCGGTTCCGCTGGCGCCGGCCTGCACGCCGCTGGTGCCGGCACTGGCTCCGGCCGCGGCGGTGATCGCGATGGCGCTCGCACCGGCCGAGAATTCGAACGAGCCGGACTCGAATTCATCGAGCGCGCGTTTGTCCTCGAAAAATATGATCTGGCTGTACGCCTTGCCCCCCGCCTGGAATCCCGCGCTGATCTGCGTCATGGTGGTGTCGCCAACCAAGCGGCCGCGCGCATAGACGCGCCCCTTGCCGACGGCGGCGCCCACCACGAAGCCGGCCTCCCCCACCGTGGGAAAAATCGCGTACCCGTAGCTCGTGTCAAAAAAACGTCGGCTGTCGCCGGCCTGCTTGAAGGTCGCGGCCGCCTCGGTGTAGTCCGCCGCGTGCGCGGAACCCAGCAAGGAAAGCGCTGCAAATGCCGCGCCCAGGACCGCGGCACGGCGGGCGAAACGGAGGTCGATCATGGTATTTCCTATTGTAAATGGCTGCACCCCAGCCGGGACATTACCAAAACGGCCGGCGCTTTCGCAGGTCCGGCGGGCGGCCCGCGGCGGCGCGGCTGCAGCGCGGCAGAAATGGCGTGCGTCGCAAATCATCAACATAGGACAAATATAAGGGCAATTGCCGTAAATCCCCTACAGTCAAGCGCTGCGCACGTTGCTAAGTTTTGAGCCGACGTAACAGTGGCGCAGCCTGTCCCCCGGGCAGCGAGCGCCAGCCGTCATTTCTCGATTGCACCCACGGCGGTCCGCGCCTCGGCCGCGGGCGGAGCGCGCTCGAGCGGTGATGACCCAAAGGAGTGACATCATGTACGACAAATCGCCACCGCTCACGACCTCGCTCGGCTTCGGGATGAATGCCAGGCCGAAAACCGGCAAGGGGCGCAAGGATGACATCGCGCCGCAGACCGAGCGCAAGGCCCGCGTACTACTGGTGGACGCCGACGCGGAGTCGCGCCGTCTCATGACCACTCGTCTGGCGGTCGCCAACTACGCCGTGGAAGCGGTCGACAGCAGCATGGCGGCCCTGGACGTGTGCGTGCGATCCCGGCCCAATCTCGTGATCACCGATCTGCACCTGGGAGCGAACGACGGGCTCGAACTGTTGATGGAATTAAAGAGCCGTTGGCCTTCGGTCACGGTCATCATCGTCACCGCGCACGGCACCATTGCCCAGGCGGTTCGCGCCACGCAGTGCGGCGCCTTCGGGTTTTTGGTCAAACCCGTGGAAAAAGCGGAGCTGCTGGGGCAAGTTGAGCGCGCGATCGAGGCCTCCACGTTCACACGGGTCGAGGGCGATTGGCGGGCGGATATCGTCGCCCGCAGCCAACTCATGGAAGACCGGCTCTCGCTCGCGAATCGGGCGGCCGCGAGCGATGCGCCGGTGCTGCTGACCGGTGAGAACGGTACGGGAAAGGAGATGCTTGCGCGCGCGATCCACGCCGCAAGCGCGCGCCGCGACAAGGCGTTCGTCGCGGTCCGCTGCCGGGACATGGACGAGGACGCGCTCGAATTTGAATTATTCGGACGGCGGGGACCGGCGCCGCGGCAGGCCACGGGGCTGGAGCAGGGGCTTGGCGCGATCGACGCCGCGAGCGGGGGCACGCTGCTGCTCGACGAAATCGGGTATCTGCCGCTGCGCCTGCAGGTGGAGCTCATGGACGCGCTGCGGGGCCGCTCCGGCCACGGACCGGCGCCGGCCGTCGACGCGCGCCTCATCTGCACGACGACCCGCGATCTGAAGGAACTCACGCACGGCGGCGGCTTCCGCCAGGACCTGTACTACCACATCAACATCCTGCCGATAGAAATTCCGCCGCTCGGCCGGCGTCGCGAGGACATTCCGCTCCTGGTCTCGCATTTTCTGGAGCAGGCGACCGAGCCGGGCGGCAGTCGAAAAATTTATACGCCTGAAGCCATCGAGCTGCTGGCGACCACCGATTGGCCGGGCAACGTGCGGCAGCTCTTTGAGCTGGTGAAACAGAACGTCGCGCTGTCGCACAGTAAAATCATGAGCAAGGAATTCGTTGAGCGCTCGCTGGGCGGAATGGCGAAGAGCGTGCCCACGTACGACGAGGCCCGGGACACGTTCGCGCGCGACTATTTGACCAGCAACTTGCAGGCGACCGCGGGCAACATCAGCCAGGCGGCGCGCCTTGCCAAGCGCAATCGCACCGACTTCTACAAGCTGTTGGCGCGCTATCGGGTGGAGCCGAATGACTTCAAGAACGAGGGCGCCGGCAGACCCTCCAGGAAATTCGGCTCCAAGAGCTGACGCCGGCCGCGCAAGTCCGGGCGCCGGCGGACCGCCGGGGAGCGGCGCATCGCTCCCCGGCGCGATCTCGCCGCTGCGGCGCGGCTACTTGGGCGGAATGTCCTTGCTGATGCCGTTCTCTTGTTGATTCAGCACGTTCTGTTCGGACTTCGTGATGTGTCCGCCATTCTGGCTGGCCATGTCGCGCTCCTCTTGACGAACCTGGTGATCGTCCTTGTGAAGCGCGGCCGCCTGACCCTTGGTCAAGGTGCCGTTCTTGACGTCTTGATGAATCCGTCTGTTCTGATTGTTCAAACGATGGTTTACCTGCGTGCGGCGCGGATGGTTTTGCTGCCAAGTCGTTTCCGCCGATGCAGTGCCGGCGATCGTTGCCAATGCGACCGTAACGGCCGCAACGCTCAGTAATTTCTTCGCGAAGTTGTTCATGAGTCATCCCTCGACGTTGATTGAATGTCCTGGAACCACATGGAAACCGGAAGTCCGGCTCTTGATACGTAGAACGCTGCAAGCGGCCTGCGGCTTACTTTGTGACCGACAGTTAATGATTCGTTTTCCATAATTGACGAGTCGGTACGCGTGTGCGCCTATGCGCGTCTCACTCCGAATTGGACGCGCCGTCCGGGCGCTGCGGCTCAGGAACTGCGTCACGCTTTGCGCGCGCGATCGTTTCACATAGCGTGCGCAGGCCCCCTGCGATCCGGTCAGCGCGAAATGACGGCTTCCTTGGGCACGATGTTCCAGCCGCGCAGCGCGACCCGGGCGCACGGCGGCGCGCCGCTCGGGCAGCGCACTTCGAGCTCGCGCGCCTCTCCCGGCAGCAACGCGACATAGTTGTCGCCGTAGTACACCGGAAGCACGCGCCCGCCCGCCGGATCCAGCATGGTGATTTTCGCGTTGAGCGCCGCGGCGCGGCCGGAATTCACCAGCCGCACCGTGACCACCGTACCGGATGGCGACTCGTGGCTATGCGCCGTCACGTCGACCGGTTGCGCCTCGAGATCGTTGAGCCGCTGTTGGTCGGCGGACGCGGCTGCCTGCCAATAGGTATTGTCGGACAACAGTACGCCGCGCTGATCGGTCAATGTGAGCTTCACCAGCACCAACCGTTCGCGCGGCAGCGCGCGCGACAGGTCGGCGAGCGGCGCAAGCGTGGTGGTCGCGTTGGCACGGGCGTCGACTCGCTCGACGCGGTCGCCGAGCAGCCGATTATCCAACGACAGCACGCGGCTTCGCAGCCGCAGATGCCGCTGATCCAGCTGCGTGGTGTTGACGACGGCCACGGCGAAGTCCGGCAGGTTCAACTGGACATGCACCGGCTCGCAGGCTTTTTTCACCGCGTAGTAGGCCGCGCCGGTGTCGTAGTCGGCGCTGTAGATCTGCCACGTGTTGCTCGGCCACGAGGGATGCGTCATCCACAGCAGCCGCCCGCTGTTTTGCGTCCAGAGATGCGCGGCGAAGCCCTCGAAGATCGCCCGGTACGACACGTAATTCATCAATTGCGCCTTGCGTTCGAAGTCCGCGAGGCTGGTGCCGGGCCCATACTGCTGCGCGAGTGCCGCCATGAACGTCGCCACGTCGCCGTTGCCGCCAAAATGCCAGTCGTGATAGGCATAGGTATCGCTCAACGGCCAGCGGTCGGCCGCGGGGATGGAGGCCTGCAGCGACTCCAGGGTCGCGAGGGACGGCGTACCGACCTCCACCGAGAAGCCGCGCGCGAGCTGCGTGAAATATTGCTCGGGCGGACGATAGTTGTACGGGCCGCTGCCCTGCAGATTCACCGCGTTCGAGCTGCCGGTGTAGTAGCGCGTGCCGTCGAGCGTGGCCACCAGATCGGCCAGGCCCTCGTTGAGGATGGGTTGGGGTACGCCTTCGTTGCGCCCGAACCAAACCGCGATCGACGGATGATTCCGATAGCGGCTGATGACGTCGCGCGCATTGGCGAGGAACAGCGCCGGATCCTGCGGTTCCATTTGGAAGTCCTGCGTCGAAACCCAGAAGTCGTTCAATACCAGCAAGCCGTATTCGTCCGCCAGCTCGTAGAAGACTTCCTCGGTGTTCTGACCGAGCCAGTTGCGGATGATGTTGAGGTGCGCGTCCCGATGCAGCTGGAAATACGGTTCGAGCCGCTCGCGCGAGCTTCGCTTGCGCGAATCGTCCATGCCCCAGCTGCCGCCGCGCGCCGCAATGGGCACGCCGTTCACGCGGATGACGAGATACGGGCGCAGCGCCTCGCTGCCGGCGGGCCGCACGGCCGGCGATGTCTCGCCGGCGCCCGTCAGACTCTCGGCCCAGCCTTGCGGCGTACGCTTGATGGCCTCGTGACGCACATCGATCAGGCGCTCGCCCAGCAGGGTGCCCTGCGCTGGATCCACCTCGACGCGGCGCAGCCGGCCCTCGCGGTCGAACAGCGACAATTCATAGGTGAGTTCGCGAATGCCGAAGCGCATCGAGGCCGAATCGGACACCGCGCCGCCGCTGCGCACCTCGATGTGCAAGTCGTGCAGATTCGCCGCGCCGTAGCCGTTCGGCCACCACAGGCGCGGGGCGGTCAGGTGCAGCTGCTTGAACTCGGCTGCGTCGAGCGTCACCTCGGTCACACCGGGCGGCAGGACCGCCGGCTTCTCCACGCGGATGCCGTCGAAGCTCGCGACCACCGTGCCGCTGACCGGCGTGGCGCGGCGGTTCTCGACCGACACGCCGGTGGAACCGTCGGCCGACTCGGTGCGCGGCTGCGGCTGAGGTGTGAGCCCGTGCGGATCGCGCGGGTGCAGCGTGGGGCCGTCGATGGCCAGCGCGCCGCCGTTGTTGCCCGGGCCGGCCGAGATCGACTGCTCGTGCGGGATCCCGGGATGCGGCGGCGGCGACACGCGCACGGCGATCGCATTGAGCTCCCCCGCCCGCACCAGGCCCGTGACGTCGAACCGGCCGCGGGTAAACGCACCGCGCATCTCGCCCAGGCGCCGGCCGTTGAGCCAAATCTCGGCCGCGTAGTTGATGCCCTGGAAAATCAAGGTGAGGTCGCGGCCGCGATAATCGTCCGGCGCCGAGAACACGCTGCGGTACCAATAGTCCTGGCGGCTCAAGGTGTCCGGAATGGCGAGGTTATTGAGGCCGTAATCCGGATCCGGATACACGCCTCGGGCAATCAGCGTGCTGAGCACCGTTCCCGGCACGACCGCCGCATACCAATCGCGGTCCTGGTAGCGGGGTTGCGATAGCTCATCCCCGGCGGCGCTGATCCGTGGCGCGGGGGCCAGCTGCCAGTTGCGGATGATCGCCGTCCCATCACTCTGCGCCTCGAGCTCGCGCGGGGCGGGTTCTGCGGCGACCGCCACCGGCGCGCTCGGCGCAGTGTTGGCATGCGGCAGCGTCCACGGATCCTGGGGCTCCTTGAGTCCCCGCCACGCGTGTTCCTGCCACGGCCACCCGGAGCCCACCGCGGTGAACGTGATGAGATCGAACTGCGGCTCCGCGTGCGCGAGGCTTCCGATCTGTTGCGGCGTTTGCGCGACCGGGGTGAGGGTGAACTGCGCCAGCGATCCGCCGAAGTGCGGCGAGGCGGCGGCCGAATCCTGCGGCGCCACGGGCGCGAGCTCGAGGCGCGGGGCGACCGCGCGTGTTCCCACGCGCGCCGCGGCGCGCTCCTCACCGTCGACATAGAGTCGCGCCATCGCGCCGTCGTAGGTCGCCGCGATCGCATACCACCGGCCGGGCTGCAGTTGCGTGGCGCTGCGCAGGGTGACGCCTGAGCCAAGGGACGCCCGCAGCTCGCCGTCCGCCAGATACACGCCGCGCCAGCCGGCGGCGCCCGCACCGCCGGCGCAGTCGCCCACGGCCGCCACGATCACCACGCCGGGCTCGCGCCGCACCGTGCTGATCCACCCCGTGATCGACCAGGAAGCCGCCGCCGCAACCAACTCGGATCCGGCGGCCAGCGGCCGGTCGATGCCGATGCCGCCTTCCAAGAACGTCGCATTGTAGGGGCCGAGATTGGGGCCGGTCTCCGGGGCAGCGCCGTCCGCGGCCAGCGATAGCGCCGGCGCGCAGAGGATCGCAAACCACCAGCGCCGTGACGTCCGCCGCGAGTTGACTCCCATTCCTCCCCTCCCGGTCGCCGCCCTTATGTCAGCGCTGACAATGAGTATCATACTGCCATGACGAAGAGTGGATTCGGCAACTTCAACGCGCCGGCAGCCGAATTGCGCGCGCTCGTCGCGCTGATGAATGCCGGCCGTGATGCGGAATTGGAACAGGCGGCCCGCGCGCTGCAGAGCCGATGGCCGGCCTGCGGAGCGGTGTGGCAGTTACTGGGCGTCGCTCTTGGCAGGCAGGGCAAGGACGCCCTGGATGCGCTGGCGCGCGCGGCCCAGTACCTGCCGGATGATGCGGTGGCGCACCTCAATCTGGGCAATGCACACGCACGCCGCGGCCAGCTTCAGCAGGCAGCCGCCAGCTACGCGCGCGCACTGGCCATCAACCCCCGCTTTGCCGAGGCGCACAAGAATCTGGCCGACCTGCAGTTGGACCTCGGGCGGGACGAGGAGGCCGTGGCGAGCGGTCGCCGGGCGCTCGAGGTCAAACCCGATTTTGCCGACGCCCACAACACCCTGGGGCAAGGGCTGATGCGGCTCGCCCGGTGGGACGAAGCCATGGCCGCTTTTCGTCGCGCGCTGGCGATCGATCCCGGGAATGCCCAAGCACACTTTCACCTCGCCAATGCGCTGCGCAGCCTGGGGCGGCTGGATGAGGCGGTGGCGGGCTATCGCCGGGCGCTGCTCATCGAGCCGGATTTCCTCGCGGCCCACATCGAGCTCGGCACCGCGCTGCGACTGCAGCGCCGCAGCGCCCTATCGGAGGCGAGCTGCAATGCCGCGCTCGAGATCGATCCCGATTCGGCGCCGGCGCTCGCGGTATTGGCGGAGCTGCGCGCGGACGCGGGCCGGTTCGATGCGGCGGAGGAGCTGTACCGGCGGGTCATTGCCATCGACCCGCAATCGCCCGAGGCCTGGGCCGGACTCGGGCGATTGCGGCGCATGACGGCCGCCGATGGGGCCTGGCTGGACGCGGCGCAGCGCCTCGCGGCACGCGCGATGCCGCCCGAGCGGGAACTTACCCTGCGCTATGCCATGGGCAAGTATTTCGACGACCTCGAAGAGTTCGGCGAGGCGTTCGCCCATTACCGGCGCGCGAACGAATTGGCCAAGCGGTGCGGTCCTGCGCACGACAGAGGCTTGCTCACCCGGACCATCGATTTGATCATCCGATCCCACAGCCACGCATGGATCAGCCGCCATCGGGACGCGGGACACCCCTCGATGCGCCCCGTGTTCATCGTCGGCATGCTGCGCTCGGGGACCACCCTCGCCGAGCAAATCCTGGCCTCGCATCCGTCCGTAGTCGGCGCGGGCGAACTCTGCTTCTGGGGCCATGCCTCCGCGCCGGCCATCACCCGCGCGGCCGCCGCCGGTGCGCCCGAGATCGCCCTGAGCGGCGCCGCGATTGCCGGGCTGGGCGAGGAGTACCTGCGCCTGTTGCAGGGCTTATCGGCCGATGGGGAACGGGTGGTGGACAAAATGCCCACCAATTTTCTGTTGCTGGGATTGATCCACGCGGCGTTGCCGCACGCCCGCATCATCCACCTGCAGCGCCACCCCATCGATACCTGTCTGTCCATTTACTTCCAGCGTTTTGAGGGCGCGAATACCTATGCCAACGATCTGGCGGATCTTGCGCATTACTACGGCGAGTATCGGCGCCTCATGCAACATTGGCGATCCATCCTGCCCGCGG